>CAYOLS010000246.1:0-4528 GCA_964404845.1 uncultured Ferruginibacter sp. | reverse complement strand
AAAAACTCATAATTTAATATAGCCCGTGTACTTTAACACTATAAGAAAAGCATTTTGAAAAGCGCCTTTTGTTAAACAGCAGCCATACTTTCCGGCAACCTATTTATAATAAATGATCACCGGCACAACCCGTTCCGCTTTCTCCACAGTTAATCCCAGTGCTTCAATAGATTTGATAATACCCTTATAATCCCTTTGCTCCACGTTGGTAGTAATATCATAAAAACCCTGTAAGCCTGTTTCGTTAACAACCGGCATACCCAGCTCATTCGAAAGATAATCTTCTGCAAACTGGTTCAGGCTGATCTTTTCTGCCGTGATACCACGACCACTGAATCCATAGCTGCTTTCTGCCTTTGCAGAAATACTGATTGCAAGCGGTGCTCCCTTTTGTTGCTTCAGCACCAATACTTCCATCTTTCTTTGTTCTTTTTTTGCTTTAACAGGAAGCATAGCATTCAGGTATTGTTGCAGGTAGTAATAAAGACTATCTTTTTGCCCGGGCTTCACCAGCAGGTCAACGCAATAAAAACTTTCCCTGTCCTTTGAATTGTGCGTTTTAAAAGCAGCTATTTCTGCGGCAGAAAGAGAAGTGGAGTCAAAAAATTCCTGCACCATATACGTTTTAATGCCATAGGCAGCCCGGTACAAAAGTCCGGGTGTGACATTGTACCAGCTAAGGCGTCTGCCTTTATACTCCGATACATCTGTGTAAGTACGGCCCATGGTACGTTCACCGGTTTTATATCCTCTTATGGTAAAGCTGTGCTCCGTCAATGAATCCAGCCCAAAAGGATCACCCTTGGTTTGTATGGCCGCTTCTTTTGTTTCGGCGCTGTACTTTACCGGTTCGCCTTTTAGCAGCCGGTCGATCATGGCCTGGTTGATAGAATCTGTACGTACCAGCGTTACGATCTTCCTGGAAGGATCAACAATAGCACTTTGCCCCACGTACGCCAGGTTCAGCATTTTGTATAAAGTATAGGAAGTATCGGTGGCCAGCCAGATAGAAGAAGGCTTGTTGGAAAGGTATTTCTTTTTCCGTTCTTCAGAATCATCGGAAATAGCGATCACCTGCAACTTACCGGCATTGGCCTTTTGCAATTTTGCCAATACATCCATTTCAGGAATGCAGGGACTGCACCAGGTACCCCAGAAATTAAGGATGTACCATTTTGAATCTTTTGTATTGGCGAGCCGGAACTCCTTTACCGGTGCATTGGAAATATTGCTGATGGTAATTTCGGGGAAATGATTGCCCGGCTGTAACAGCGGCTCCTGCGCATGAGCGGTCATGCTTATAAAACAAAAAATAAAAGGCAGATATTTTTTCATGTAATAAAATTTCAAACAAAATTGCCGGACTTTATGCCCCGCTGCGGTTAACAGGAGGTTATTGAATGTTATTGTATGTTAACGGCGTTCCTATTCGGGCCTGTGGAAGTAGATTTGCAGCATGATCAAAAATACCCGCTTTTTACTGGGCATCTGTATCAGCGCCATCATACTGGTGCTGCTGTTGCAGTTTTACTGGATCAGTAATTATTACAGGGTAACCCGCTTCAATTTTGAAAGGGAAGTGAATATGGCTTTTGAAGATGCCGTTAAAAAAGAATTCAGCCTGCGTTGTGATACTATTGAAATGGAAATGGTAAAGCAATTGCTGGATACCAATGCTTTTACCATCAGCAGCAAAAGGAACCGGTCCGACGCTGAGCCTTATGTGCACAGCATCAGCAATGCAAAGGATCATAAAGATGCTACTTCCTTTTCTTCCCAACAACTGCCCGATTCGCTGAAGCAGGGTGATACCGCTTACAAAAGATCGATCGCCGAACAATATGCGCATCTCCTGCGTTCCGAAGACCTCGAAAGCCATGTAGTGTATTTCCGTACGCAGAATATCGGCAAGCTCATGAATGAAAAAGTGAGGCAGTACGGGTTTGATACGGCCCGCCTGCGGCCTGTATTGCAGGATTATCTTTCAAAAAGAAATATCAGCACAGGCTTCAGCTTTCACTTATCTGCTGCAGACAGCATGCTGAATCATGTACGCCTGCCCGATTCACTGGCGAAGACAAAAGCAGTGGTCACCAAATCATTCCCTACTTACAAATGGTGGGATAAGGATAGCAATTTTGTAAGAGCTGTGTTCGACAGTCCTGCCGGCTATATCTGGTCTAATCTTAAATGGGTGCTCACCGGTTCCGTTGCACTGGTCCTGCTGATCGGCTGCTGCATTTACCTGCTGCTGGCATCTTTGTTCCAGGAAAAAAAATTGTCCGCCATAAAAAATGATTTCATCAACAATATCACCCACGAATTAAAAACACCTTTGGCAACAGTTTCTGCTGCCGTAGAAGCACTGGATGATTTTGAAATACTGAAGGATCCGCAGAAAGCGGGCCGCTACATGGGTTATGCCCGCACAGAGCTAAACAGGCTGAATGCGCTGGTGAACAATATTCTCAACATCAGCCTGTATGAGCAGGGAAACATTGTATTGAACCCGGAAAAGATCATGCTGAAAGAAACGATCACAAAGATCGCCGACAGCCTGGTGCTGACAGCCCGGAAACCAGTAGCCTTTCAATTCAGCAGCAGTGCTTCTGTTGAAAGCATTATGGCAGACAAGGCATTGTTCTGCCAGGCGATCATTAATATTACAGACAACGCTATCAAGTACTCCGGTGCTACGGCAGACATCCGCATTCACTGCTATGAGAAAAATAATTTCCTTTATATTGAATGCAGCGATAAAGGTGAAGGTATTGCTGCTGCTTCCCAGCCTTATGTATTTGATAAATTTTACCGGGAGCCCCGTAAAGAGCATGCTGTAAAGGGACACGGGCTTGGATTGAGTTATGTGAAAGAAATTGTGACAGCCCATAAAGGGCAGATACAATTGCACAGTGTAAAAGAAAAAGGCACCACCGTAATCACTACATGGCCATTATGAACGGACAAAATATATTGCTGCTGGAAGATGAGGCCAATCTCGCCATCATCGTTAAAGAGAGCCTGGAAACGAAAGGCTTTACGGTGATGCATGCTACCACGCTTGCTTTGGCAAGAACACAGTATCACCGGCAGAAACCTGATATCATTATTGCGGATGTAATGCTGCCTGATGGCAGCGGCTTTGACTTTGTATCGGACCTGCGCAAAACCGATACTTATACGCCGGTTATTTTTCTTACTGCAAGGTCAAGACCGGAAGATGTGGTAGAAGGATTTGAGCAGGGTGGCAATGATTACCTGAAAAAGCCATTCAGCATTGCCGAGCTGATCGTACGCATCAAAGCATTGCTGCACCCCAACCGCATATTGGTGAGCAATGATCAAAGCGAACCTTCGGGCTGGAAGATAGGCCAATTCGATTTTTTCTACCCTTCCGGCGAATTACTGGTCAACGGCGTAAAAAAACAGCTTACTTCGAGGGAAGCTGATATATTGCAGTTACTCGTTTCCGTTAGTAATCAATTCATCAACCGCAATGAAGTATTGCAGAAGCTTTGGGGGAACAATGATTTTTTTTCGGGGAGAAGCCTGGATGTATTTATCTCGAGGCTGCGTGGCTATTTGAAAGAAGATGCTTCCATAAAGATCATGAATGTAAGAGGCAAGGGCTACAAACTGATCAACCCGGGTTGAGCCAGGGCGACCCAACCCGTATTGATACCTTACATATTTCTCCTGTACTGTCCACCCACACTATACAATGCATTGGTGATCTGCCCCAGTGAGCAATACTTAACTGTTTCCATCAATTCTTCAAACAGGTTTCCGTTGTTAACAGCTACCTGCTGCAAACGCTTCAGCATTGCTTCGCCTTTATCGGCATGACGCTGGTGAAATGCTTCGAGTGTTTTTATCTGGAATTCTTTTTCTTCAGTAGTGCTGCGGATCACTTCCTGTGGAAGGATCGTTGGCGAACCTTGTTTACTAAGAAATGTATTTACACCAACAATAGGATATTCACCTGTGTGCTTCAATGTTTCGTAGTATAAGCTTTCTTCCTGTATCTTATTGCGCTGGTACATTCTTTCCATGGCGCCCAATACGCCACCACGTTCTGTAATGCGGTTGAACTCTGTAAGCACGGCCTGTTCTACCAGGTCTGTCAGTTCTTCAATGAGGAAAGAGCCCTGGTTGGGATTTTCATTCTTCGCAGTTCCTAATTCCCTGTTGATGATCAACTGTATTGCCATTGCCCTGCGCACGCTTTCTTCTGTAGGTGTTGTAATAGCTTCATCGTATGCATTGGTGTGAAGCGAATTACAATTATCATAAATAGCATACAATGCCTGCAACGTAGTACGGATATCATTAAAATCGATCTCCTGCGCATGCAGGGAACGGCCGCTGGTCTGGATATGGTATTTTAATTTCTGGCTGCGGTCATTGCCTTTGTATTTGTTCTTCATGGCTTTGGCCCAGATGCGGCGGGCCACACGGCCGATCACACTGTACTCAGGATCCATACCATTACTGAAGAAGAAAGAAAGGTTAGGCGCAAAATCATCGA
>CAYOLS010000245.1:0-4581 GCA_964404845.1 uncultured Ferruginibacter sp. | reverse complement strand
TCTCTGTGATAGTCTTCAAAATCAAAACATGCGCAGCCTTTATTAAACGTAGCAGCTTTTACAGCTACGGCCAAAGCTCCGAGGTTATGGGCAATGTACCAACTTGCCTTTACAGTTCTTGCAGCCCCGAGCAATTCGTCAAAGCTGCGTGCCTGTGCTCTTTCTGCTATAAGATATTTTTGATATCCTCTTTTACTTAACTCTTTGAATATCTTGTACCTGAACCGGGTAAACTGGTAGTACCATTTATTTTTATGGGGTGTACCACCTACCATTTTGTATTTCCACGTTACATGTTGCAACAACTCAATATCCTTTTCATTGGCCCAATTGATCACAAATTGATAAATAACAGTTACATCATAACCCGCCTCCTGCAAAGCATTTGCCTCTTTTACCAATCGTGGGTTGATAGAAGGCTGGCTTACCGTTATGAGTACAATTTTTTTCATTATTAGTTGCAATAGAGAGCGAGGTAATCGCCGGCAATTTTTTGTTTGCTGTACAGATCTTCGGCTTTCTGCCGGCATGCCTGCCTGCTTAGTAATGAAATTTGTTGTACATGCAAAGCCATTTCTTCTGCAGTATTGCTGATGTAACCGGTTACGCCTGTAAAGATACCTTCGGGAACACCACCGCCGGGAAACGCCAGCACAGGCGTACCGCATGAATAAGATTCCGGCAATACAATAGGAAATGGTTCAAACCATTCTACCGGCAACAGCATAGCTGCAGCAGAACCAAGTAATATATTTTTTTGTTCATTGTTTACCACTCCAATATATTTTATTTGCTCACCATCAATAAACGGTTCTATTTCCTTTTTAAAATATTCGATCTCTTCAGGTAGAGAAGAAATATTTCCTGCAATGATCAACTGTTTTCCTGTAAGCTTTGCCACTTTGATTGCTGTATGGGCACCTTTACACCTTTCAAGCCTGCCCAAAAAAACCAATGGCGCATCAGCAGGAACTTCTTTCACAAAACTGAACTGCTCTACAGGCGCACAATTATAAACCGTTGACCATTTACCGCCGCCCGATATGCCTGTTTTTACAATAGCATCAGAAACAGCTGTATATTGTATTTTTTTTGCACCGAGCCAGTTCAGTACCCGGATATTTCTTGGGGTAATATAACGCATATAGGTCTGTACTTTCCTGGTGCGTGACCATAGCACCGGGAACATCCATGCCAGTCTCCCGAAATTGTGGATCACATCATGTCTTTTGCTTTCCGTCCATAAAATACTGGCCACTTTTTTCATCAATGAAAAATTAATACTGATAGATTGAATATTGGTGTTAAAGCCATAAGAGATCAACTTACCAGGGCTTTTTGAATTGGGACCAGCTACAATCGTAACCTCGTGCCCATCCTTCACATATTGGCAGGCAATATCGTAAATCACTCTTTCAATTCCACCGTAGTGCGTTGGCGGCACTGGAATGAAAGGATCCATCAGTAATAAAATCCTCATAATTTAAGGTTGGCAACTTTGCAAATATGCCAGCAGGTGATCAGCAAGAAAAGTAAAGCTGTATTTTTGTAATACTGCTTCGTTATTTATTACTTCCTGCTGCCTGTTTTGCAGGTTATTAATAATCTGACCCGCAGCAACCGGATCATTCCATTTATATAAGTAGACGGGATGGATTTCACGGGCAAATTCTGCGGGGCCACCTGTATCGGGAGCCACTACAGGCTTTTTATAGAATGCCGCTTCGAGCAATACTACCGGACCTGTTTCCACACAATAGGATGGTATAAAAAGACAATCGATCTGCGAAAAAAAGTCCTGTTTGTTACCGTTGCCAACAGAAGACATCCATAATATGTCATAATCTTCACTATTTGCCAGCTCTTTCAGTTCAGCCATTGCGATTTCATCGCTGTTAGCAGGAATTCCTACAACAAAACGAATATCCTTTTTCCCTTTGTACGAACGAATGAAATTAATGAGAAGCGATGAACCTTTTTCAACTGACAGTCGTCCAAGGTAGCCAATGCTGAATTTTTTATTTCTTTTGACGGCTTTTACAGGCTGATAATTAGTCATATCAATTGCCTGCCGGATCACACGAATATTTTTTTCATTATAACCATTACGAAGCAATTGTTCTTTCTGCCAGGCAGACGGACAAATAACCTGTATGCCAAGCCGGTTCATAGTAATAAGTGTATGTAGTTTTTTTGAGGAATAACGGAACAACAAATTACTGGTACCATTCACTGCCGACTTTGTAAACATGCAGGCATAACATTTTAAACCTATTTTACCATCACAGGGTTTGCGGTCATTTTGTATAAGATCGCCTTTTGCACAAAAATGTCCAGGAATATGGGTTGTAAAAAAAATATTCTTAAAATAACGTGTACAGTGTTCCAGGTGACGTATGTTAAAAAAAGTGGTGGAAGTATGCACATGAATGATATCAGGCTCAGCAATCTTCAATAAAGGAAATATCAACTTCCAGCTGCGACTTACTTTTTTTTGTTTTATCTCATCAATGGTAAAAGGCATAGCTGGAATCAGAAATACTTCGTAACGATGATTGCTTTTTGTTAATTCAAAAAAGTGCCCTGTTTCTTTGGCATCATTTCCTTTTGCAATAAGGATTACTTCATACCCGCTTTTTGCTAGCCCTTCTGCCAGTACATCAACATAGTATTCAGTTCCTCCAATTGTTGTAAAACGACTGTATTCGGAAATTAAAACGATTTTCATTAGAAACTTCTTGTAATGGCGGTTGCCATCCTGAACAGCAGTTTATTCTTCAGCAATTTTCCAATACCTGCAAATGAGTTCCATATAGAAGAGCATTGCTTTTCCAGCATTGCCTGGGTGTCTGGCTCAACCGAATGATAGCTTAACAACAATAACTTTACCATCGCCAGCTTTTGCCCTGGGGACAAGTTGCCTTTCGCATATAGATAATTGTAATTGCCGCACACCCCTTCCCAGAATCGCTGGTTGTTGGATGCGGATAAAGATATCCTGTCTGTAAAATAACGGTGAAAAGAAGTATATGCATCATTATTACATAAGCCTAATCTTGCACCAGGTATTAGTGCCAGCTCTAAGTAAAACCTGACATCCTCAATAAACCATTGTGTTTCGTTAAAATGAACCTGTTGAAACAAAGCTCTTTTTAACAAAACCGCATGTACAGGAAAAAATTTCTGTACGAAAAACACAGGGTCATTCAACTGTTCTATGTTAATATCTCCATGCAAATGACCAGTAAAAAAATGTCGGGCTTGCTCCACAATATTTTTATCGTCAAACTTTTGCCACTTAAAAAAAACGACATCAAAATCTCCAGGAATTTTTACTTCAAGACTATACGGATTCACTATATCGTCTGCATCGCAAAAATGTATCCACTCTTTTGTTGCTATGGAAGCCCCGTAATTTCTTGCAGCTGACGGCCCATTGTTAGGAATACGATAGTAAGCAATTCCATCCTTCAATATAACGGGTTCACTTGATGAATCCACTACAATAACCTCGTTGTTCTGCATCTCTTCTTTGTATTCATCCAGTAATGAAAGCAATTGTAGAAGATAAGGATGTTGGTCGTGGCAGGTTATGATCAAAGAAACTCCAGTCAATATTTTGCAGGTCTTATTTTATTGGTGAACTGAGTATCCGCTCCTTCTCTTATTTATCTGTTTTGAACGTTTGATCACTTTCAAGAGCGAAGAAAATTCCACAGCCATTGGCTTGAATTCAAGTTTGAGCAGTTGCCCGATGAAAGTACGTATTTCCAAAAGCAGCCATCCTGGTATGGATGTTTTTTTGTTCTTTAAAAAGAAAATATGATGTGATGCTCTTTTCTCTGCCAGCGAACCGATAGTCTGAATGGATTCATTAGTATTGGAATGACTGTGATGAAAAACTGCAGCCGGGATCAGTATGAGTTTTTTCCCAAGATTAAGCCACCTTTCATACAGTTCTGCATCTTCATAATACATATGAAATATCTCATCGAAAAGCCACGGCCAATGACGAACCGGGTTTAGCTTCATTAAAAAACATGCCCCACACAAAGTATGCATTATATAATGGCTTTTTGTTTTACCAGCAAACAGGTCAGACACCAGTTCAGGCATCGGGACCAGATATACCTGAGTAAAGAAAGACTCTACTTTGTCGGAACCATATTCAGTAAGAAGCGGCATGGCTGCTACAAAATCATCGTCTGTCTCCAGTTCCGATATCATTTTTTGTAAAGCACCTTTGGCCAGGTATCCGTCCTGGTTAATGATCATCAAAAGGTCAAACTGTTCTTCAATACTTTTTTTAAACCCGATATTGCAAGCTTTCCCATATCCGAGCCCTTCGCCGGCATTTATAACAGTTGTGTTTTTATACTGAGCCGATACAGGCAGTTTTTTTGCTGCCACGCTATTATCAATTACAAAAATCCGCAGCTCATAGTGATCCATATTATCATTGATAGAATCGATGAGCAACGGCAGATAAGCAGCCCCATCATAAAATGGTATCACGACAGCAATTTTTCTCAAGCGGCTATTGTATGATTGAAGAGTCGTTTTTTACTCATCAGAACATTT
>CAYOLS010000244.1:0-4660 GCA_964404845.1 uncultured Ferruginibacter sp. | reverse complement strand
TTATTTTTTTATCGAATAATATTTTTTGTTAATTTAGCTCACTGCCAGCGTATTTTCAGTACTAACTGACAACAACCTGTGAACACTGATCGATTAAACGGTCGTTTGTCGAAAAAAATCAGCTGGCTGTTTCCGGATACATAGATATATGCTATGCAATCAATGATTGCAGGGCATGTAAGTTTTTGCATGATGAAAAAAAATACAGGTCATAGTTATGACCTGATGGTATTGTATTTTTTTTAATCAAATAAAGACTTATGAAAAAAAATCTAAGCATCCTCCTCTCAGGAATGGCAATGCTTTATTGCATCAGGGGGCAATCCCAGACAGTTTCACCTTTTACACTTAATGTAGCCGGAGGCAGTTATGACAACGCTGGTTCCTACCTGCACCTGGAATGGAGCCTGGGCGAAGCCACTGTAATAGACTATTACAAAAAACTACCTGATAGCAGTTTGATCCTGTCGGGCGGTGTGCTGCAACCCTGCACCGAAAAAAATACGAAATCAGCTCCTAACATTTTGGAATTCCAGGCCAATGAATACCGGATATTCCCCAATGTTACAACGGGCCTTTTCGAGCTTGATTTTTTCCTCAACCTGCCGGGCCAGGTAAATCTCCAGCTTACAGATGCTGCCGGGAAGGTGTTGGAAAAAACGAAGCTACAGGTATGAATGCTGCAACAGGATCGAACGCTACGATCTCAGCAGGCAGCCTAACGGTGTTTATTTCATTCATGCCAGCTTCAAGCCGGATGAAAAGGTACAGGCCGATCATGTATTGCGGAGAAGCTCATTCCGCATCGTAAAGGTTGGCAATTAATTCAAGTCAAAAAAAGAACATAATGAAAAAAAATCTAAGCATATTAATACTGTTTTTTGTTAGCTCAATTATTGTAAACGCACAGGCCCCGGCCTTGCTGAATTACCAGGGCGTAGCCCGGAACCCGGTAGGGAATGTATTGGCAAATAAAAATATCACCCTCAGGTTAAGTATACTGGATGGCGCCAACGGCCCATCGGTGTATAGTGAAACAAGGGCTGTTACAACCAATGGCGTAGGCCTTTTTTCCCTGCAGATCGGTAGCCCCGGCGCTACTAATGTTTCAGGCACGGTGGCAGGTATCGACTGGACTACCGGTTCAAAATTCATTAAGGTAGAAGCCGATCAGAACGGCGGGAATGCATTTGTTGAAATGGGTAATTCACAGCTGGCTTCTGTACCTTACGCCCTTAATGCTTTAGGTGCCCAGCCGGTAGGTCCGGCAGGTGGATCCTTAACAGGTAACTATCCTAACCCTACCATTGCCAACGGGGCGGTAACCAGTGCGATGATCGCACCCGGTGTTATTCCCGCTAACCTGCCTCCAAGCGGTCCGGCAGGAGGATCTTTAACAGGCAACTATCCTAATCCTACTATTGCCAACGGAGCAGTGACCGGTGCGATGATCGCAGCCGGGGTTATTCCTGCCAACCTGCCTCCCAGTGGTGCTGCAGGGGGCGACCTTTCAGGTACTTATCCCAACCCTGCGGTTGCAAGGATCCAATCAAGAAATATAAGTGCCACTGCGCCAACTGCAGGCCAGGCGCTGGTATGGAATGCTGTGACCAGTGAATGGGAACCAGGTTCAGGAGCAGCAAGCGATCTTATACTTCCATTTGTTGCAACTGAGAACAATGCAGCCACACTTTTTTCTATAACGAATGATGGCGATGGCACTTCTATTGAAGGAGTGAACAATACGACCACATCGAGCATAGCTGCTGTGAGAGGAATTGTTAATTCCACTTCACCCGGAGGTTTTTCTTCCGCCCTGCGGGGAATAAATAACGGCACCGGTGGATTGGGTATTGGCGTATGGGGCTCCCAGGCAGGTAGCGGCTGGGGCGTTTATGGTGTTACACCCAACGGCTTAGGCGTGTATGGTAATTCGAGCGCCGGCGGCTATGGCGTGTTTGGCAACAGTAATACAGGCACTGGTGTATACGGTACCAGCAACAACGGCACCGGCGGTACATTCGCTATTAACAATAATGCCAATAACAACCCCGCATTAAGCGCCAGTACGGTAAGCGATGGGGTGGCTATAGAAGCACTTACTACATCTACAACATCGAGTGTGAGTGCAATAAGAGGTATCGTTGATGCAACAGCTCCCGGCGGTTTTTCGGCTGCCGTTCGTGGTATCAACAATGGTACCGGCGGATTGGGCATCGGTGTCTGGGGTTCGCAGGCCGGAAGCGGTTGGGGCGTGTATGGGTCTACTCCGGGTGGCCTGGGTGTGTATGGCAATTCTTCTGCCGGTGGTACAGGTGTTTTTGCCAACAGCAACTCCGGCACAGGGCTGCAGGCAACCAGCAACAATGGTTCGGCTGCCAGCTTATTTATTTTGAACAATTCGAACAATAGCAATGTAGTAGATGCTAATTCTGTTGGCGGCGGAACAGTGATCAATGTAAGCAATACAGGCAGCGGAAGAGGTATACTATCGAACGCAACTTCGCAGACAGCAGTAGAAGGGATCACAGGAAGTATTTCTGCGGCAGGCGTTATCGGTCGTAACCAGACGGGTGAAGCGATCGTTGGTTTTAGCTCAGGTGTGAATGGCGTAGGTGCCGTAGTGGGCAGAAGTGATGGTGCCGGTTATGGCGTAAGAGGATTTAATACACAGGACGGGATCGGCGTTATGGGCCAGGCAGGTATCGGCGGCGGTACGGGCAGGGCAGCCCGCTTTGAGAACGTGAATGCCGCCAATACAAATACTGCTGTTGAAGTAGCCACCAATGGTACGGGTATAGGCATCAATGTTCAACTGTCCAATGCAGGCAGTGGAGGGCGTGGTATCCAGGTAAACAGTGCCGGTGTAGGGCATGCTGTGTATGCAACATCAGCTGGCGGAACCGGTGTTGAAGGCGTTACTTCCAGCATTTCTGCGGCGGGCGTTATTGGCCGTAATCAAACCGGTGAAGCGATCGTTGGTTTTAGCTCAGGCGTGAATGGTGTAGGTGCCGTAGTAGGAAGAAGCGATGGTGCAGGTTATGGTGTAAGGGGATTTAATACACAAAATGGTACCGGGGTTATCGGACAGGCTGGCATCAGCGGCGGAACAGGCAGGGCAGCCCGTTTTGAGAATGTAAATGCAGCCAATAATACCAATGTGCTTGAAGTAGCAACGAATGGCAACGGCAACCTTGCTGTATTTATAAAAGGGGGAAATGTGGCAAGGATAGACGAGACAGGAAGAGGATTCTTTAATGGCGGTACACAGGTGGGTGGTGCCGATGTGGCGGAATATTTTGATGTGGAAGGTACCATCAGTGACTACGAACCAGGAGATGTACTGGTTATTTCACAAACAGCTGACAGGAAAGTAGAAAGATCGTCTGCGCCATATTCAACACTTGTTTCAGGTGTGTATGCAACAAAGGCCGGTGTATTGCTCACAGAAAAAAATGCTTCTGAAGATGACCTTTCCCATATGGTACCAATGGGCGTTATAGGTGTGATACCTACCAAAGTTTGCCTGGAAGGTGGCGCCATAAAAAGAGGCGATATGTTGGTTACGTCTTCTCAGTCAGGCGTTGCCATGAAAGCAGACCTGGAAAAAGTAAAAGTAGGACAGGTGATCGGGAAAGCGTTGCAGGATTATAACGGAACCGGCACCGGCAAAATAAACGTTTTAGTAAGTATCAAATAATTTAAAATAATAATCATGAAAAAAATAATAAAAGCATCTGCATTCATTATTTCGTTGCTGTTATCTGTGGCGGCAAAAGCACAGCTTGCCAGCAGTCAGCCTGTATCACCGGAAGTTGGCAAACAAACCACTCCCAACATAGCGGTTAATTCGGCAGAAATGCAAACAGCATCTGCCAGCAAACCTGTTTATGCAAAGCCCGGAGTAAAACCCGCCAGCGAACAGGCAGCAGCTTCGGAGCAAATGAAAATGAACGAGCCTGCACCCAGGCCGGTAAACAAAACAGTTGCATTAAAACCAAGTGAGCAAAAAAAGGAAGATTAAACCGGCAGGTCAAAAATCAAAAAAGCTTTAGCGATCAGCTAAAGCTTTTTTGTTGGGTTACTAGGATTCGAACCTAGACAAACAGAATCAAAATCTGTTGTGCTACCTTTACACCATAACCCAATTTTTCACCCAATATTGATTTGGGAGTGCAAAAATAGGGGAGGGAAGGAAAAAATCAAAATTAAAAAACTCTTTTTTTGCTTTTAGCTATTAGCCGCTAGCTGTTAGCCAGTATTTTACTAAAGGCAGTTAGCATTTTTTCTTCTTCGGTCAACAGATTAAGCAAATCTGTAATCGATTTGCCATCTCCATAATTTAACTGCCGGCCAATCAATAACTGAGTCTCTAATTCAAAACATGATCCCAGGGATATTTCAATAAATCTCCTGTAATCTTTATTGCTTGCCCTGCTACTGCCTTCGGCAATATTAGGCGGAATTGAAATAGCACATCTGTTTATTTGTGAAACAAGTCCGAATTTCTCTTGTAAAGGGAATCGACTTGTCTGTTCAAATGAACTAATGGCAATCTCAAAGCCTTTCTGCCAAATTTTAAGTGCTTTAAAATTTGGCATGGGGTATTCTTTCCGGATTAATAAAACATCTTCAATACTAAAGTCTGCTAATGGCTAAA
>CAYOLS010000243.1:0-4662 GCA_964404845.1 uncultured Ferruginibacter sp. | reverse complement strand
ACGTTCATTCTAACCCGACTTCGACAGGCTCAGCCTGACAAAACGTTTATTTAACTGGCTCTGTCTTGTCACACTGAGCCTGTCGAATGTGTTACAAAACGAAACGTTCATTCTAACCCGACTTCGACAGGCTCAGCCTGACAAAACGTTTATTTAACGGACCCTGCTTGTCACACTGAGCCTGTCGAATGTGTTACAAAATGAAATGATTATTCTAACCCCGGCTTCGTCCCCATAGCTATCGGGACAGTCTGACCGCACTATTGACAATTGGAGAATTATTGGTATTGTTGTTGTTACCTACAAACAAACCTATATCATGAATAAATTATTGACCGCAGCTGCATTGCTGCTTGCGCTGACTGCCTGTAATGAACAGGGCGATAAGCACGCCGCACATAACGGGCATGACACAGCGCAACACATGGATCATGCCCCCACCACCAAAAGCAGTGAAATGAAGGCGCTGATGGATGGCATGATGACCAAAATGCACCAGCAAAAATCTACAGGCAACAACGATATTGACTATGCCAACATGATGTTGCAGCACCACCAGGCGGCCGTGGATATGGCCAACCTGCAGCTCAGCAAAGGCAAGGATGATTCACTGAAAAACTTTTCCCGCCAGGTAATAACAGCACAGCAAAAGGAAATTGCTTTTATGGCAGAATTTATTTCCCGTAGCAATACAGCTAAATCGAAGGATGCGGCTGCATTCAAAACTGCCATGGATGCTTCCATGCAAAGCATGATGGATGCAGCAACACCTGTTTACAATAACATAGACAAAGATTTTGTAGCACAAATGATCCCTCACCACCAAAGCGCTGTAGACATGGCAAAGGCTTATTTGAAATACGGTACCTATGAAGGGCTGATTAAGATGAGCAATGATATTATCAGCTCGCAAAGCAGGGAGATTGAGTGGTTGAAGAAACGATGAGGTAGGAGATATGAACGATGAGATATGAACTATGAGAGATAAGATATGAGATGTGATAAGAGATGGAAACAGCAGCTACCCGAAGGCCCTGCTATGGACTATCGACTATTGTCTATGGACTGCTTTAACAAAACCCTAACTCCTTAATGTGAACAACCCTGCGCAACAGCACAATAAAAATTCTAAATTGCTGTTACTAGTTTAACCTACACAATCGGCCTGAAGTCAATTTATTCATTCATCCTCAAAAAATGAACAGGCTATGTACAATGCACAACGTTCTATTGTAGAACAAACAGTTAACAATGCCACTTCCTGGATCGGTCACCGCAATTTTGATGACAAAGATGTAGCTGCGGGCCAAACATTTGTATCCACTGCAGAAGGCGATCTCGAAACCATTGAAGTTTTTCCAACCGTTGTTACCAAACCCGGCAGGGTGGTAATGACCGTGTATGAATTTGATGAGCAACAAAACAGGTGGGGTGCCTCACTCGGTTCTGCCAACGTGGAATTCAACAAAGACAGCCATGGCAGGTGGATACCTTTTTATTTGAAAGGGCTTCATTTAAACAAAGGCAAGGCTTATGGCTTCAAGCTGGAAAGCAACGATACCTATATCGGTGTTGGCGAAGCAGCAGGCAGCGCTAAAAATCCGCCGCTGGATTCAGGCAAGGAATGGAAGTTTGTGAACAACCAGCAGCCGCCGCATGCGTTCCGCTATTTCAGCCTGGCATTTAAGGTAGGATTGAAAGCAGCTTAATAACAGGAATCATATTATTCCGAATGATGCATTCTTTTGCCCCGGTTAAAGAACAGGCAATGTATTACCAGCGCATTTTCTGTTGCACAAAAGCAGTTAATTCTGCTGCCATCTTCAAATGATCTTCACCGGAAGGATGCGAGCTGCAGCCTTTGATATATTGCTGTTTGAAAAAGTAGTGATCTATTTTTTTATCCTTCTTCTTCAACTCCTTTTCTACTGAAAGTATATATCGCTGCAAAACACTGTTGAGCGCTGTATTGCCCATGGGGCTGGTAAGCATTACCAGCGTAGCTTTGGGATAATAAGCTCTCAGGTCCTTCATGAAATGCACATAGGCCCCGCAAAAAGCTGTAGAATCCTGTATACCATCATTTTGCCCAAGGCAAACTGTTACAAGGTCTGGCTGGTATTGTTTAAAGTCCCAGTTGATGCTGTCGGCAGAAAGGCTGAGCTTTTTAAACAGGGGAGGCATTACTGTTGTTTTATTGCAGCAACTATGAATAAGACCGATACCTGATATAGAACTCAGGTGCCATTGTGCATTAACGGCTCTGGCAGTAAGTGGCCCGTAAGCCATCCATGCATTGTTCTGGTCGTACCACTCGCCTTTGCCGCAGGGCTGGCTGCTTTCATCATTACCCATGCCGCAGGTAATGGAGTCGCCGATAAATTCAATTTTTCGTTTTGGCTTTTTGGCAGGGGCGATGAGTTTGCTGGTGATGAATGCTGCAGGCTGTATCCAGCCGATCTCTGCTTCGGTACTTTTACAGATGGTAATGCTGTGCTTGCCTTCTTTTAAATTATTGGCAAGCACAATGCTGTTTTCTTTTTCTTTCAGCTGAATGCGGTAAGGCTTTTCATTATCTACCTGTACAATTATATAGTTGTGCGACTTGCCGTACTTTACTTCATCATTTATTTTCATGATGCAGTAAGTTCCCTCGAATGCAATCGTAATATAAGCGCCGGGTGCCCATATTACCGGGCCGGCTGCATTTGTTTTATCTGTTCGGCCGGTATATTGAATTAATTTGTGGTAGGCAGGATAAACCGTGCTGTCCTTACCTGCAAAGGATTGCAACGATGCACCAAGAAGAGCAGCTGCGATAAAAAAAAGTTTCATTTTATTTTTTCAGGTAAGGTTTTAAAATAGGTTGCCATATTTTATAGCCATCCTTGTTCATGTGCAGGCGGTCTGCCAGGAATATTTCAGTTTTGATGCTGCCATCTTTATTGAGCATGGCATGATATACATCCACAAATGCTGTTTTCTTTTTTTTGCGGATGTATTTTTTTATTGCTGTATTGGCCGCCTGCATGGTAACCAAATACTTTTCCCGGCTGGGGCTTGGCTTCATGGAAACATATACAATGGGTACTTTGGGCAATCGTTGCCTGATAAGTGTATGCAATCTTATAAATCTTGCAACAATACTGTCGGCAGTAATATGGTCGCCGCCGGTAAGATCATTTTCCCCGCAGTAAATAACTACCTGCTTCGGATCATATTTAAAGATCACTTCTTCTGCATACATTAATTGGTGCGGCAGGGAAGAACCACCGAATGCCCTGTTCAAAATGGTATAGCCGGGAAAATAGTCCCGTACATCTTTCCAGTTGGTAAAAGAAGAGCTGCCAATGAACAGGATGGGATGTTTAGGAATGGCCGTAGTAGAATCAAGTTTTTTAAAATAATTGATCTCGTTGATGAATGGTTTGTTTTGCGCAAGAGAAAGATGCGCCATGAATGCGCTGCAAACAATGCACAGAAATAATTTCTTCATAAATGTTGTTTAAATAAATACCCGGTTGCCGTAGCTGTAATTTTCTTTGAACTCTTTTGGTGTACAACCCTTCTTCTTTTTAAAGAGGCGGTTGAAATTGGAAATATTGTTGAAGCCGCAATTATAGGCTACTTCAGATACCGGCTGGTTGGTATCTATCAGCAGCCTGGAAGCATGCCCCAGCCTTATTTCCAGCAGGCTGTCAATAAAGCTGATGCCGGTATGCGATTTAAAAAAGCGGCTGAAGGAAACTTCTGTCATGTTGCTGATCTTTGCAGCATCGGCCAGCAACACCTGTTTGTCAAAATTGCTGTTCATATACTCCATTACTTTTTCTACCCTGCGGCTGCTATAGCTTTGCTGCACATTGCTGAAGCTGGCATCACTGAGCAGGCGCATATTTCTTGAAATGGAAAGGTCATGAAGGATGGACATTAATTCCAGCACAGAATCAAACCCCTGTTTGTTGCTTAATTCCCTTAGCCTGCCGCTGAGCTGTTTGGCAGTGGCTTTTGAAAATAAAATACCCCGCTTCGATTTGTCAAACATATCCCTGATAAAATGCAGTTGGTTGCGGCGAAGCATTTTTTCATCGAACAGGTCTTTATGGAACTGTATCGTTACTTCATGAATGTCTTTGCTTTTGCATTTATGTGTTTTCCATACATGCGGCAGGTTGGTACCTACCAGCACCAACTCTATGTCGTCGATCTCTTCCATATGATCGCCGATCATTCTTTTGGCACCCTTTGCATTAATGATCAGGTTCAGCTCCAGCTCTTCATGATAGTGCAGGGGAAAATCAAACTCCGTTTTGGTACGGGAAAAAATGGTAAAGCAATCGCTGCTTGTAAGAGGGGTAATTTCTTTAAGTATGTTGGTATGCATGATAATGATAAAATAATATTACCGGTTGATCGGGATAAAATTATTGATTATTCTTTAATAATTGCCTGTACAACTGGATTATATAGTATCAGTTAATGTTGCTATAGTATTATGCAGAATATAAAATACAATAAATGGATAAAATAGTATTACTGTGCGGATATGCGAAAATCTTATTTTTGAACAAACAATCTTGCTATATGAGTAAATTTATCCGGCTATGTGTGCTGATGTTATGCATTAGCGTAAATGTAGTGGCACAGAGCAAAACGGTTACA
>CAYOLS010000242.1:0-4665 GCA_964404845.1 uncultured Ferruginibacter sp. | reverse complement strand
CATCTTCAATAGCAGTTTTTCTCCACGAAGTTGTCTGCCTTTAAATATCTTTTACCAACCGGCAGCAGGTCGAACACTACCAGCACCAGCATGGCAATGGCAACGATCATCTGGTTCAGCCTGCCTTTGGCAAACATCCAAGCCAGCGCCATAGCTGCAGCAATGAAAAGTAAGCTGCGCAGGAGATCAGCGCCAAACATCGCCTTCCTGTCTTCTGCCAGTGAGCGGATAATGGTCTGCCCAAACTCGTTTGCCTGCGCCTGCATTTGTGGTGTAGGCTGCTGCCCTTGTGAAACAGACATGAGCATCTGCTGTGTATAACTGTCTTTGATGCGGCTATCGTTCCCGCCGCTGTAATCAAAGCTGAAGTACAGCATGATAAGCAGGCCTGCCAATACTGCTGTAGCAATAGAAGCCTGCTTCAGTTTTTTTACTAAAAATTCTTTTGGAGCACCGCTGAATAATAATTTCTGTAATGCCAGTGCTGCCAGTAATACCATCGTCATTTGAGGGATAACGAGTGCCATGGTAGGCGCACGGAATTTTTTATAGCCTGGCATGAAATCAAAAATGAAATAGTTGAATGCTTTGAAATTGCTACCCCAGGCGAGCATGATGGCAAATAAAGTGATGCCGAATATCCACCATTTATGAGTGCCATCTAAAATGAACATACCTAAAATGAAAAGGAAACAAATAATGGCGCCAACATACACAGGGCCTGATGTGCTTGGTTGAGGTCCCCAGTAGCTTGGGAGGTTCCGGGCTATCTGTGCAGCGGTTTCTTCGGGCATGCCGAATTCAGCCAGCGCCTTTGCTGTTTTAGAATTTTCTTTCAGTTCTCCGCCTGAACTTCCGCCGAAGATGCCTGGCACTGCCAGCGTAAGCGTTTCATCAATGCCATAGCTCCAGTTGAAGGCATAATCTTTATCTAACCCGCCTTTTGTTTTAATACCGGCTTTAGTGGCCGTGGTGTCTGTCAGTTCAGATTTACCGCCACGCATGGTATCTTTTGCATACTCATACGTTGGTACCAACGTAATGGAACATGCTGCCAGCCCTACGAGTCCGCATATAATAGCAAGGGCGCCTGACTTGAGCAAATGCGGCACTTCTTTTTCTTTAAATGCTTTGATAGCATAGGCAATGGTGATGGCCAGCGCAATTAATAAAGTATAGTAAACGATCTGCACGTGGTTCTGCGAGATCATGAAGAACGAAAAGAGAATGAGCAATGCGGCACCCGTCCAGTACTTTCTTTGAAGGATAAGCAGGAAAGCGCCGATCACAGCCGGGGCATAAGCCATGGAAGCCATTTTGGTAACGTGACCTACCATGATGATGACCGGGTCGTAGGTGCTATAGGCATAGGCCAGGCCACCGAGGATGGCGATCCACGGATTGATCCTTAAAACGATGCATAAAAAATAGAAGCAGATACATGCGATGAAGAAAAAGTTGATCGGCTGTGGAAGCCCGGCACCAACCAGGTATTCCAGGTAGCCCATGCTTACATTATGGCTGCCTTCCATCATGATCTGGTAAGCAGGCATACCGCTGAATAGACTATTGGTCCACAAAGGATAGTGGCCATGTTTTTCTTTGAACTCGATACTTTGCTGTACCATTCCACGCCAACCCTGGAGGTCATGCTGGTACACCACTTTGCCTTCCAGTGCGGGCTTGCAAAAAATAACCGCTACAATTAAAAATACTGCGACAGCAATAATATGCGGGAGCCACTTTTTGAAATCGATCTTCATGTAACTTTTTTTAATGTTATGAGGAGCAAATTAACGGAAATATGGGGGGATTACACGAATTAAAGCAACGAATTACACGAATTAGGACCGGGTCGGCACCGAAGGTCAGACCTTAAGAAATTTATAGCACGGATTTCAGACACTAATTACACGAATTGAATATACAAGCTGTTAGCATAACTGTTCTTCATTCAGCGTTTATCGCTCATATCTCATAACTCATCGTTCCTGTCTCCTCGTTTTCTTCCCCTATTTTTGCAGCGTGAAGATATCTGTTTGCATCCCTGCGTATAAAAATGCTGATTTCCTGCGGCGCTGCCTCGATTCGCTGGTAACACAAAGTTTCCGGGATTTTGAGCTGGTGCTTTCTGATGACAGTCCTGATAACAGTGTAGCTAAAATTGCAGAAGAATATAAAGACGACCTGCAGATCGTTTACCTGAAAAATGATCCTTCTTTAGGCACACCCGCCAACTGGAATTTTGCCATGCAGCATGCCAGGGGCGAATACATCAAGCTGATGCACGATGACGACTGGTTCGCAGAAAATGATGCCTTACAAAAATTTTATGATTGCCTGGAAAAAAATCCTTCGGTTGACTTTTGCTTCTCTGCTTTTCACAACGTGCATTTAAAAGAAGGAAAGATGCAGCCGGTATTTTGCTCCTCCTTTCTCCTCAACCTGCTGAAAAAAAACCGCTATAATCTTTTTAAAAGGAACTTCATCGGCCCGCCGAGTGTAGTGTTTCAGAGGAATAACAGGAAGGATTGGTACGATGCTAATTTTAAATGGCTGGTAGACTTTGAAGGCTATATCCGTTTTCTTAACAGTAAGGGAGGTTTTGTATACATCAATGAATGCCTGGTAAATATTGGACTGAGCGGCGAACAGGTTACCAGCGCTGTGCAGCATGATGCCAAAATAGTATTACCGGAAAGCCTGTATTTTTTAAAAAAGCATGGCACAGCGATTCTCAGCAATATTTTTGTGTACGATTATTACTGGCGTACGTTCCGCAATTTTTCGGTAAGGGATGAAGGGGATATTAAAAAAAGCGGCTGGAATGAACAGCTGCCGGAGCAGATGGTATCCATGATCGGCTTTCAAAAAAAGATACCGTCTTTTTTATTAAAGACAGGACCCGTTTCAAAGGCATTGATGTTTATGAGTTATATGCTCAACCGCAAATGATCAGCAGCCCATTAATTTAAAAAATGCTGTGAGGCTGAGCTTATCGAAGCCGGCTTCGACAAGCTCAGCCTCACATTCCAGTTATATAAAGAAAACTCAAATGATGCTTTGATCAGTATTGAAAATCGTTGTCGATGATCAGCCATTTGGCACCATCGCTTTGCACCGTAACACTCTGCTTTCTTTTTTTATTGGCAACACCGAAAGGCCTGAAATTCATTAAAACATTATAAGCGATCCCATCCGGATCTGCCAGCGAAGGATTATCATTAAAAATTGTATTGCCGCCGGGATTCACAATATTAACGCTGTACATGAGGCCGGCACCAGCATTGGCATCTACATAAGGCAGGCTGGCAGAGATTATGTACATGCGTCCCGTTCTGTTCGCAGCGCTGGGCAAGGTTACTGTAACGCTGCCGCCGGTTTGATAGGCGTCGTACCTGATGGAATAATCATCGTCTGTTACCGTGTAATTAGCAGTGATCAGCTTATACGGCATGCTCACACTTCCTCTTATATCCAGCTTTGAATTGGGAGTAGTGGTGGCAATACCTACATCACCGGCATCTGTTATAGACATGTATTCTCTCAGCGACGCAGCGGAATTTGTTGAATAGGCAAAGAACCCTAACCTTGATGCGGCAGTGCCGGTACCGATCGTTTTTACAGCGCCGGTAAAATGACTGGCTGTTTTAAAGTAAGTGGCTACTTCTGTTCCTGTAGCCAGTGTTACGGGATTGGTGACGATGGTGTTTCCCCAGGGCGTTGTGCGGAAACTTTCTTTATAACCCAATGTAAAATTATCGTAGCCGAAAGTAATAACGGCATTGGCATTATCACTATACATCCTGAGCTCGTTGCCTTCTACGCTAAAGCCGACATCGCCTCCTGCGCCGGGATACAACGATATTTTTTTGCCCAATGTGGCAGGAAACGAAAGCGGCCTTGCAGGATTGTTATTACCGATCCCTACATACCCTTCATCATTGATGGTCATTCGCTCCAGCAGGCCGCCGGACGTGGGAGAAGCAAATGTGAACATAGCTAAACGGGCCCTGTTTGGCCCGTCGCCAATGGTTTTAACAGCGCCTGTATAAAGATTGTTCGTTTTAAAATAGCCGGCGTTCTCAATATTGGAAGCCAATGTAACGGGGTTGGTTATTACAATATTTCCATTGTTGTTTACCCGGAACGTTTCTGTAAAAGCTGCATTGCTGCCATAACCGATAGAAGTGTGATGTGTATTATCCGCAGTGTATAATTGCAACTCGCCGGAACCTAATCCTAATCCATACATGGAGGTTGGACTCACATAGTAAAAGTCTAATTTATTTCCTACCACCGCCTGGAATGATAACGGCGCTCTTGGGTTGGAATTGTAAATGCCAAAATTGTTGTTATCGTGGTTCATGAAAAATTTCCACTGGTTGTGCTTTCCGCCGTACAAACCAATGATACTGTCATTGAACACGCCGAAAAAAGCACTCTGCTCAAGGGTAGGGGTTACAGCAACCTTATCGAACCAGATACCGGGACTGCCGCCTGGATAATTACGAATGCGGACCCTGCCGCTTATATCCAATGGAAATTGTGGTGGGGTCAGTAAGAAATTCGGGGCATAAGTATTCAATGTGCCGATACCCACATTGCCCGTGCCTGTTATAAGCGCCGGGCCGTTTACACTATTAAAAAAACCACCGGCGCCTG
>CAYOLS010000241.1:1059-4665 GCA_964404845.1 uncultured Ferruginibacter sp. | reverse complement strand
TCGTGTAATAAATTACAGCTTCTTCAACCCTTTAATTCCATCCTTACCTACTTCAAAAATGCTGATCGCATATCCACCACCTTCCGCAGCCCATTGCTTTAATTTCGATTTTTTATTGACCACCACTTTTTTAATTTCATAAGCCTGTGGATTGGTTTTGTAATGTGCCGTTTTTGCATCGCTGTAAATAGTTGCCACATAATATTTATCCGCATCTAAAAAATCAAAACTGATATCTGAAACCCTGCCGCCCACAACACCCGTTACATTTCCTACAAACCAGTTGTTGGTGCCTTTGGCTTTTCTTGCAACGGTAATATAATTCCCCGGCTCTGCTTCCAGGTATTTGCTGTCATCCCAATCCACTGCCACATCTTTAATAAACTGGAATGCATCTAAAAAGCGGTTGTAATTCTCCGGCAGGTCAGCAGCCATTTGTAACGGGCTGTACATGGTAACATACAAAGCTAACTGGTTGGCAAGCGTAGCGTTTACATGAGAGTTGTTATTAGGATTTACCTTGCTGATATCCATTTCAAAAATACCTGGTGTAAAATCCATCGGCCCGCCCAGCAACCTTGTAAAAGGCAACAGGGTAGTATGATTCGGCTTGCTGCCGCCAAAAGCCTGGAACTCTGTACCACGGGCACTTTCATTGCCGATCATATTGGGCCAGGTACGGTAAATGCCGGTTGGCCTGATGGCTTCATGCGCATTCACCATTATTTTATACTGCGCCGCTTTTTCAATCACATATTGGTAATGATTCACCATCCATTGATTGTAATGGTAATTGCCGATGGGAACAATATCCCCTACATAACCTGTTTTAACCGCATCATAGTTATTCGCATTCATGAATTTAAAAGCAGTATCCAGGTGGCGTTCGTAATTTCTTACTGAGCCGGATGTTTCATGGTGCATGATCATTTTGATGCCTTTGCTGTTGGCATATTCTCTTATACCTGCCACATCAAAATCAGGATAAGGCGTTACAAAATCAAACACATAATCCTTGTGATAACCAAACCAGTCTTCCCAGCCAATGTTCCAGCCTTCTACCAATACGCCGCCGAAGCCATGCTTCGCTGCAAAATCAATGATCTCTTTTACATGCGCTGTATTAGCACCATGTTTTCCATTCGGTTTTAATTTGGTAAAATCTGTTTCGCCTATTTTAATCGAAGGCACTTCTTTTGGTGCAGCTGTTCCTTCTGTTCCAAAAGCTACACCATCTGTATAGGCCCAGGTACTTTTGCCGGTGATCATTTCCCACCAAACACCCATATATTTTACCGGTTTGATCCATGATACATCTTTTATCTTACTTGGCTCATTCAGGTTGATCGTCATGTTAGATGCTAAAATCTCTCTTGCGTCATCACTCACAATGATAGTTCTCCATGGGCTCGTGCAGCTTGCCTGTAAAGTACCTTTGTCACCTTTTGGATCAGGTGTGAGCCATGACTCAAACACCAGGTTCTTATCATCTAAATTCAAATGCATGCAGGAATAATCTATCAAGGCCGCTTCGTGCAGGTTGATATAAATACCATCTGCTGTTTTCAGCATCAGCGATGTTTGTACGCCTGTTGGTGAAAATTCTGTTTGCGAAGCATTGGAACTGCGTGCCTCTTTCATCTTGCTCCTTATTTCAGATAGCCTGGAAGTAGTATAATCGTATTCCTGTGTATCATAATCACCGGATATCCAGTAAGCCGTATGGTCGCCCGTCATGGCAAACTGTGTTCTTTCTTCTTTTATTACAAAATGAATAAGATTTTTCTGCGCAGGAAATTCATAGCGGAAACCAAGGCCATCATTAAACAACCGGAAGCGGATGATGAGGTCCCTGTCGCCCGCATTTTGATGAAGCGTTACCGCCCATTCATTGTAATGGTTACGGATGTTTTTCCATTCGCCCCAAACCGGCTGCCATGTTTCATCAAATGTTTTATTCTCTGTTTTTTTAATGCTGAATCCATCCAGGAAAGAATTTTTTTCTTTCTTGAGATCAATTCCCAATTTACTTGGATTAATAACGGTCTTTCCCTTGTACTGCAGGCTATAAATGGGTGTTCCCGCAACATCCAGCGAAAATTTCATTTTAAAACTTCCGTTGGGAGAAGACAATTCCTGCGCATACAGCATGCCGGTTAAGAACAGTGTCAATGCAAGACAAACAATCTTTTTCATGTGTTATGATTTATGGTACAACTGCCGCAATAATTCAGCTACAGCCGATTATTGTGTATTTTTTACATTATTGTCAAAGATAATGGATTTTTCCTGAGGCTTATGATGCTGTAATGAATGATGAACTGCATTCAAATAAACATAATTAATAATCAAATGTCAAGATTGATTGTTTATAATTTTTTTCATCGTAGCGGTCAGTAAATATGTTAGCTTTTAATCGCTCCACTCCCGCTGGGGAGCGTATTTGCGCCAGCGCTCCACCCGCTTCTTTTGTTTGATATGCTTCGCATCAAACAAATACCTTCGGTACCGAACCGGCTGAGGCGCTTCTGCAAATACTGGTAGTAATTTGTCAGAGTGGCTTCATCAGTTTTGTAAAGACCTTCCTATCCCGGCTCAGCATTGAAAAACAACTGCAGAAGTTACAGTAGCACAACTGTACCACATAGCTGCTTCCGGCAAAGGGGCTGTAATCCTTTGCCGGGGTCTTTTTTTGGTTCTTTTTTGGACAAGCAAAAAAGAACAATCAGCCCGCCGCAGGCATGAAAGAATATCAGGGCAATAACGTCCTTTGATAAAGCCAGCTTTCACTGGTCTCAGCTATCTATAGTATATCAACAATAAAAAATCTAATAAATACCCTTCATTTTAGGTGTTTGCGATATTTCAGTTTATTTTCGCAACTCTGTTCAAAAAACTTCAAAAAACACAATAATGGTTGACGTAATTCTGGGCTTGCAATGGGGCGACGAGGGTAAAGGAAAGATAGTAGACTTTTTCGCAAAAAATTATGATGTAATTGCCCGCTTCCAGGGCGGTCCAAACGCAGGACACACACTGTATGTGGGCGATAAAAAAGTAGTGCTGCACCAGATACCGAGCGGTATATTTCATGAAGATAAAACCAACCTTATCGGGAACGGCGTTGTATTGGATGCAGTAACGCTGAAAAGAGAATGTGATGCTGTAGCTTCTTTTGGTGTTGACTACAAAAAGAATTTATATATCAGCGAACGTACGCATCTTATCCTGCCAACGCATCGTGCATTGGATAAAGCGAGCGAATTATCAAAGGGCAACGACAAAATAGGAAGTACCTTAAAAGGTATCGGCCCTGCTTACATGGACAAGACCGGCCGTAATGGTTTGCGTGTAGGTGACCTGCTGGATAAAAGCTTTACCACGCAATACATTAAGCTACGCCTGAAACACCAGCGCCTATTGGATAACTACGGTTTCCAGGAAGATATTTCTGCATGGGAAGAAGAATTTTTCGATGCGATGGAATTTTTACGCTCTTTCAAAATTGTGAACGGTGAATATTTCATCAATGAAAAATTAAGCGCCGGGCAATCCTGCCAACGCATCGTGCATTGGATAAAGCGAGCGAATTATCAAAGGGCAACG
>CAYOLS010000241.1:0-959 GCA_964404845.1 uncultured Ferruginibacter sp. | reverse complement strand
TTTCAAAATTGTGAACGGTGAATATTTCATCAATGAAAAATTAAGCGCCGGGCAAAGAATACTGGCAGAAGGCGCACAGGGAAGTATGCTGGATGTGGATTTTGGTACATTCCCGTTTGTAACAAGCAGCAATACCGTAACGGCCGGTGTCTGCTCAGGATTAGGCGTAGCGCCACAAAAAATTAAAGAAGTAATTGGTATTACCAAAGCATATTGCACAAGAGTAGGGAGCGGACCTTTTCCAACTGAATTGATGGATGATACAGGTGATTACCTGCGCAATGCCGGCAATGAATTTGGCAGCACTACAGGTCGTCCACGCAGGTGCGGCTGGATCGATGGCGTAGCCCTGCAATTTGCCTGCATGATCAATGGTGTTACGCAACTGGTAATGACAAAAGCGGATATCCTCGACGGCTTGAATGAACTGAAAGTATGCAACGGTTATAAGATCAATGGGGAAGAAAAGAACTTTGTACCGTTCCAGATGAACAGGGTAGACATTGAACCGCAATACAAAACATTTGAAGGCTGGAAAACAGATATTACAGCTATCTCAGATTACAGATCAATGCCGGAAGCCATGAATACTTATATTGAGTATCTTAATAATCTGATAAAGGTGCCGGTAAAATACATCAGCAACGGCCCGGGCCGGGAACAAATTATCAGTGTATAAAAAAATAGCTCAAAAAAAGTCAAAAAAATATTTGGCTAATTAAAAAACTCGTGGAAATTTTACAGTATTAATTCTTTCAGTATGGCGACCAAACCTAATAACGAAAAAAAGACGGCTGCAAAAAAAACTGCAGATCCAAAAGATACTCCTGCAAAAAAAGGAGCGGCAAGATCCAGGGACGAAGATGAGGATGATGACGATGATCTTGATGATGAAGAAGAGACACCCAAAAAAGGAGCAAAAGGAAAATCATCTTCTAAGAAAAGCAGCGATGATGATG
>CAYOLS010000240.1:0-4674 GCA_964404845.1 uncultured Ferruginibacter sp. | reverse complement strand
TATGTTAACAGCCCTCCCGTTCAATACGCTGTTAAACTAAGCGCCTGTAATGCGGTCTATAAAAATGGTTTAGCTATTTTTGCTGAACACATTACTTATTCTATGGCCGAACACTTGGATGACTATGAGCTGCTGCAGCAGTTCAAAAATGAAGCAACCAAAGAAGTTGCTTATACCCGGATCATAAAAAAATACCAGGAGAAATTGTATTGGCATATCCGCCGTATGGTGGTAGAGCATGAAGATGCCAATGATGTGCTGCAGAATATGTTCATCAAGGTTTGGAGGAACCTCGACAATTTCAGGGAAGACAGCCAGCTGTACACCTGGTTGTACCGGATTGCTACCAACGAAAGCCTTACTTTTTTGGAGCAGCAGAAAAAAAGAAGCGCCACTTCTATAAGTGATGGTGAAAGCTATTTAAGCAATAAACTGGTGGCCGATAAGGACTTTGACGAAAAGAAGCTGGAATGGAAACTTCAGAAAGCCATACAACAGCTGCCGGAAAAACAAAAAGCGGTTTTCAACCTGCGGTATTTCGAGGAAATGCCTTACGAGGAAATGAGCAAAGTGCTGGAAACCAGTGAGGGAGCGCTAAAAGCAAGTTACCATCACGCTGTAAAAAAAATTGAGGATTATATACTGAACCATTAAACTTTGTTCTAAAACAAGCGTCTAAAAGCCGTGAACCAGCCTGATAATAACATATTGAACGAACTCCGGGAATTAAGCCCTGCTGTGGCAGCCATTCCAAGGGTAAATGTTTTCAGCGTGCCGGAAGGATATTTTGATCATTTACCGGCCTTGCTCCTGTTGCAGACCAGCGGTACAGAAGCTGGCAACATGAACAACGCTACGGTTCCGGATGGTTATTTTGATAACCTGGCCTCCTCTATTATGGCCCGTATCAAAAAAGAATCGGTGGTTGATAATGAATATTCGTCTCTTCTCGCCGGTATCGGCAATAGCAATGTATTTACAGTTACGCCCGGATATTTTGAAGGACTTTCTTCTGTTATCCTGCGTCGTATTAAAAGCGAAGTAGCGGCAGAAACCAGCGAGATCTCTGAATTGGTGGCCGGTATCGGTAATAAAAATGTATTCACTGTACCACAAGGGTATTTCAACGATCTTCCTGCTGATATCCTATCAAAGCTGGCAAAACCTGCTAAGGTTGTACAGATGGGCGGCTTCAGGAAATACGCCAGGTATGCTGCAGCAGCTGTTATTACAGGATTTGTAGCGATGAGTACTATATTCATTTTAAATAAAAATACTGGCGGTACTGAAATGAATGCAGAAACTGTAGCTGCGCTGGATTCCGCCAAATCGATCATTCAAACAAATAGTTTTGATAAAGAGATGGCGAGCCTGAGCGATGCAGATATTGTGAACTTTTTGGAAAGTAAAGGACAGGACGTAGATGCAGCGCTGGTAGCTTCTTTAACGGAAGATGAAAAGAAATTACCGGAAGAAGAAGATTACCTGCTGAATGAAAATACACTGGATGAAATTTTAAAAGATCTTGACCTTAATAATTAATTTCGAACCATGAAAAGATTGTTTACACTGTTGCTGTTGATCTGTGGCTTTGGCGCTTTTGCCCAGCCAGGCAACAATCCTAATAAGGAGCAAAAGATACAGGCGCTATACATTGCCTACATGACCAAGGAACTGAACCTGACCGAAGCGGAAGCGCAGAAATTCTGGCCCGTTCATGCACAGTATGATGCCGAGATAAAAGCACTGCAACCGGATGCAGCTGAACTGGACCGCCAGCAGGCAGCTTTGAACATCAAGAAAAAATACCAGGATCGTTTTTCAAAGATCATCGGCGTGCAGCGCACCAATGATTTTTATATTAAAGATGGTGAGTTCAGGAAGAAAATGATCGACCGCCTCAGGCAGCTCCGCCAGCAAAGGCAGGGTATGAACAAGCGCCCTTTTCCAAAAAACCAGGGCGATATTGAGACGCAGTAACCTGCATTTTTTTTATTTTTTATACATCCCTTCACCCCTTTTATGTGAAGGGATTTTTTTATATGATCAATCTTTTGCGTGAAAATACTCTTTAGGGAGTATAACTACGTAGGAAAAAAACGTAGAAAAACTTGGATTACATTTTTTTTACTATACATTTGTAATAGGTGTTTTTCATAGGTTAGCAACGGCCAGCTCTGTCTAGGGCAGGCCTCTTTTATTTTTAGGCCTTTCCTTAGTGTTATTTTCACACATCGTTTTTTATTCATTGCAGGTTTCTGCGTGTAGAAAAATTATTACCCCTTCACTTCGTAGATCAAAAGTTTTAAACAACTTCTTATAATCCTGATCAGAGGAAATTTATTTTATGAAACATGTTGTCAGGATGAATTTATTGAAGCCGGAATTAAACAGCCTTACTTTTTGTAACACATTCGACAAGCTCAGTGCGACAAGAAGAATCCGTTGCAAAACATTAGATAATGAAAAACAGTTTACTTTATTTATAATGTGCTGTCAGGCTGAGCCTGTCGAAGCCGGAGTTAGAACAGCCCACTTTCTGTAACACATTCGACAGGCTCAGTGTAACAAGAAGAATCCGTTGCAAAACATTAGATAATGAAAAACAGTTTACTTTATTTATAACGTACTGTCAGGCTGAGCCTGTCGAAGCCGGAGTCAGAACAGCCCACTTTCTGTAACACATTCGACAAGCTCAGTGTGACAGTAAGTATCTATCGTAAAATATAGAGAAAAAGACACTGAATTTACTTACAAAACTGCTGTCAGGCTGAGCCTGTCGAAGCCGGAGTTAGAACAGCCCCACCTTTTGTAACACATTCGACAAGCTCAGTGTGACAAGAAGAATCCGTTGTAGAACATTAGATAATGAAAAACAGTTTACTTTATTTATAACATGCTGTCAGGCTGAGCCTGTCGAAGCCGGAGTTAGAACAGCCCACTTTCTGTAACACATTCGACAAGCTCAGTGTGACAGGAAGAATCCGTTGTAGAACATTAGATATTGAAAAACAGTTTACTTTATTTATAACCTGCTGTCAGGCTGAGCCTGTCGAAGCAGGAGTCAGAACAGCCCACTTTTTGTAACACATTCGACAAGCTCAGTGTGACAGGAAAAAACAGGCTACAAAAAATATAAAATGAAATGCCTGAAGAAATAATTATGAAAAAGAAACAGAAGGCGTTTTTATATCATGGTAAAAAAGTATGGTCCACTTTTCATCCTGTGCCTGCTGCCACCATTTGTTGCGCAGTTCCATGCATTTTTTTCCGTCGTAATCATATTTGGCAATGAAGCGGCTTTTCATCTGTTGTAATTGCGGCGCTACGTCTGCACCAAAGAAAATAGTCTGTCCTCCTTCTTCTATCCAGAAAGCCATGTGATAAGGGCAATGAGCACCGGTAGTTTCATAGCGGATATAACCATCAATCGTTCCGTCGCCTTCTATAAATTGTACGTTGGGTGCCGTTTGCAGGATCATAAATTCATCAGGCGTATAAGAGGGTTTGCCTTTTTCTATTGCGTAATCCAGCTCCTGCCTGTTCACATAATAAGTAGCGTTGGGAAAGCTGATGTATTGACCGCCGAGTATTTTATCTTCTCTTGCAATACCGCCAGAATGGTCTTTGTGCAAATGACTCATCAGTACTTTGGTTATTTCCAATGGATTAATACCATTATCAACCAGGTTCTGATGGATCTGCAATACGCCGTCAGGATTACTGAAACCAAGGCCTGCATCCAGCAGGATGATATCCTTGGAAGTTACCACTACAAACGGCTGCACTTCTACCAGCAAACTACCGAGCGGACGATCTTGCAGATCGTCTTTCTCTTTATTAAAAGGAATAAAAACCTTTCTTTTATCTATACTGAAAGCGCCTTCACTGAGTGGAATTATTTTCATACCCCCTGGCCCCCTGAAGGGGGAATTTTAGCACCATGCACTATACACGGCAGTTAATAAATGAGTTGCAAAAATAGCTGAAAAGAATTGCTTTCCTGTGAAACTCTTAAAGCCCCTTCAGGGGTTTGGTATATCTCATCGTTCATATCTCATAGCTACCTAAGCACCATCTGCCTATCCGAATCCAGCTTCACCAAAATAAAAATAAGAATGGTAAAAGTAAGCAGCGAAGAACCACCATAACTCATGAGCGGCAGTGTAATACCGATCACGGGTGCTAATCCAATGGTCATACAGATATTAACTGCAATATGAAAGAACATGAGCCCTGCCACAGAATAGGCATATACCCGGCTGAAAGTACTTCGCTGTCGTTCTGCGATCACTACTATGCGTAATAGAAAAGCCATGTAGAGCAACATCAATACAGTTGTTCCTATAAACCCGAAATTTTCGCCGAGGGAGGTAAAGATGAAATCCGTATGTTGCTCAGGCACAAAGTCGCCTTGTGTTTGTGTGCCTTTTAAAAATCCTTTTCCTGCAAAGCCGCCGGAACCAATAGCAATTTTTGATTGCTTAACATTATAATTCTCTTTATCGTCTTTTTTCTTTTTGGCTGCGGCTGCGTCTTCAATAGAAACTGTATTGGGATCGGTCTCTACAAAAGGATTATCACGGCCTACCATGCTGAATATCCTGTCTGACTGGTATTTCTGGAAAACACTCCTGAATAAAAAAGGAACGGCCACACCTACAAACAAGGAGC
>CAYOLS010000239.1:0-4678 GCA_964404845.1 uncultured Ferruginibacter sp. | reverse complement strand
CACAGTTGAAAAATACTGCCAGGCTGAGCTTGTCGAAGCCGATATTAGATCATGATAACCTGCCTTTGACAAGCCAAGGCTGACATTTCTATTATAATTGAAATACTATCTTGTTAAAGGGATGCAGCTGCTTGTTTAAAATACAACAATTCACAATAAAAAAGGGCCGGAAAACCGGCCCCTTTTTATTATATGATATATGTGTAAGATTAGTTACCTGAGGTATCTGCTGCTTGCTTTTTATCTTTTTTCTTACCGAGGATATAACCACCGGCAGCACCGATCACACCGCCAATAACAGCACCTTTACCGTTTTTACCAATAACCGCACCGGCAACTGCACCACCAACACCACCAATAATGGCGCCTTTGGCTGAATTGCTCATGCCTTTCTTTTTAGCAGGTTCTGCCGCAGCTTCTGTACCTGTACCTGAAGTGCCGGTGCCCGCAGTTTCAGTTGCAGGAGCAGGGGTTGGCGTTGTTACAGGAGCCGGGGCAGGTGTAGCTACAGGCGCCTGCGTGGTAGAATTATCCTTCACCGGCTGGTTATACTTTGGAGTAGATGGACGGGTAGAAGGGGTAGTTGCTTTTACAGGCGGAGCTGTAACAACCGGCGCTACCGGCGCTGTTTGCTGCATAGCCGCTGTATCACTTGACAAGCTGTTGTTATGTGAAGAGTCGGTCAGTAACACCATATCTCTGCTGGTTTCTTCTTTTTTATTGCCGCAGGCAGTAAATAGAACTGTTGCAGAAACAATTGCGAGGGGTAGTAGTAATTTTTTCATCTTAAATAGTGTTTAGTTTTTTTCCAATAATGGTTAATAGAATTTTATGCCATAGTTGTATCTAAGACGAAAAAAAGATTAACGGGGTTTAGTTATTAAGAATCATTTAACAAGTTTGTTGAATGCTGCCTGGTAATCAATAACCAGTAATCAACTACTGATTATTTCTTCAAAACAGTTTCAAACAATTTAAATATCCGTTTGTATTCATCCGTCCAGCTGCTTGGTTCTACAAAGCCATGGTCTTCCATGGGGTAAGCTGCCAGCTCCCAGTTGTCTTTACCTAACTCAATGAGGCGTTGCGATAATTTTACCGCATCCTGGTAATGTACATTCTCATCTACCATACCATGGCAGATCAGCAGGTGGCCTTTTAGTCCTGCTGCAAAATAAAAAGGGGAACTGCGCCGGTAAGCAATGCTGTCATTAACCGGCTCATTTAAAATATTGGAAGTATAGCCATGATTGTATTGTGCCCAGTCTGTAACAGGCCTCAATGCAGCGCCTGCTGCAAATACATCCGGCGTGGTGAACATTGCCATCAGTGTAATAAAACCACCATACGATCCGCCATACACACCAATACGGTCTTTGGAAATGCCCTGCGTTTTAACCAGCCACTCCGCAGCATCCACATGATCAGTCAGGTCTTTTCCACCCATAAAGCGATAGATGCCCGTACGCCAGTCCCGGCCATAGCCGGCGCTACCACGATAGTCAATGTCCAGCACCGTATAACCCTCATCTGCCAGCAGGTTATGGAACATATATTCCCTGAAATAGCTGCTCCACCATTTGTGTGCATTCTGCAAATAACCGGCACCATGCACAAATATCACCGCAGGTTTTGAAGGATGTGGGGTGGAAGGCTTGTACAGTCTTGCATAAACAGGAGCTCCATCTCTTGCAGTAATAGTGATCACTTCGGGATCTCTCCATGCATACGATTTAAATTCTGCTGATTGTGCCTTATCTGTGATAGCGATCATTTTTGCGCCGGCTTTGTTCTCCTGTAAATACAATTCTGCCGGTTTATTGGAATAAGAATAAACGATCGCAATATTTTTTTCATCAGGCGAAAGCGATGCAATGTTGCTTCCTGTAAGGGTGGTCAGTTTTTCTGCCTTACCACCGGTTACGGGCAAACGATAAAAATGTTTTTCACCCGGGTGTACTTCATTGGTAGTGATGTAAAAATATTTTTTGTCGTTGGACAGGTCGGCATCCTGCACTTCATAATTACCAAAGGTCAACTGTTTTTTAGCGCCTGTCTTTACATTCAGCGTGTACAAATGACTGTAGCCACTGCCTTCGCCCTGGAACCAGGTAGTATTTTCGTCGATCCAGCCACGGTTAAAACTGCCCGGGCCGCCTATCCATGCTTCATTCCTTTCCCTGTCAAGTGATACCAGCTTTGCTGCTGCGGCATCCCATACAGCCAGCCACCTGTCTTTATTATCCTGCGAACGGATATCGAGCAATAAATAATCACCCTTCGGCGACCAGCCGGCAGAAGAATAACTCACCGCACGCACCGCATTCTTCTTCGTTCTTTCTTCCAGTTGTTTGGGGTAATCTTTCACATAATCCGGCAGGTCCCTGATGCCGGGCAGTGTATCTGCTTTAATGCTGTATAAACTATCCAATGTTCTGTCGTACACAAACATTTCATAAACGCCCGGCGCTTCTCCTACTTTGGTCCTGGCAGGAATATCGGTAGTAAAACCAGATTCCGTTACATAGTTTGGTACGATGGTGCCTTTGTTACCTGGTGCGGATTTATACAAACGGTAGCTTACAAACCTGCCGTCAGGACTTATAGAAAGTGATTGCAGGTTCTTGTCTTCAATACCAATGCTGCGTACTTCTTTTTCTTTCGTGGCTTTGTTGTAAGCATCAGTCGCATCCTTTTTTTCCTTGCGTTGTTTCAGCACTTCAAAATAAGCCAGCTGGTCTTTGCGAAGCCATTTTTCCTGTTCGTTGTCATTGTCCGCCCGCTCTCTTGAACCGCTACGGTTACCTGCACCCGTTTGTATGCGGGTGAGCTGCTCTGTTTCACCGCTGCTGATGTCCCATGCGTACAAATTCTGGTTGCGGATGTACACCAGCTTTGTATCATTAAAAGAAAATTGCGGGCTGTATTCAAAATCAGCCGTGTTCACAATGCGTTTTGTTTTGTTAGTCTTCAGATCCGTATAATAAATGTCTGAATTTTTGGTATAGGCATACGCTGTCCGTTTGCTGTTGTACACCAGCGATGTGGCCCATACAGTTTCCCTTACCATTGCCAGGCTTGCTTTGGTTGGCACCTTATTACCTGTAGTAATGTAATACATGGAATCGGCCGGCGCATTCACCGGGTTCCAGTTAAAGAAAAGGGATCTGCTATCTGCGCTCCACACCAGGCCCGAAGGCGAAGTGCCGATCCATTTGGGATCTCTCATTATTTTTTCAACAGTTAATTTTCCGGGAGAACTTTGCGCATTGGCAATGCTGCCGAGGAAGAGCAGCGATACAAACAGGAGTCTTGGCATATTTTTTCTTTAAAGGGTAAATATATTTTATTCCACTTGTTTTGCCACGCCAATTAAATAAAAGGAAAAGCAAACGGCATTATCATTAACTTCATCGGAAATTTTTCATATGTCATCTACAAGGTATTTGTCCATCATTGTTTGTGCTGTTGTTTTATTTGTTTCCTGCACGGATGCAAAAAAAAGTGGTGAGCAAACAGCAACTATTGTCAATGCAGACGCTGCAAAACCAACAGAAAAATGGTGGGCTGCCAGCAATGTGTACGAAGTAAACCTGCGCCAGTACAGTAAGGCAGGTACTATTTCAGCATTTGCCAAAAGCCTTCCACGACTCAAGGAAATGGGCGTGGAGATATTGTGGTTCATGCCTGTAACGCCTATCGGCATAGAAGGCCGTAAAGAAAATGAAAAGCAGATGGGCAGCTACTATGCCGTGAGAAATTATACCGCTTTCAATGAGGACTACGGAACCATGGACGACTGGAAAGCTTTTGTAAAACAGGCACAGGGCATGGGCTTTAAAGTGATCACCGACTGGGTGGCCAATCACTCCGCACCTGATAACCCATGGGTAAAATCGCATCCTGAATTTTATGCAAAAGATTCAACCGGTAAAATGTACGGGCCTTTTGACTGGACAGATGTACGCAAGCTGGATTACAGCAACCGGGGTTTAAGAGACAGTATGATCGCCGCTATGAAGTTCTGGTTAAATGAAACCGGCATCGACGGCTTTCGTTGCGATGTGGCCGCAGAAGTGCCCAATGATTTCTGGAAAGAATGTATCACAGCCCTCAAAGCCGTTCGCCCCGGTATTTTTATGCTCGCAGAAGCCGATAAGCCGGAACTGCACGCAGCAGGTTTTAATGTAACCTACGGCTGGCAGGCCATGCATGCCATGAAAGACCTGTACAGCGGAAAATATACACTGGCACAATTTGATTCCGTGCAAACACAGGGCATCAAAGATTTTCCGAAAGATGCAGCAAGGTTATTTTTTACAACCAACCATGATGAGAACAGCTGGAACGGCACCGAGTTTGAAAAATTCGGTAATGCCGCCAAAGCTTTCGCAGTGCTAACACAAACCTATGCACAAAGTATTCCGCTTATATACAGCGGGCAGGAGCTGCCCAATAAAAAACGCCTGAAGTTTTTTGTAAAAGATACCATTGCCTGGACGGGCAAATATGAAATGGCTGCTTTCTACAAAACATTGCTTACACTTCGTAAAACAAATCCTGCATTGCGCTACGATGCAAGCTATAAAAAGCTTCCTTCTACCAACGAAAAAGCAGTGTATGCTTATGTAAGGGAAAAAGATGGCAGGAAAGTAGTGGTGGTAATGAACTTATCGAA
>CAYOLS010000238.1:0-4713 GCA_964404845.1 uncultured Ferruginibacter sp. | reverse complement strand
GTTGTGGAAAGAAGCAGGAATGGAAGAGACTTTGTACCGATAGCGAATATAACGGCCAGGAACCTCCCCTTTGCATATTATAACTACACCGACCCGGATGATGTGAGCGGCGATCATTATTACCGTCTTAAAATGATGCAGCCGGATAACCTCTTCAAGTATAGTGCTATTGTACTGGTAAGTGCAGACAATTATTTTGCAGTGAAAAATATTCAGAACCCGTTCAATCACCAGATACTATCTGATGTGGTGATGCCCGAAGCAGGTACTGTTAATATTGTGCTGCACAACGACAAAGGCCAGCAGGTGAGATCATACAAAAAAGACCTCAATAAAGGATTTAACCAGGTTTCATTGGATGGCTTATCCAACCTGCCCAATGGAATGTATTTTATAGCGTTCGAATACAAGAACCAGTTTGAACGAAGAAAGCTCATGCGCTAGTTTATACAAAATAAGAAGCCGCCCTGATGTCTATCAGGGCGGCTTTCTTTATAGAAACATGTTCAATTACTCTTTTACAGCTTTCTTATATTTTTCAATGCAATCCTGTATGAATTTTACTTCCTTATCTGACAGATCCAACTTTTTGAGTCCTAAAACAATCTTGTTATAATCAGGAGCTATGGTTCCATCTACATTAAATGTAGGCTTATCCATAATTATCATTTTATAAAGCTTTAACCCTTTAATCAGGAATTTATCTGTAATTGAATAATTGATTGTATTGGCATCTTTTGAATAAAACAGAATCAGGCTATCTGTTGCCCCTACAATATTTGGTTCTGCATATTTACGAATGATTACATTCGAATCCGTGATGGATTCTGAAACAAGCTTTGCCTTATTAACTGCAGCCTCATTGAACTCAATCTTTACTGTATTTTTTGAAAAAAAAGAATCCACGTTGATTAAATAACTGTTAGAGTCTTTTGGTATAACCAATCCCGGCACATTCCTATTTTCGTAATTATATACCAAATGGCCTGTAATCTTTTTTTCTACGCCCCTGGTAAAGGGGTCAACATTAAAAAACACAGTATCAACATTACTCGAATCATCTACAGAAGTCGGCACATCATGAACATACATTTCGTAGATATTGTATTTGTCATGCGATAAAAAGTTATGCCTGGTATAGTGAACACTATCTTCACCTACTTCAACAATGCCGGGGCTTATTAGTTCAAGGCAAAATTTTGAATACCGGTTCCCATTTTTAGTTGAATGGCAACCGGTCAGGCTTGCAAGTATAATTGATATATAAAAATACTTCACCATTAATAGTCAATTAATGGAGGTGTATCAATATGATAAGTCATGGTGCTGTTTTGAACATCAGTTCTTGTAACGGTGGAAAAATGTATTTCTGCTTTTGTTTCAGCTTGCCAAATTAAGAACATTTTTGCATGATATTCCCCTATTACAGGCTCTGCATGAACTACCTGTAATTTTAAAGATGTTCCTTTAGGCCCAGTAAATACTCCTTGAGTTGTACTTGAAACATGAGCTAAGGATTGCCATTTCCATGGAGTATTTGGCCTTGTATTAACCCGAGCATGTATTCCCCTATCATAAGCAATACCTTTTAAAGTACCGCCTATTCCTGCTTTTGCATATTGCCAGTTATAGAGCCTTGTTCTTGTCAGATCAGTACTGGCTTCATTTGCTGTTGAGATAAGATTGCTTACTGATTTAACAGTAGCTAAAGCAGCCTCAACATTCATCTCACAAATTTGTAAATCAGTTAACGGAGTGGAACCTCCACCGCCACTTCCCCCACTACCTATTCCCCAACACTCATGAGTAGTGTAAACATATTCTTCGTATATCACATTACCATAGTTATCATATTCCTGGTACCACCATTCTATTTCCACTAAAGTGCCACCGTTTGCCTCACAATTAGCTGGCGGTAAATTCCTGCCAGAAATTGTTGTATCAGTATTGGCTGCTACGACTCTATATTTAATATGGTTTCCTTGCTTAGCATTTGTTTCATTACCTACTATATCAGCTTTTGCGAGAGCAGATTTGTTGTTTGTACTAATACTTCCCAAAGCACCAGAATTGAGCCTTGTTATCATCTGCGGCAAAGTTAATAAGTCGTCACCGCTATCCTGTATTTCATAAACATATTCTCCCTTATAAGTATTACCTTCTTCTGAGAGAAGCAGGTATTTCTGCTGAGCATAATTATTATTACTACGCTGGATGTCCTGACTTAAGGGAATTAGGTATTTATCTCCTGTTTGAACAATCTTAGTCCAATCTGGTAAACCCTGATCTGGTTGCCAGTTGGCCTGGAGATTTTTTGCACTTGTCAACCCTTCATAAAATGTTTTTAACTTTTTAACCTGGGCCTGATCTGTAACTGAAATAATTTCTGGAAGGGTACTTTCTTTTGTGCAAGAAAGAAAAAAGCAACTGGCGATGCTTGTAAGAAGTACGAATAACTTTGTTTTCATAACGAGATTAGGAATCGCCGTTTCCTTTGAACGGGTTTTATGTAATTCCTTCATCGGGAATACGCTCGGATTATTGCAAAGATTATGAATTAAAACTCACTGATAAAATTTTCTATAAAATAAATTGTGTGGATACAATTAAAAAGCCACCGAAAATTCAGTGGCTTTCATTATAAATATTTATTAAACATTTTATGGATAGTGTACTTTAAAACTACCGTTAGTTATTGCAACATCAGTACCTGTGCCTGTTGCACCTATTTTTGCAGTACCACTAAATGTTCCGTCAATAATATGTGTTGTCGGGTTAATAGTAATGGTAGTGCTGATGTTTCCACCACTTCCTAAAATAAAAGAATAATCTATTGCTCCTTCATTAAAACTAAATAACCCTGTAACTTTTCCAGCTGATAATGTCCCTGGATAAGAACCATTTGAAATTGCAGCAGTTCCATTAGCTAACAATAACATAAAGCTACTGCTGGTTGTAGTATTTTCACCAGACACTTGAAGAGAACCTGGAGGGCCGGGATCTAATTCGGCTTCATCAGAAGTGCCTGAATATGTTACTCCTGCCGCTGTAAATTTCCAGGATAAAGCTGGAGGCGTTGTACCTACAGTATAAGTTATATCAAAATCACAGGTCCCCGTTCCTGCAGTTACTGTATATGTTACAGTTCCTGAATTGGTTGGCGTTCCACCATTCGCAGTCAATGTTACCATGTGTGTACCTGCAGCTAAAAAACCTGAACCCGAAAAACTCACACCATTCTGGCTATTGGTAGTAATGTTGTATAAACCCGCAGTGGTTACAGTAACTTCTACCTGCACCGTATTACCTGCGTTGGTAGCAGTTCCCTGCTGGTAAGTACCTGCGAGTACTGCGCCGGCACAATCAACTCCACTGAATACTGCATTGCCTGTTCCTACAGGGTATGCCTGTACAACAATATTACATTGGCTGGTACCAAATTTCACAGTGAACGTATTGTTACCATCTGCTGTCGGTGTTCCTGAACCAACCAGCTTGATGGTCTGCGTACCTAAAGTAGTTGCAACACCAGAAGCGCTGAAGCTGTAACCGTTCACTACATCCGTAGTAATAGTATAAGCACCCAAAGTTGCAATGTCAACTGTTACATTGATATAGTTACTGGCAGTTAGTGCCGTACCGGCGATATAAACGCCCTGTACTGAAGAAGGCAGACATTCTCCCGAACCGGCAGCTTTTAAAGTACCTGTTGCATTGGATGATCCGCCACCATTTTCTTCACTGTATTCTTTCTGGCAGGATACGATAAACAAGCCTGCTATGAATAAAAATGCGAGTGTTTTAATCAGTTTCATGGAGATAAAAATTTAAATAAATGTAGCAATTATAATTAAGATACCTGTGTAGTATCATCCACCAACGTACCCGTTTCTACGGTAGTGTGCTGGTCACTGTTATTTTTATGTTTAAAAAAGCGCTTCTGGAATACCAGTATAGTCAATACACCTGTAGTAATAGCTGCATCGGCTATATTAAAAATAGGACGGAAGAACGTGAAACTTTCGCCACCCCAGAACGGGAACCAGTCAGGGAAAGTGCCTTCTATCAAAGGAAAGTAGAGCATATCCACCACGTTGCCGTGTAAAAAAGAAGAATAGCCGTTGGAAGAAAATTTAGCAAGACCTGCATAATTCACATAATCATTTAGTTGTGCATCGTACAGCATGCCTTTGTCGAATATCATCCCGTAAAAGCAGGAATCGATGAGATTGCCTAAAGCGCCTGCATAAATGAGCCCGGCGCAGATGATAAATCCTTTGCTGTATTTTTCTTTGATGATGCGACCAAGGTACCAGGTTCCGAATACCACTGCCACCATCCTGAAAACGGTGAGCGCCAGCTTACCCCAGTTACCCCCGAATTTCCAGCCATAGGCCATACCCGGGTTCTCTACAAAGTAAAGCTGGAAAGAGTTACCCAGCACCTGCCTGGATGTATTCAGCGGGAAACTTGTTTTGATGTATATTTTCAGCAACTGGTCTGCGATGAGCACCAGCAATACCAGAAAAATTAAGTGCTTTCCTTTCATGTATTGTATTACAATAATTGGCGGCAAAGATAGGTTTTTGGTTGAATGAAACCGCTAAGGTGCAAAGACGCTACATTGCCCTTTTCCAATAAAAAAACACCCGATACTATTAAACAATTTAACAATATAACTATTTATCGTGCTTATTCTTCAAAATACAACCT
>CAYOLS010000237.1:0-4781 GCA_964404845.1 uncultured Ferruginibacter sp. | reverse complement strand
GATCCGGGAAAATATTCCAGTTGTGATCAAAAGCATGAGCAAGGATGAAGCCATCGCCCTGGGCGCCATGGCACTATTTGGTGAAAAATACGGCGATACAGTTCGTGTGGTAATGATGGACCCAACCTATTCCATTGAACTCTGCGGTGGTACACATGTTGGCAGCACCGGAGAATTGGGTGTATTTAAAATAAAAGCAGAGAGTGCAGTAGCTGCGGGTGTGCGCAGGATAGAAGCAGTAAGTGGTGCTGCTGCATTGGAACTGATAGAGCAGCATTTTGCAGAGCTGCACATCATTAAAACATTATTAAAAAATCCAAAGGAGATCAACAAAGCCATTGAAAGCCTGATGGCAGAAAATGCTGCTTTAAGCAAAAGGATCGAATCACTGGAAGCTAGGCAATTAGTGGGTATCCGCAATGAGCTGATGCAGAAAGATGCCATCATCAATAATGTGAGCTTTATCGGTGAAGTAATTGAAGTGCCGAATGCAGACGCATTGAAAAAACTTTGTTTCGATTTCAAACATCACCTGCACGATCACCTGGTAGTGCTTTGCGCTAATATAGGCGGCAAGGCCAATGTAGCCGTAAGCATCAGCGATACAGTTGTTGCTGCTAAAAATTTAGATGCCGGTAAGATCATTAAAGAAGTGGTGAGTCCTTTGATAAAAGGCGGTGGCGGCGGACAAAAAACGCTGGCTACAGCCGGCGGACAAGACACGGGTAATTTTAAAGAGCTGATAGAACAGGTGAAGCAATTGATTTAATTGCATTAATGATAAAATAAAACCCCGGTTAGTACCGGGGTTTTTATTTTCAAAATTGAGCACTGTAACTACCAGCATAAACTATCATAATTTTTGGATTTTATAGTTAGAAACCCGCTACCGGCTTTCATTGCAGCTATATGCCTTTTTTAAATTGTAAATTTGAGATACCGACTAACTACACCGGTTTTTATCATAAAATGGCTGCTCCATCTGCCCCCTTTCCAACCAACGAACAAGAGCGCCTGGAAACCCTGCACAGTTACCAGGTGCTGGATACTGCGCCGGAAAATAGCTTTGATACGATTGTACAACTTGCCACCCGGATATTCAATGTCCCTATTGCATTTATCAGCTTTATAGATGGTGAAAGGATCTGGTTCAAGGCCTCGCATGGCATCACTGTTCCTGAAATGCCGAGAGGCGCCGGGCTCTGTGGCCATACTATTGTAAGCAATGATCCTTTTATTATTACGGATGCCTTGAAAGATGCAACAGCCAAAGAGAATGTATTGGTAACAGGCCCTATGGGATTAAGATTTTATGCTGCTGTTCCGCTTGTTGTTAAGAACGGACATCGCATTGGCACGCTGTGTATTGCAGATACACAGCCCCGTGAAATGAAACAGGAACAGGTGCATGACCTCCGGTTGCTGGGAGCTATGGCGGCAGAGCAATTGGAATTGAGAAGAGAAAGTCGTTTACTGGTAATTCGCCAGCAGGACATTCTTGCACACCTGAGCCACGAATTAAAAAATTCCATTTCCCTGGTAATAGGTTACGCTGGACTTATGAAAGATACAGAGCCGGGAGATGAAAATTATTCGCAATACTGCGATGTAATTTTAAGAGCAGGCAACAGGATGGGTGCTCTCGCAGAAGAAGCATTGGTAATGGCCGCCAACCGTGCACCTGTATTTGAATTAAAAAAAACTACGATCGCATTAACACAGCTCATTAATGAAAGTATTTCCCGTTTTTTATTGCAGGCCAAAGAAAAAGGGCAACGATTGATCGTAAACATTGGTGTAGACGTTACCATTGAAGGGGATCAGCAAAAAATAACTGAGATCATTGAAAACCTGCTGAGCAACGCCATTAAATACACACCTTATCAAAAAGATATTTACGTAGATGTCAGCCTTTCAGAAACAGGTATTGTAAGAATAATGGTGAAGGATGAAGGGCCGGGACTTACTGCATTTGATCTTATAAAACTCTTTCAACCCTTTACCCGCCTGAGCGCCAGGCCTACCGGCGGAGAATCTTCTACCGGCATGGGACTTTATATTGCACATAAGCTGGCAGAATTGCATAACGGAAAAATATGGGCAGTGAATGCCGAAAATGCTGGTGCAGAATTTTATGTTGAACTTCCCTGTATGCCTTAGGCATATAGTCTACTGCATCAGTAGTTTTGTTCTTTTGTATTCGGTGGGAGTAAGGCCGGTGATCGATTTGAACTGGTAGGAAAAATGTGCAGGGCTGGAATACCTTAATACAGAAGCGATTTGCTTTACACTCAGGTGCCCTGCTTTCAACAATTTTTTTGCTTTCACCACTTTGCATTGTATAATATGCTGTTCAATGGTGTACTTGTATACTTCGGAAAATATATTGCTGAGATAGGTGTAATTCAATTCCAGCTTATCAGCTATCAATACCGAAAGGTTGAAAGGAGTTTCATTCTCTGTTTCAATAATATCGCTTACAACCAATCTTATTTTAAGCGCCAGTGATTCTTTTTTATTATCACTGATCACCACGCCTGCGCTACTCAGCTTTTCCAGTATAGCAGCACGCTGCTTGGGCTTTGCATTTATCTGCAACAGTGTAGGGTATTCATCCATAGCTGCACCGGGGTACAGGTATGTTTTAATGATATCCTGGACATCCTTCGGCAAACGTTTGGGCGCTTTTTTAATAAAAATCGTCATATCAGTCTTTTGAACTCCGGGCTAAAAAATTTTTCCTTTCGTACTACAATAAACAACATCCATGCCCGATCAATATCGCTGGACCTCCTTACTGCAAAGAGTTGTTAATACTATGTTTGCTGTAAAAGGGCAGTTAGTTTTGGTCTTTAACAAATAAAGTCTTTTTACTTTTAATTTTCAAGCGCAGGAGTGAATTGGTGCCAATATCCAAAAATTATGTAAGTGATTGATGTTGATGAGAGTAGAAATAGAGCGCATTACAAGCATTCAACCGTTTCTTTACCGCTTCATTTTACAAATGATGATTATATTGTAATATGAATTCAAACGACTTACTGGAGGACTTTTCTTCACAAAAATTTAAGAATAGATTTCATGGTATGCTGCTTGTATTGCTGGCTGCCTATCTTGGTTATTTTCTTTTTGATTTTTTTATTGACATTCAAACGTTTGAAATAAAGACCGGTAGAAAAGACTGGTCGGTATTTATATTTCTGTTCATTTTACCACTCACAGGCACTTTATTTTTTATGCGGCATAAAAAAGCAGGCTGGTGTATGAACAGTATGTATTTCTGGTTCCTTACACTTACCATTACCGCATCATTAATTAAAAATATTGTTGACGAAAGATTTTACTTTAGCTGGCATAGTTCTTTTGTAACGCTCATCGTTTATGCTATCAGCATACTGCTGGTATTAAAAGAAACCAGGAAACATTTCAGGATAGGCAGGTGGATGTTTATTATAAGCTTATTGCTCGCCGCTATATTTTCCTGTATTTTTATCTCTTATGTATTTTCACTTTAGCGTATGGAACCACTTTTTGAAACAACCCGTCTTTATTTAAGGCATTTTACAGATACAGATGCAGATGCCGCATTGATCCTTGATATGAACAGCCGGCCGGAGGTATTGCAATACCTGCATGAACCTTTGTTGCAGGACCTGGATCATGCAAAAGAAATAATGCGGGAGATCATTTTGCCGCAATACGAGAACAAACTGGGCCGCTGGGCAGTTCATTTAAAAGACAATAATGTATTCATCGGCTGGTGTGGTTTAAAATTCAGGCCCGAAAGAGATGAAATTGATCTCGGTTATCGTTTCATTCCTTCCGCATGGGGCCAGGGTTATGCAACCGAAGCTGCGGAAACCTGCCTTCATTATGCTTTTGAAACATTGCAGCTGGAAAAAATAAACGCCTGTGCACATATAGAGAACACGGCATCGCTTGCCATACTGCAAAAGATTGGTATGTTGTACACCGGGGATGAGATCATTGATGATTGTCCTGTTAAATGTTTTGTAGCGTTGAAAGGAACGTATAGCAATATTCCTGCTTCTCTGTAAAAAAGCCGTGTTTCTCAATAAAATGTTAAAGAAAAAAATTATTGTCCGAAATATTTCGTAATTCGGATTTTACCCCTACTTTTGATGTACTAAAGATTTCGTACATAAAATTTAAATAGTCATGAACAAAGTTATTATTGCTGTTATGCCCTGGATCTTTGCAGCCATCGGTTATAAAGCAACTGCACAGGAAACTACTACCAAAAAGGAAGAGAAAAAGGAAACGAATGTGATCACCATTAAAAAAAGTGGTGATAAAAATGCTGATCTTAAAATTGAATTCAAAGGAGATGCTGTGCTGATCAACGGCAAACCCCTGGTTGAATTTAAAGATGATGCCATCACTATCAACAACAAAAAAATAGTTGTAAAAAGTGGTGACAAATGGAGCATAATAAGCGATGATGGCAATGCTACTTTTGATATGGACATGAGCAGCCTGAATGGCATGGGCGACCGTATTGCAAGAGGTTTTGCATTTGCAGGCAGCAAGACATTTTTAGGTGTAACTACTGAAAATAATGAAGCGGGTGCAAAGATCACTGATATTACCAAAGAAAGCGCTGCTGAAAAAGCCGGCCTTCAAAAAGGTGATATCATTACCAAAGTAGGCGATGACAAAATTGAAGATCCATCTGACCTGAGCGAAGCGATCAGCGAAAGAAAACCAAAAGACGAAGTAAAGATCACTTATAAAAGAGATGGTAAAGAAAAAACAGTAAA
>CAYOLS010000236.1:0-4797 GCA_964404845.1 uncultured Ferruginibacter sp. | reverse complement strand
GGTTCGAGTCCCAGCGGGATCACAAAGACCTCAGCTTAGCTGGGGTCTTTTTATTTAATATGTTTTTTGCTTCTCCACGCTTATACAATTTCCCACGCTATACTCTTCCGGGAGCATTTTATTAAATTCTTAAACAATATATTTTGCATGCAAAGCAATGCCTGCTATTGCTCTTTCCTTAATATTATTCCTGTATGCAAAGATATCTTTACCAACTTGTGCTATTACTGCTTACGATCTTTCTTATAAACTGTAATGATAATTCCCGTACAAAAGATGCCCGTATTGACCAGGTGAATTACTGGTATAACCGGCAATGTTATTACTGGCAGATAAACAGCGACTCTGTATTTAAATATGCAACACTTATTGATGCTGCTGCAAAAGATCTTCCCCCTGTTTACCAGGCTATGGCGCTCATTGGAAAAGCAAGGTACCAGGTAGTTGGCAAAACAACTATCGCTATGAAGCAATATGAGCAGGCACTAAAAATGCTGCAAAATACCGGAGCAGACAGTGTTGCAGCAAGAGCGCATAACAGCCTGGGTGTTTGTTATGTAAAAAAATCAGATTACTCCAATGCATTGGATAATTATTTTAAAGCATTGCGGTTGTATGAAAAAAACAATGATGTTATTAATATAGGTGGTGTGCTGGCCAATATCGGGGAAGTATACCAGGTGAAAAATGATGTGCCCACTGCAAAGAAGTATATCCTGCGCTCCATGGAAACGAGCAAAAAAAACGGCAATATTCCTTCTTACCTTGATGCTGCGCAAACACTTGCCAATATTTACGGTATGAGCAATGAGTTTGACAGCGCTATCGCCATCGACAGGATGGGTATTGCGGCGGCAGATTCTATTGGTTCCACAAAACTTAAATCTACTTTTTACAATAACCTGGGCAATTGTTATATGTATTCCGGCAGGCCCGATAGCGCACGGTATTATTTCAGCCAATGCCTGGTGCTTGATTCGGCCAATGGTATACTGGGTTTTATGGCAGATAATTATCTTACCCTCGGACAACTTTCGCTCAAGGAAAATAAAATGCCGGAAGCCGTGTATTTTCTGAAACGTGCTATCTCTTTGTCAGATAGTATTCATGAGAACCAGGTAAGATCTCATGCATGGTCAGGGCTGGCAGCAGTATACCAACAGGAGAATAACCTGCCGATGGCAATCATTGCAAGGGATTCTGCAGCTGCTATCAAAGACAGGGTGATCAATGAAAAATCGGCAAACAAGATAGCAGAGCTGCAGGAGCTGTACGAAACAGAAAAAAAAGAACAAACAATAGCGTTGCAGCAAATAAAATTATCGAAGCAGCGTATCCTGCTTACAGGCAGCGGCGTGTTGCTGGCGTCCTTGTTTTTATCAGCCTGGTTGTTATACCGTCGCTACAAGATCAAAAAGGAACGAGAGCTGCAGGCAACTTTGCTGCAGCAAAGGGAAAAAGCCACATTGGATATTTTACAGGCCGAAGACCAGGAGCGGAGACGTATAGCAGCAGAGCTGCATGACGGGGTAGGGCAGGTAATGCTTGCTGCCTGGATAAATCTGCAGGCCATGGAGCCACAAATAAATTCGCTTGAGCTTTCGCAGCGGACTGCTTTCAATAAAGCCATTGCCATGGTAGGCGAAGGATGTAAGGAAGTAAGGGAAGTAAGTCATGCCATGATGCCCAACGTACTGCTCAATAAAGGCTTAGTGGGCGCTGTAAGAGATTTTACACAACAGATAGACAGTAACATTCTTTCTATTCGTTTGCATACCGAAGGAATGGATAGGCCGGTCGATGATATTGTTGAAACCATTTTGTATAGGGTGATACAGGAATGCGTGAACAATACCATTAAGCATGCATCAGCCAGCGAGTTGGATATTTCTGTTCACAACAATAAAGAAGGAATATCGCTGTTGATAGAAGATAATGGAAGCGGCTTCGATACCAGTAAGATCCCAGGTAATAAAAACGAAACCGGCCTTGGATTGCAGAATATTAAAAGACGTATCGCCTTTTTAAAAGGAACGGCAGAGTGGGACAGTAGCCCTGGCAATGGGACCGTGGTAACTATTTTTATACCGGCAAAAGAGCAGCATGTCTAAAATAAGAATAGCCATAGTAGATGATCACCAGATCATTATTGATGGCCTGGTATCCCTGCTCAGCAAGTATGAGCAGCTGCAAATTGTACTAACCTCTAACAACGCAGCGCAAATGCTGGAAATGCTGCAGGAGCAGGATATAGATATTTTATTAACCGATGTAATGATGCCGGGAATGAGTGGCAGTGAGCTTGCAAAAAAAGTAAGGCAGCTTTATCCTTCTGTAAAGATCATTGCATTAAGCATGAGTGGCCAGGGACAAACGGTTAGTGAAATGATCGAAGATGCAGATATCGCCGGCTATCTCTTAAAGCAGACCAATGCAGCAGAGCTGGCAACTGCTATCCGGAAAGTATATAGCGGCGGTATTTATTTCCAGGATGATATACTGGAGGAATTAGGCAGGCTGAATGCAGAAAGGAAAAATGTATTACCTGTAAAGATCACTAACAGGGAGCGCCAGCTTATTGAGCTGATAGAAAAAGATCTTTCCAACAAAGAAATAGCAGTGGCACTTCATATTTCCCTGCATACAGTAGAAACACATCGCAAGAACATATTGCGTAAAACAGGAGCCAGCAATACACTCACACTGGTTAAATGGGCGTATGAAAATAAAGTGCTTCAAAAATGAGCACACTGAATATACCCTGCAGACGGTATAGGCAGGCTTTTGTACGAAGATAGATTTGTGTTCATAAAATTATCTTCGTTATGAAAAAAGTCATTCTTTTCTTCGCCGGCATTTTTTGCATGACCGGTATTATCAAAGCCAATGATGTAGTGGTAAGTAATGTTTCACTCATCAACCAGACAACTGCAGGTCCTTTGGCCACCCACTATAATAACGTACAGTTCAGCGTAAGCTGGAAGAACAGCTGGCGCACCAGCACCAACGAATCCAATTATGACGGTTGCTGGATTTTTGTAAAATACCGCAAACAAAGTACATCAGTATGGTTGCATGCTACCATCAATGCTACAGGCCAAACAGCACCTGCGGGCAGTACCATACAACCTGTTGCCGATGGCAAGGGGGCATTTATTTACCGGAGTAGCAATGGCACCGGCGATGTTAATTATACCAATGCTGCCATACGCTGGAACTACGGCGCAGATGGTGTGCTGGACAATGAAAACGTAGAAGTAAAAGTATATGCAGTGGAGATGGTATACATACCGCAAAGCCCGTTTAGCCTTGGCAATGCTTCCGGTGAGACCTATAAATTCAGGGATGGCGCTGTTGATACCTGGTTTCCTGTTACCAGTGAAAATGCCATAAACTGCGGCACCGCAGCAGGTAACCTGTATGCAGCTGCCAACTTTACTAATTCAGGAACCATACCCGCTGCATTTCCCAAAGGGTTCAGGGCTTTCTGGATACTGAAATACGAATTCAGCAAACAGCAGTTTGTCGACTTCTTGAATACACTTGATCAGACCAATGCCAATGCACGCAATAGTATCGGCGCAACAGGTAACGTACCGGCAATGACAGTAACAGAGCCTGAACGTGCCGCACATAATCTCAGTGGCTTGAGTGCAATGGCCTGGCTGGATTGGGCAGCACTGAGACCAATGACAGAGTTTGAATACGAGAAAGCATGCAGGGGTGGTAATAATACTCCTGGCCCACTGGAATTTGCCTGGGGAAACACAACTTATGCTGTGATCACTACAGTACAGAATGTCGGCACATCTACTGAAACATGGTCAACAGGCAATGCCAACTATGTAAGCGGAGGACCTGGTGTGCCTATGAGGTGCGGAGCACTGGCAACTGCTACTTCTAACCGAACACAAAGTGGTGGCAGCTTTTACGGCGTTATGGAAATGAGTGGAAATGTAAGAGAGCTTTGTGTTTATGCAGGTGCAGAAGGAAGAACTTTTACAGGCAATCATGGTGATGGGTTGCTGAGCCCGCTGGCGGAAGCAAATGAATCCAACTGGCCGTCTTCCACGAATGATTACACGTTGATCCCGAGAGGTGGCAGCTATGGGGATGGGTCCGGCGAAATGCAGGTGAGCAACAGGGTATTTTTTCCTCAATACCTCTACATTCCTTACCCGCAATTGGGTGGTAGGGGTGTAAGAACCGGTGAGTAAGAATGAGTGAAGCATTTAATAACTGCGATTATTATTCAATCATTCTTAAACATCAATTACATGAAAAAATATATTTTTCTGCTGCTCTCAGGTATTGCGGTTATGAGCAGCAAAGCTCAACCTCCTAATAACCTTATTTTTTATGGGGGCAATGGTGACGGAAGCAGCCTAAGTAATTACGTGGTAACGGCTTCCAATATTTTCAGGGGCAGTGCAGGTGACGGTGCGACGGAAGCTTCCAATAACATACTGTCTAATGCAATATTTGCCGGTGGCGCAGGAGATGGTATGAATGGGGCATCCAATGGCGCTGTTTCCAATACTATTTTCCTGGGAAGCTCAGGAGATGGTTTTTCAAATAACAGCAATGCTGCTATTCCCAACAATATTTTTAAAGGAGGTGGTGGAGATGGCTGGCATGCGGTAATATTTCCAATGGGGCCGCTGCCTGTAAAGCTGCTATCATTCAGTGCTGAACATTCCGGTAAGACGCATCTTGTAAAATGGGTCACTACAGAAGAGATCAATACCAGTCATTTTGAGTTGCAACGCTCTGCCAATGGGATCGACTTTACAGCTA
>CAYOLS010000235.1:0-4870 GCA_964404845.1 uncultured Ferruginibacter sp. | reverse complement strand
GCAATAATACGCAATGCTATTCCCTGGAAAGCATTATAAATGGTCGTTTTTAAAATATTAGGCAGCAACATCTGATCGGCATTCCTGAAAACAAGTGTACTAAGACCTGAAAGAAAAGCAAACTTTCCAAAGTGGAATAATTTCCATAACCACTCTTTAGAAAATCCAAATGCATTCCTGATATATTCTTTAATGAATTTATACGCCATGATCGTTCCGGCCAGCATAGCAATATTGTAGATGATCACCAATACATAAAGTGGCTGTTCGAATTTTACGAACAACATACCAGCTACCAGTAACAACATTACGCCCTGCCTGATCACATAAGTCCAGTACAATCCTTTAAACACCTGTTTGGCATACATCAACCATTCAAAATGTGAAAACGGGATATTGATAAGGAGACCGAATTGCAGGATGTACAACATTTCTTTTAATGGTGCAGCATGTTGTACACTGGCAAGCCATGGCGTAATAGCAAACAACACAATAGCAGCAATCACTGTGATAATCGTGTTAAGATAAAAACCTGCAGCGATTACCTTTTTTTCATCAATTTCATCACTGGAGTTGATATACTTCACCATGGCGTTTTTTACCAAGCCCTGCCGCACCAGTTCCAGAATAGAAGTTGCAATCATTAAAATACCCCAGATACCCATCTGCACTTCATCAGAAAGCACATCTTTTGCAAGGATCATCGTGATGAATATAGAAGACAAGGGCACACTCAACTTCTGCAGGCCACTGTAGAAGCCTGCATGTACCCATGTATTATATTTTGCTGATGCAGCCATGTATCAATTATCCTGTTTTTACTTTTGCCTCAATTTCCAAATTGCTTTTGCCGGAAGATGCGCTTGCCTTACGTTTTTCCAATGTAAATATCCAGCGCATGTTAAAGCGCTCCGCCAGCCTGTACATAAATACAGGTACAGTAATACCGAATACCATCCCTGTCAATATGATCACTACTGCATCATTGATGTGCAGGAAGTGCGTCATGATGGTTCTTACTGCTGCGAATACGATCACATGCGCCACATAAATGTAAAGCGAATACTTGCCGAGTACTGTCAGCCACGGCATTATCTTTCTTTTATCCATCCAGCAGGTAAGAAAGATCATAAATGTGCAGCCTATCATCGAGATGACTATGAAAACAAAGGGTTGATAAAACTCAACGTACATATACTTTGCAGCTTCGTTGTTGAGGTTGGCCATTAAAAAATAGCTCTGTACCGCAATGAACAATATCAACAGTATGAAAAGATATTTTCCTTCGGTGGCAATCTCCCTGAACTGCTGGCTGAGCAGGAATTTACCGAACATATCTCCTATTACAAAGAACAGGTAGTAATGCAGCACATCAAACAAAAAGGAATGATGTAGTGCATTTACAATAATATTTTCTGGCAGCACGCCACGGTACAACAACGCTGATAAATAGAACATGCCGATACCTAAGAGCAGGTTGAGCCATACAGGGATCTTCATCACAAATTTAGTGAGCAGGTAAAGCATGCTTACACTAAACAATGCGTAGAGGTACCAGAACTGCGCCAGCTCTCTTGGCAAATAGAACATGTGCAGGAAAGAAGAAGGATCGGGCTGACCATTGGCATACTTTGCAAATACCATCTGCAACAGCAGCTGCAATGCACCCCATAAGAAATATGGGTACAAAATAGTTCTTGCTCTTGTACCAATGTATTTTTTGATACCTGATCTTTCTACACTGAGCGAAATGAAAATACCGGAAACGATAAAGAATAAAGGCATGCGAAAACTGTAGAAGAAAATGTTGGCATACTCCAGCATTTTGTATTCATCTACATTGATGCCGCTCTGCTTGGCCCCTTCAAACACATGCCTGTAAGCAACCAGTATGATCGCTATTCCCCGGGCATAATCAATCCAGTTGAGTCTTGCAGGTTTCATATCGTTTTGGCGCAGTTGACCTGTTGGTTAGAAATCAAGGTTTTCTTTTAATACATGGTTTAAAACAGTTCCTTTATTTTTTTCGCCAAGGGAAGAGATGAACCTGATGGATTTTTCATCCGCAGGTGTAATAGCATTGTTGGCAGAGAAAATAGTGAACACCGCATCGCTGTAAATGGCGAGCTCCTGGCTGTCTACCACTTCATTGAGCGCAGCGCCTTCTATCAATACAAAATCAAACTGCTCTTTCAGTTTTGCAAAGAATTGTGCCAGGTCAAAATTTGGCAATGCTTCGGATGGAGTCTGGCTGCTGCTGTCGCAACCGATCACACTCAATCCTTCCACCGGTGTTTTACTCCATGCTTTCTGGTTGGCCAGCGGCGTTTCCAGGTTGAGCTTGCCGGCAATATTTTGTATGAGCACATCAGGACTGTATTTCCTGGTGATGGAGTTGTTGGCAAAGTTCATATCAATTATCAGCACTTTCTTCTTGCTCATCACAAGGCTTGTAGCAAGCGCATCTACAATGGTTGATTTACCGGCACCTCTTTGTGTACTGGTGAACAGGTAAGCTTTGTTAGGGTTCTTCAGCAATTCAAAGCGCAGCTTTCTTACGTTGTTCTTAAAGAATATTTCTTTTGAATATTTTTTTCCTTCGTAGTCATTCTTAACAATATCCTGCTCTGATGCATTTTTCAACGGCACTTTGTTCAGCGTATTCACCAGGTTCAGCTTCACTTGTTTTTTAAAGATGGAAGGCGTTTTAACCCTTGGGTCAAACACTTCCAGTAATAAAAAGATCACAGATGCAAGGAAGAACATGGACATGCCTGCCACGATCATGGTGAGCAATGTTTTTTTAGATTCAGGGCCGATCGCAGGCTGACCAACACCTGTCTGGATAAAGTTGGCAGTAGGATCATCTTTCACCAAACCTTCTGCCTGCGTATATTTTTCCATTACGGCTCCGAGCTGTGCATTTTCCAGGTCGAGCTGGCTTTGAATACCGGAGATGATCACATCACTTCCTACCGGTGCCGAAGTTGCCATACCTGTGTACTTGCGGATACGGCTTGTGTAATCTGCAATGGTAGTGCTGGCTGCTCTCAGTAATGCATCTTCTTCTGCGATCTGCATCCTGAGGTCGTTGATATCTTTTTCTTTGGCAGCATTTTTTCCGCCGCCTGAAGCTGCTCTTGTAGCTTTGGTTATAGCTGCACGCAGGTCGGATATTTGTTGCTCCAGTGCAGGGTCGCTTCCGCCTTTGCGGGCAAGCTCGGCTACCAGCTCATTCTTTTTATTGGTAAGCCTTATCACTTCATCATTACCGCCACCTGTATTGGTAGTAGTGGTATTTGCACCGCCGGTGAGTTCATTCAAACGGGCAGTAAGATATTCTTTCCTGTTGAGGTGTTCGTTCTGCTTGCTTTTTTCTGAGGCCAAAGCAGTTTCCAGTTCTTTAACGGTTTCCATCGCACTGGTGCTGAGACTAACAGGATCAATACTACCCTGGCTTACTTTTTCATTGTATAATTTTTTACCGAGACTGTCGATCTTATTCTGTTGCGCAGTTACAATTTTCTTAATGCCTTCTGCGCTTTCTTCTGTTCTTTGTGAACTGAGGTTACGGTAATAGTTGATGAACTCCTGCCCCATGGAGTTTACTACCACGGCAGACAATTCAGGATTTTCTGAACGGAAATAAATATCAAGATAATCGGTACGGCCTACCCTTTCAATGGTCAGGTATGCTGTTAATGCATCGTAGCTATAACCATACAGGTCGAAGTATTCAACCAATACCCTTTCTTTTTCTGTATTGGAGCTTAGCAGCTTATTATCAAGAATAGCTTTTTGAATAGCACGCATGGCAGTGTCTTTATTCACTGCTTTGTATAGCGGCGATTTCATCTGTTTTTCTGTAAGCTTCCTGTATGCTTTGGCAGGATTCTGCAGGTCGTGCAACAACAGTTTATACCCGATGGTATTGATCACCCTCGGTGACTTAAAGGTCTCAATTACGTTGTTGAATTTTACATCTGCTGCATAAATATCCACGCCGGATGATCCGTCGATCATCCTTACTTTTTCAGCGGTAAAACCGGTGGAGTATTGCGCCTGCGAAACATACAGGTCTTTTTTGCCCATCTTAAAAAAGAAAGTAGCAATTACTGCCAGCAGTGACAGCCCGATTATGATCCATTTTTTACGAAAGAGTACTTTAAAAAAATATATAAGATCCATTGTGGGTCCCTTTGGGATTTAATGATTGTGAGTATTATTGATCCTGTTGCTGGCTTTTCGAAGGATGGTATTTCATCCTGGTATTAAAGTATATAGAGAACCTGCTTAACTCTTTTTTGATGCGTTTGAACAATACCTGGCTAAAAGTACCACTTTTCTTTAAGGTTCTTACCCCTGTCCAAACCCGGTTGTCATAAGAGCGCACCTGCCTTATTTTTCCATACTTCATCAGGTCGTAGGCCATGCGGCCGTCTTCGCCATGGGTCTTGTTCATATAGAAGCCTTCTTTTAACCCGTACTCCCGCACATAACCCATGCTCATACCATAAGAGTTCAAAAAGGGTCTTTTTACATGACGGACCTCTGCTATTAAATCCTTAAATATTTCTAAAATCGTGAGTTGCCAGCGGGCAAAGCCTTTTTCGCTGATAAAAGAATAGCGGCCATACACACTGATGGTGCCTGCTGTTTGAAGGCGGGTGGTCATTTTTTCTACCCAACAGTCGGCATAGATACAATCGGAATCGCCGGTGAGTATGTATTTGCCTTTTGCATTTTCCATTCCCATCTGGCGGCCGGGGCCCCACCCCTGTATAGGCTGAAAGCAGCTTCTTATGTGAAGCTTGTCCAGGGTTTGCTGCCAAAGAAAAAGATATCAACGACCTCAGGATGCAGATCGCAG
>CAYOLS010000234.1:0-4900 GCA_964404845.1 uncultured Ferruginibacter sp. | reverse complement strand
CCGAATTTGATTTTCAGGATCCGATGGCAAGCCTACCTAAGCGTATAGATAAATGGTTATCCGACAATGAAATGATATAAGCTTCTTACTTTTTGTTTTTATATTATTCGCTTACAGAAGTATAACAGGTATAATGAACGAGATGATCCAACTTTCACAAAAAAAAATCACCATCGACCGGAACGAATACCTGAAAGTGAAAGGCAGCATTGATACCAATGTGTATTACATAGAAAGCGGCAGTGTGAGGATTTTTGTTTTAGACGACTACGAAGAACAAACCATACGCTTTGGCTACAAAGACAATTTAATTGTTTCCCTCGATTCTTTTTTAACAGGAAAACCTTCTGATTTTTACATCCAGGCAATAAAAAAAACGACCGTAAGGATCATCACCAAACAACAGGTCGATGATTTCCTGGCGACAGACAGCAACAAGGTTTTATGGACAGGCATTTTAGAAAACCTACTGGTTCAGCAGATGGAAAGAGAAGTTGATATCCTTACAAGCTCACCAAAAGAACGATACGAGCGGGTATTAAAAAGAAGCCCACAGCTTTTCCAGGAAATCCCGCTCAGGCATATTGCCAATTATTTGCGAATGAGCCCTGAAACATTATCAAGACTAAGAAAGTCTTGATTTTTGTCAAGGTTTATAAAAAACGGTTGTAAGAGCTTTGCATAAAATATAGTTATGCAAACAGAAAAATTATTACAATCGCTCATTGAGCAAACAAAACAAATTATTAACCAGGCAGAAAAGTTGAAGGGCTATGATCTTCATACGTTGAGCCGGAAAGCAAATCCTACATCATGGAGCATGTTAGAATGCCTGGAACATTTGAATCTATACGGCGATTTTTATTTGCCGCAAATAGAAGACAAAATAAAAAGCTCCGCTACTCAACCTGACACTGAATTTAAAAGCGGCTGGCTGGGAAATTATTTTGCCGAAAGCATGCTTCCCAAAGAGAAGCTCAACAAAATGAAAACTTTTAAAGATAAAAATCCTTTAAATGCAAAGCTGGATGCCAGTGTGATCGACAGGTTCATCAGCCAGCAAATAAAATTACTGGACCTGTTAAGCTTGTCCGGGAAAGTAAGCCTGAACAAAATAAAGATCAGCACTTCTATTTCTAAATTGATAAAGCTTAAGCTGGGCGATACTTTCCGGTTTTACATCAATCATATGACCAGGCATATGCAACAGGTTGACAGGATAATGGTTGCAATGAAAAATACCTGAAAAAAATATCGTTTGAAAAATATTGCCAGGCTGTGCTTGCATTCAAGCCCGGCCTGGCATTTCCTGTTAGTGAGTATTCAGCTTTTGTTACATCTGGTAGAAAAACTGCTCGGAAACAATTTTTCCATTCTCTACCTTATACAATCCCAGCTCTTCCATTGTCATTCTTGAACCCCCTTTGGGCGTAAAATCCATGGTCATATAGCAGGTAAAATAATTACCGGCTACCAAAGGTAGCCCCGGTGGTTCCTCCAAACATTTCTTCTACGGTATCTGCCCATTTTTTTCCTTTCTCCATGATCTCTGCCATGCCGTTTGCTTTGCCCCAGTCAGAGCCCGGTGTTTCTTCACTGGTCGCATCCGGACTGTATAATTCAGTATAGATCTTTTCAAATGCACCCTGGTTCATGTATTCATGAAATTTTTGTGCTACTTCTTTTGTTGTCATAAATTTTATTTTAATAGTTTTAAATGATTGACCTGTGGTTAATGTCCTTAAATTTAAAAACATATAACAGGATTCTCCTTTTTTGATCATTATTTTTTAATTAATATAAGCAGCCGTGTTACAACAAGTCCATCCGGTATTGCCATGCGCAACATTTGGACTTATACCGGTTTTGTATATTTATCCTTCAATAGTTATTCCTCAACAAACAATTAAAGCTTATGAGAAAGCTCATTGCTGCCATCAATATGACACTTGACGGGTTTTGCGACCATACAGCCGTAAACGCCAGTGAAGAATTACATCAGCATTACACCGATCTTTTAGGAACTGCCGACACTATTTTATACGGCAGGGTAACTTTCCAGCTGATGGAATTCTGGCCCACCCTTTTGAAAAACCCGGGGGATAATAAACAAATGAATGAATTTGCAGTAGCGATAGATAATATCCAAAAGATCGTTTTTTCCCGTACGCTGAAAAGTATTGAGTGGAATACTGCAAGACTGGCAACAAAAGATCTTAAAGAGGAAGTGCCGGAACTCAGGGAGCAAGCGGGCAGAGATATCCTGGTAGGAAGCCCGGGTTTAATTGTTGCTTTAACGCAGCTCAACCTGATTGATGAATACCAGGTCTGCATTCACCCGGTCATAGTAGGAAATGGATTGCCTCTGTTCAAAAATATAAGCGAAAGGGTGGACCTTAAATTCTTAAAGTCAAAGGAGCTCACCTCCGGCCCGATAGTACTTTACTACGAAACTGTAAGATAAAAACGAAGACAGCATGAAAGCATTGATCATTGGTGCCACCGGCGCTACAGGAAAAGACCTGGTAAATATTTTATTGCAGGATACGGCCTACACAGCGATTGTAATTTTTGTCCGGCGCCCTACCGGCTTATCGCATCCGAAGCTAACCGAAGTGCTCACAGATTTTGATAACCCGGAAAATGTATCTCCGCAAATTTCAGGGGATGTTTTGTTCTGCTGCCTTGGAACAACCTTAAAAGCCGCAGGTTCCAAAGACAAACAGCGGCATATCGATTATGTAATTCCTTTACAGTTTGCTACGCTGGCGAAAACAAATGGTGTGCACAGTATGGTATTACTATCTGCCTATGGCGCTGCCGCCTCAAGCCGCATATTTTATTCCATGCTCAAAGGCAGGCTGGAAGAAGGCATGGATGCATTGAAGTTTGAGCGATTTATCATTTTCAGGCCGGGATTATTGTTGCGCAAGGATACGGACAGGTTGGGCGAACGTTTTTCTGCTGCGGTATTAAAATTTTTAAATGCCCTGGGGCTGACCAGGAAATTTAAACCATTGCCTACTTCCCTGCTCGCCGAAAAATTAGCAAAAGCTCCGGCAACACTTGCTGATGGTAAACACATTATTGAACTGGGTGATATTTTTACATTCTAAGAATTCAATAAGGGAACAGTATATTTTCTCAGTCACACTTTGAAATTAAATGGCCATGGCTAAAACAGCCTATCAAAACATCAACGAATGCCACGAAGCATTTGATGGAGCTATAAAAGAAAGAATGCAAACCATCCGTGAGCTGGTTCGTACAATTGCTCTTAAAGCAGAAGAAGTGACCAGCTAGCAGGTACCTGCTTTTAAAATTGGTAAAAGTTTTTTGATCTATTATTCTGCTTATGCAAAACATATTTCCCTTTCCAGTACGTGGAGCCAGGCATTGCTGAAAGAATTTGAAGCAGATTTAAAAGGGCTGAAAGTAACCAAATCAGCCATACAGCTGCCCAGCGATAAAGCTTTGCCCCCGGACTTCATCAAACGACTATTGAAATTCAGGAAAAAGGAAGCGGAAGCGGTCAAATAAGCGCCATTCTCAAAAAAATATTTGTCTGATTTACAACCAGATAAATGCGATTTTAAAAAATATAGATAAATATTTATCGTTTTTCAATAAATATTTATCTATATTTGTCATATCAAATTAAAAAACACTTGATATGGAAATTAAAATCGGTTCTAAACAGGTCCTGCTGATTTTACGGATCATCTGCTGGATCATCTTCGTTGGTGTATTTATTGATGCCTTCGGTTACATCTTCGCCAGCGTTTATACTATGACCTATAATTCGGCCAATGCCAAAACCTTCTGGCCGGGAAATGACCTCTCCCATTTGTATGCTTACGACAAGGGCCATTTTTTAGCAGTAGCCACATTTATGTGTATTGTGGGCATGCTGAAAGCTTCTATGTTTTATGCGATCATAAAAATTCTGCAGGACAAAAGCCTCAGCTTATCCCAGCCGTTCAGCAAGAAAGCAGCAAGCTTTATTACACTGATGGGATTCCTGGCACTGGGTGCAGGGTTGTTTTCCGAATGGGGTGTAAGCTATATAGAATGGCTGGTAAAAAAAGGGATACAAATGCCGGATATATATTACCTGAATTTGAGCGGAGGTGATGTCTGGATATTTATGGCGGTAGCATTTTTTGTAGTAGCGCAGGTATTTAAAAGAGGTATTGAAATTCAAACCGAAAACGAATTAACAGTATAGCCATGGCAATAATCGTAAATCTTGATGTAATGATGGCGAAGCGAAAAATGTCGCTGAATGAGCTTTCGCAAAAAGTGGACCTTACCCTGGCAAACCTCTCTGTACTAAAAAAACAGGAAAAGCAAAAGCCATTCGTTTCAGCACATTAGATGCCATCTGTAAAGCGCTGGATTGTCAGCCCGGAGACCTGCTCGAATATTCAAATGTTGTTAAGGAACCGGATGCTGATGATACCGAAATATAGACAGATCATTTTTTGATCCCGTTGAAGTAGTCGTACTTATTTACAGTACCGTATTTCAAATCAACTATCAGCAGCAGTGTGCATTCGCTGCTGCTGTTTTTTTACAATTTGAAAAATATTTTTTTGTAAGTCAATACCGCTGCGTCTCTGGCCCATGGGCATGGCAAACCAAAATATTGTTACAAAAAATATAGGGTACTTCTGCTTTTCAATAACCATTCTTTAAATCCGGTGTAAAGATATTTTCAAACATTTTATCTTTTCTATCAAACTAAGTGAAAGGTCATTCTTAAGTATCGAATGGTATATTTTTTTGAATGAACTGTGAAAAGCTATACGCTGTGAGCCATTAGCTTTGAGCTATAATTTATAAATTCACGCAGCACTTATTTAAATTTCATCAATACATGAGCCATTTTAAAAGAACA
>CAYOLS010000233.1:0-4969 GCA_964404845.1 uncultured Ferruginibacter sp. | reverse complement strand
ATACTTCTATTCAAAACCTGCAAAGAACGATAGCGCAGATACAGGAAGAAAAAAGCCAGCGCCAGGCACAGATACAACAACTGGAAGGCGAAAAGAAAGAGAAAGAGACCGAACTCAACGATAAAAAAACAGACCTGCAGCAATTGCAGGACCAGCACGAGTTTACCAAGGAACAAATTCTGCAGACGCAGAACATGATGGAAGGCCTGCGCAACAACCTTGCAGAAGAAAGCCGTAAGCTGGATTCCAAACGTAATGAGCATGACCTGCTGAAAAGCCTGGTAGACTCAATGGAAGGTTATCCTGAGAGTGTGAAATTTTTGCACAATAACCAGGGCTGGAATCATACTGCGCCTTTACTCAGCGATATCATTTATGTAAAAGAACAATACCGTGCGGCAGTAGAAAATGTGCTGGAGCCATACCTGAACTACTATGTAGTGAACAACCTGCAGGAAGGTTTGCAGGCCGTGCATTTGCTGGATGATAACAAAAAGGGTAAAGCCAACTTTTTCCTGCTGGATAAATTTGCAGAAGCAGGAGCGCATCATCAGCCGGAAGGAACCATCCCTGCTTTGGATGTAGTGGAAATAGACACCCGCTATTCTAACCTTGCTGCGCATTTGCTCGGCAATGTATTTATCGCAGAAAATGAAGAAGCCATCCACAACAGCAATGGTGCCGTGGTACTTGAAAAAACAGGTAAGTATGTAAAAGGAAAATATTCACTTACCGGTGGTAGCGTAGGTTTGTTTGAAGGTAAAAAGATTGGCCGTGCCAAGAACCTGGAAAAATTACAGGAAGATATTGCTGCACAGCAACAGGTGGTAGATACTCTAAAAGCTGAGATACAGGCTAAGCACAATGAAGTGATCGCCTACAATGAACAGCTGAAGGAAAATGCCATCAAGCAAACGCAGCAGGATATCAACCAACTCACTAACCTCGTGTTCTCTTTGCAGAATAAAATTGAGAACCTGCATCACCTGGAAACTACCAGTACAGCAAGAGTAGAGGAGTTGCAATTGCAACTGGACAACAACCATGAAGCGATCGCAGCAACAAGAGATGATCTCGATAAATTCAATTTCCAGTTAGAGGAGCTGGCAGAAAAATTACAGGCGATCGAACTGGATTACGCAACTGCCGAACAGGAATATAATTTTGCTACAACCACCTACAACGACAGCAACCTGCAATACACCAAGCAACAAAGCAAAGTGGTTTCACTGAAGCAGGAGCTGGAATTTAAGACCAACCAGCTGAACGACCTGAGACTGCAGGTAGAGAACAGTGCTTCACAATTGAAAGAAGCAGGAGAGAGCATTGAGTTTACTGCGCTGGAATTGGAAGAACTGGAAGCATTGCTGGTAACCATGTTGCAGAACAAGGATGCAGAAGAGAAAAAGCTCAACGAAGCAGACCAGGAATATTATAACCTGCGCAACATTTTAACAGAAAAAGAAAGTGAGCTGCGTCACAAGCAAAAATCAAAAGAAGGTATTGATCATTTGCTGAATGAAATTAAAGACAAACTGACCGATCTGAAGCTCCAGCTGGCCGGTATGAAAGAAAGGCTGAGCGTGGAGTTTAAAGTTGACCTTGATGAGATCATTGACGAACCCCGTACCGGCGATACCGACCTGGAAGAGCTGAAAGAAAAGAACGAACGCATGAAAAAGCGTTTGGAAAATATGGGTGAAGTAAACCCGACAGCGATAGAAGCGTATACAGAAATGAAAAAGCGTTACGAATTTATCCTCGAACAAAAGAATGACCTGGTAACAGCAAAAGATAGTTTATTGCAAACCATACAGGAAGTGGAAGCTACTGCCAACCAGCAGTTCCTTGATACTTTCAACAGGGTGAGGGAAAATTTCCAGAAAGTGTTCAAGGCATTGTTTACTGATGAAGATACTGCGGACATGGTACTGGTAGATCCTGAAAACCTTGCAGATACAGGCATTGACATTGTGGCTAAGCCAAAAGGCAAGCGCCCGAGCAGCATCGGCCAGTTGAGCGGGGGAGAAAAAACACTCACAGCAACGGCATTGTTGTTTGCGATCTACCTGATCAAACCTGCACCGTTCTGTATCCTGGATGAGGTGGATGCGCCGCTGGATGACGCCAACGTTGGTAAGTTCACCAACATGATCAAGCAGTTCAGTGAGAACTCGCAGTTTATCATCGTTACGCACAACAAACAAACCATGAGTGCGGTGGATGTGATCTACGGTGTTACCATGCAGGAGGCAGGTGTGAGCAAGCTGGTGCCGGTGGATTTCAGGAGCCTGAATTAATAACGATCCTATCGTCTTTTGCGACGAAAAGAGTATAGAAAAGTTTCGCCCCGGCGGAACTTTTTTTATGAACAGCAACGATCATAGATGTTACTAAAATACTTCGCTATGTCTTGTATTTATTGGAAACGACATTTACTTTTAGTATTCATCATTAAAATACTTTGAGTATGGAAGGAATTATCATTACGCTTATCCTGGGCGCTATAGCCGGCTGGCTGGGCGGCCAATTGTTCAAAGGAAGCGGCCTTGGCCTGATCGGCAATATTGTTGTCGGCATCCTCGGCGGTTTTATCGGTTACTGGCTGTTCGGTAAATTGGGCATCAGCCTGGGCTCCGGGTGGATCGGTTACATTTTAACTGCGGCCATTGGTGCTGTGGTATTGCTCGCTATTATCAATCTTATTTTCCGGGGCAAGTAAAATAAAAATATCCCTGGCAACAAAAAAGATACAGGTAACACCTGTATCTTTTTTTATTTTTGCAGCATGATACAGACCATCGGGCTGCTTACTGCATCCAATATTTTTATGACCATCGCCTGGTACGGGCATTTAAAGAATGAAAGTATTTCGCTCTGGAAAGCCATTCTTATGAGTTGGGGCATTGCTTTGTTTGAATACATGCTCATGGTGCCTGCCAACAGGATAGGTTACAACAATGGCATGACGGGCTTTCAGTTAAAGATGACACAGGAAGTGATTACGCTCATCGTTTTTTCTGTATTCGCAATATTTTATCTTAAAGAACCCTTTCACTGGAAATACCTTGTGAGCTTTGCCTTTTTGTTAGGAGCGGTGTATTTTATGTTTAAGAAATAGCTGTTGATCTTATATTTAATAGTGAATAATTAATAATGCAACAAACTTGTTAGCGCTTCAAATAAGCAATGGCGCTTCAGTTCGAAAAAATATTCATTATTAATTATTCATTTTTTTAAGGTCTGTAATATTCCAGCTGCAATTCCAACAGCTTCTTATATTGCTCCCAACGGTAATCCAATACAGCGCCGTCTATCCCAAATATCAGTGATGTTAATTCCTGTAGTTCATCATTATGAAAGTTGCCGTCGTGGAAATAAGCATAGTCCTTGTTCTTAAAAGCAATTGCTTTGTCCAGTATCCCTTCCTTGCTTTCAAATCCGATCCATTTAGCCTGTATCAGCTCACTGATCTTTTCCTTTAAAGCCTTTTCTTCCTTATCCTTCAGCTGGCCGATATTATGATTGATAAAGTCAAATGTGTTATTGCCTTCGTAAAATGGCTGGATCCTTTTTAAAACAGCATTGGCAACATCTGCAAATTCCTTTTGCAAGTTTTCATCATTGGCCATTTTTTTGTAGGCCTCTGTCAGTCTTTTATCAGCAGGATTTTGTTGCTGGAAAAAAGTAAATGCTTCTTTTTGTAATGCATCCTGTTTTTCAATGGCCCTGTTGATCTGTTGGTCCAGCTCCGCTATAATGCCATCCGATTCTTTGATGCTTTTCTTTTCGCCATCAAAGTCAAATGACTTAATGCCCAGTGTGCCTGACTGGATACTTTTAACTGTTTCCAGGTCGTTCCTGTTGTAAGCAATGCTTTCCTGCAGCTGCGCATTTTCTTTGCTGAAAATGGTTTTAAAATTACCGGTCGGGTGTGCAGAAGCAAGAAAGTCAATATCCCAATCTTTTACAGAAAGGATGCGGCCGTTGTAAAATCCATCGTACACTTCGGGAAGCGCTTCGCTTGTTTTTTGCTTTTGATACCAGTTGGTGAAATAGTCCTGTTGTTTTTCGGTCAATCCTTCCTGGCTGCGGCTTTCGCCATATACAATATTGGTAAGCTGTAATTGTAATGCCTGCGGATCGCTGAAAAAAGCCCAGGCCGATTGATGAATAGGTTCCACATTCATGTTCAGCTCATTCAAATGTTTTGTCCTTTCCTGCAGGCTGGGATGGCTTGCCCACTGATTTTTAAAATTGACCCTTGAGCGGGAGAAAGAATCCAGGAAATGAGAGCTGATCGCCGGTAATCCTTCTTTTAGATCAAGCTGGTGATCTTTAGCTACCGAACGGAATATTTCCAGGTGATGCGGGAAAAGATTACTGGAAAATTTTTTTTCTTTCAGCCAGCTGTTTGCATGATTGATGGTAGTATCGTAGCAGGAAGCAGATACTTCTACACGGTTCAATGCAGTAATAAGATTGTTGCCACCACTCACACTTGCCGCCACTGCATCTGCATGGAACTCCATTTCCCTGCTTAATCCCATGTAGGTCTTGTTGATGAATTTATACATTTCATTCAGTATCCAGCGAATGCCATTGGCGATACCCGCAGTGATGGCAGCAAAGAATGCAAAATAACCACTCACGCTGCTCCAGCCGCTTAAAAAACTATTGTAGCTGTTGTTATTGTACAGCATATTGTAGATCACCCTGTTCACATTGTAGGTAAAGCTGCCCAGCTTCATACTGCGCTGGCTGAAATGGCCGAATTCATGCGCCATCACAGCTTTAAATTCGCTTGTGTTCACACTGTTCACCAATCCAAGCCCGATGTTAAGGTTCTTGCGCACCGGCAGGAACATGCTCCAGAAACTGGAGTTGTAAGACACTGATGCATTCACATCTGCAGAAAGAAATATCTTTTTTGGGAAAGGCGTTTTGGTTTCTTCTGTAAGCTTTTTGA
>CAYOLS010000232.1:0-4979 GCA_964404845.1 uncultured Ferruginibacter sp. | reverse complement strand
ATGTAGTGCCAGTTTCTTATTTTTTGCAGTTGGTGCTTGTATTGCATTGATCGGGCAGTTGTATCATGTGTCGGGTACTATTGAAGACTTGCTGTTTGCCTGGATGCTCACCAGCTTTCCACTAATATACATCATGCGGTCGTCGATGGCATCGTTGTTATACATCTGCGGTATCACAGTATATGCGTGTTATGACGGATACGGCTATGGTATCAAAGAATCTTATCATTACTGGTGGATGCTGTTGCTGGCATTGCCTTATTATTGGAATCTGTTTAAAAACAGACCGCAAAGCAACTTCACTTATTTTCATCACTGGTTCATACCACTATCACTTACCATTTGCCTTGGTACTGTTTCAGGGCCGCAAGAAGAATGGATGTTCCTTGCCTATATGAGCATGTTCGGGGCTTTTTACCTGTTGGGCACATCAAACTTTTTTTACAACAAAAGAATATTTAACAACGGCTATATTGTATTAGGCTCACTGGGAACAGTAGTATTGCTTTTGATGAGCAGCTTCCGTTTTTTCTGGGAAGAAATCATCTCCATACAGCAGGAAGAAACAAAACTGTTCAGTCCCGCAACCATTGCTATCGCTGGCTTTACGCTGATCGCAATTGTATTGATGGCAGATCATTTGAAAAAAAGAGGGGATAAGCCGGTGAACTTCATGGGGTTTGTGTTTGCCCTGTATGCAGCTATTTTTATTACGGGGTTAACGAGTGCCCTCACTGCAACGATCCTTGCCAACCTGCTGGTATTAGGCGTAGCTGTATTTATTATTGCAAGGGGCAATTACCTGAATCACCTTGGCATACTTAATTACGGTTTGCTGGTGATTACTGCATTGGTGATCTGCAGATTTTTTGATACCAATATTTCCTTTGTGTTTCGTGGGCTGATGTTCATAGGAGTGGGTGCAGGATTTTTTGTTGCCAATAACAGACTCATCAAAAAAAGAAAATTGCATGAATAGTAAAAAAATAATCTGGATAGCATTCGCATTAATGGTGCTCCTGCAGTTTTGGGTGCCGGCGTCGGTGATCCGGAAAAAACAAAATATACTCGACAATGGCAGGGCATTCAAATTTCGTACGGCTCCTGTTGATCCCAGTGATTATTTAAGAGGAAAATATGTGTACCTGGATTTCAACCGCAACAGCTTTTTTACAAGAGACACTAAAGAGTGGAAAAGCGGCGATGAAATTTATGTTGACATCGGAACAGATTCAGCAGGATTTGCTAAGATCATTGCTATCAACAGTGATCCTAAAAAAGCCGGTAAAGATCATATAAAAACAACCGTTAGTTACATGAGCTATGAAACTGGCAATGGCAGGGAGGTTCATATTGACTGGCCTTTTGATCGTTTTTATATGGAAGAATCAAAGGCGCCGCTGGCGGAAAAAGCATACAACCAATCAAGGATGGACAGCAGCATTGTGAGCTACGCTTTGGTAAAAGTTAAGAACGGCGATGCCGTGATAGAAAACCTGTTCATCAACGATCAACCTATTGATGAATACATAAAAAAATAACCATGGGAAAATTACATCATTACAAAACAAATATACAGTGGACGGGCAACAGGGGAGAAGGTACAAGCGGCTACCGCAACTACGATAGAGCACATACGATACAGGTGGAAAATAAAGCCATCATCAACGGATCGTCTGATCCTGCATTCATGGGTGATGCCTCCCGGTACAATCCTGAAGACTTGCTGGTGGCGTCACTTTCTTCCTGCCACATGCTGTGGTACCTGCATTTGTGTTCCGACAATAGCATTATTGTAATGGAATATACAGACAACGCTACAGGTACAATGGAAGAAAATGAGAACGGCGGGCAGTTTAAAGAAGTAACATTGCATCCTTTTGTTGTAGTAACTGATGTGTCCATGATAGACAGAGCGGGCGCATTACACAAAGAAGCACACCAAAAATGTTTTATTGCCAACTCCTGTAATTTCCCGGTATACCATGAAGCAACGATTAAGGCAATGGAATAATGCCTATGCTTTCCTGAAAGTAATAATGCTGTCGTCAATAAGGTAGAGTACCAGCTGTCCGTCTTTGAAATAATAAGTGGCTGCCTGGCCGCTGATCTTCTGGGTAAAATTATTTTCAGCTTTGTTACCAGGACAAGCCATTTTGGTACTGGCCAGTGGGCCAAACTTAATACGGTTGCCCTGTACTTCCATACTGCCGTTGATGCGGTTGCAGCCATCATGGCCACTAAGGCTCCCGGATTCAGGCGTGAATACCAGCTCGGGTAATCCTTTGGCAAAATCAGCAGCCTGCACAATCCTGGAACCAATTTTTTCCAATATCCATTTCCCATCCAGGCCTGCATTGAATAAATATTGCCCGCAACCTTCATAACGTTTGCCATCTACTTCTACCGTAATTTTTTTACTGAATTTTTCGCCGCTTAATGCATCGGTACAGCCTTCTTTGTACAGGCTGATAAGCATCGTTCCTTTGCCTGCTTTTACAGTGTAAGTAAAAGAATTATTGGCTGTATTTTCTACCGGAGATACAGGACTGCTTTTGTAATCTGTTCCGTCCAGCGAACGGAAACGAACCAGCTTATCGAAATCTATTTCCAATGTCCAGCTGGAAGGGATGGAGCCTTTTGCATAAAGGTCGGTTCCTTCTGCCTGTTTTTGTTGCAGGCTTTCTTCCAGGATCGCCTGGTTTTTGGCTTCCTCTTTTTTTGCTGCGGATTGTTTTGTGCCGTTGCAGGCAACAGCGGAAAGAAGTAACAGGAAAGCGACAAGATGTTTCATGGAATAAAGTTAAAGAAAGTTCCAAAAGTTAGGGAAGAGGTGTTCAACGTTATAATTTTTTTAACCGCAGAGAAGCAAAGTCTTTTTCGCAAAGACTCTCTGCGCCCTTTGCGTGTACCTCTTGCGCCTTTGCGGTTAAATTATTACCGAAATAAAAAAGCCTGGGATAACCAGGCTTTTCTATCAAAATAAATTATTCTAAAAATTAAATAGAACGGTTACCATCAAAGTTCTCCAGTTCCTTACTTACTGCATTCAGGAAGGTGGAACCCAATGCACCATCAATGATGCGGTGATCGTAGCTCAGTGAAATGTACATCATGTGACGGATACCAATGGTATCGCCCTGTGCTGTTTCAATCACCATCGGCCTTTTTTTGATTGCACCTACCGCCATGATCGCTACCTGCGGCTGGTTGATGATCGGCGTGCCCATGATGCTTCCGAAAGTACCAACGTTTGTTAATGTAAAAGTACCGCCCGTTGTATCATCCGGTTTCAGCTTACCAGACCTTGCAGCGTTTGCCAGGCCATTCACTTGTTTGGTAAGGCCAACAAGATTTAACTGGTCTGCATTTTTAATAACCGGAACAATAAGGTTGCCATTTGGCAAAGCCGTAGCCATACCAATGTTCAGGTCTTTTTTTACGATGATCTTATCACCATCTACCGAACTGCTCAGCCATGGATATTTTTTCAGGCATTTTACAATTGCTTCCACGAACAACGGCGTGAAAGTAATTTTTTCGCCTTCTCTTTTTTCAAATTCTTTTTTCACCTTCTCTCTCCACAACACCAGGTTGGTAACATCGCATTCTGCAAAGCTCGTCACATGCGGACTGGTGTGCTTGCTGTCCACCATATGCTTGGCAATGAGCTTACGCATCCTGTCCATTTCAATGATCTCTACATTGCCCTGGTAAACCACTGGTGACTGGTCATTCGCTTTAGGTTGTTCTGCAGGAATAACCCTTACTTCCGCAGCAGGTGCAGGAGCTGCCTGAGGTGCTGCCGCAGGTTTGCTGCCGCGGTTGGCTACATAAGCGAGAATGTCTTTTTTACTTACACGGCCATCCTGTCCCGTACCCGGTATATTTTCCAGTTCAGTCATGCTGATGCCTTCGCTTTGTGCAATGTTCAATACCAGCGGAGAGTAAAAACGTGGGCCGCCGGTATTGGCGCTGGCAGCAGGAGTAGTTGCCGGCTGGTAAGGAATATCTTCCACCACTTTGGCTTCTTCGTACTGTGGTTTGTGAGCCGAAACTGGCGCAGCTTGCGGGGTAGCCGCAGCAGAACCACCAGCAGTATTGATGCGGGCTATCACTGTACCGATAGGAACCACATCATTTTCATTGAACAAAATTTCTGTAATAGTGCCTTCAGCGGTGCTTGGCACTTCGCTGTCAACTTTATCAGTAGCAATGTCCAGCACCGGTTCATCCTGGGCCACTTTATCGCCCGGCTTCTTGTGCCAGCGTAAAATGGTGGCTTCCATGATACTTTCACCCAGTTTTGGCATTACCAGATCTACTAAACTCATATGGCGTTATTTATTTATAGATATGTTATTGTGATGCGCAAAGGTAAGTTGAATTACACGAATTTTAACCAATTGCACGAATTAAGCTACGAGCAGCCAGCTATTAGCTGCTAGTCCGTCGGCTTGTTATTTGCGGCCTTTGCGTGCATTTTTTTGCGCCTTTGCGGTAAAAAAAAATATTTCACAAGCTTCAGGTTATTTGCTCATCATCGTTGTGTCACTCCCTTGTGCCGCATACCTGTTAGCAGCATTACAGTATTTTATAGACACTCAGGCTGTCGTTAAAACTCATATTGATGTATCGGCCTGAAAAACCTTCCTCCTCATCCGGTTCAGGAACAGTTATTTTTTTCCCGTTATCCGATACAATTATACCCGGAATATTTCCATCCTTTAGCTTGGTACGGTCAAATTCAATGAAATAGTTTGGCTTTTGGCCAGGAAACACAAGGGCATCCGCTAATTGATCTTTGGAAATAACAAAAGCTCTTACTTCCTGCCATGGTAAAATTGTTGAACCCCTGCCATAGCCATGGGCAACGTAAATTGTTTTTCCATCACTGTAAAATTCGTACAGGTGGGTATACATCATAAGGCTGTTGGATGGTAACCTGGTTGTATCAGTAAAAAGCCTGGAAATGATAT
>CAYOLS010000231.1:0-4981 GCA_964404845.1 uncultured Ferruginibacter sp. | reverse complement strand
GCAAGGGTTACGGCAGGTTCTACGAGTTTGATGCTGGATGCAACGGTTGCTTCCTTCATCGGCTTCAATACTTATATCACTAATCATAAAGTGAAGGATTCTGTCATTACTGAAAATGCGAACAAAGCACAAGGATATTGGGCATTTGAAACATCTATTCCTGGCGTTGGTGGGTATGTTACCAAGGGCCAGGCGCCTCCAGGTGCTACCACAGTTCCCAACCCTTTGTTTGCTACGTCTCCTATCCCGGCAGGTTCCTGTTTGGTAACAGGCGTGTTTGCAACACCGCTGGTTGTAACAGGCACAGAAACATCCGATATCAATATCATCGTTTCTCTTTCTACCAACAAAAGCTTTGAATGGATCGATGCCGATGGCAACAATACCTACGATCCGCTGGCAGGTGACCAGGTAGTGGATATGGGGATCAGGGGGATGGTGCCGAAGAAGCAGTGATGATAGATATGAGCTATAAGATATGAGCTATAAGATATGAACGATGAGATATGAGTGATGAGATATGAACTGCGTCTTTGTATCTTAGCGGTTAAAATTCGTGTAATTAGCGCCTGGAATTCATGCTATAAAAAATTCGTGCAATTCGGGGAATTCGTCCCGATAGCTATCGGGATTCGTGTAATAAATTCATTTCCTGCGTAACTTAGCAAACCTTTAATCAAGCTTAAGTTATGTTAGCATCGATCAATCCCACTACAACAGCCGCCTGGAAAGCATTACAGGAAAATTACAATTCAAACAGCAAACTGGAAATGAGAGATCTTTTTTCTTCTGACGAAAAGAGGTTTGAAAAATTTTCTTTACAGCTCGGGGATATTTACTTCGACTATTCTAAAAATATCATCACCGAAGAAACGGTACAATTGCTTTTGCAGCTGGCGGAAGAATGCCAGTTGAAAGCAGCTATTGAAGCCATGTTCACCGGCGATAAGATCAATGCTACGGAGAACAGGGCCGTACTGCATACGGCATTGCGTAATTTCTCCGGCAAACCTTTGATGCTGGATGGAGAAGACATTATGCCCGGCATTCAGAAAGTGCAGGCGCAGATGAAAGATTTCTGCAACCGCCTGCACAGCGGCGAATGGAAGGGCTTTTCCGGTAAAAAAATAAAATACATTGTCAACATCGGTATCGGTGGCAGCGACCTTGGCCCGGTGATGGTTACGGAAGCATTGAAACCTTACTGGGTGGAAGGCATTCAACCCTATTTTGTGAGCAATGTAGATGGAACGCATATCGCCGAAACATTAAAAAAGATCACTGCCGACGAAACGATCTTTTTAATTGCCAGCAAAACCTTTACCACACAGGAAACCATGACGAATGCACTGAGTGCCCGTGACTGGTTCCTGCAAAACGGTGGTACAGAAGCGACCGTTGCCAAACATTTTGTAGCCCTGAGTACGAATAAAACCGAAGTAGAAAAATTTGGTATTGATGCGGCCAATATGTTTGTGTTCTGGGACTGGGTAGGCGGACGTTACAGTCTCTGGAGCGCCATCGGCCTTTCTATTGCAGCATCTATCGGCTACGATAATTTTGAACAATTGCTGAAAGGGGCTGAAAATGCAGATCAGCATTTCCGCCATACTTCTTTCAATAAAAACATACCGGTGTTAATGGCACTGATCGGCATCTGGTACCGGAATTTTTACGGCGCAGCTACGGAAGCCATTTTGCCGTACGACCAGTACATGCATCGCTTTGCCGCTTATTTCCAGCAGGGCAATATGGAAAGCAATGGTAAATACGTGGGCCGTAACGGGGAAAAGGTAAATTATGAGACCGGCCCGGTGATCTGGGGCGAACCCGGCACCAATGGCCAGCATGCTTTTTACCAGCTCATTCACCAGGGAACGCCTATGATCCCCTGCGATTTTATAGCACCGGCGCAGACACATAATCCTGTGGGTGACCATCATTCCAAGTTGCTAAGCAACTTTTTTGCACAAACAGAGGCCTTAATGAAAGGAACCGGTAATGAAAATCCTTTCCGGGTATTTGAAGGCAACCGGCCGACCAACTCCTTCCTGGTGAAGAAGATAACACCTTATACCCTTGGCCAGCTGATCGCTTTTTACGAGCATAAGATCTTTGTACAGGGTGTGATCTGGAATATTTATAGCTTCGACCAATGGGGCGTGGAACTGGGGAAAGTGCTGGCTAATAAAATTTTGCCGGAACTGGAGGGAACTGTAACAATCAGCAGCCATGATCCGTCTACTAATGGATTAATAAATATTTTTAAGAAAATACGGTAATATTTTGTATTTTCAACATTCAAATTAATGAGCCATGAAAGCATTTATTTGTACAATTGCCCTTTGGGTATTAGCCTTTGCGGGCTACTCCCAGAGTTTTTCTGTTCCAATGCCAAAAGGACTTTGCTCCAATGTACCTACCTGGCCATTGAATCATACAAAAAAACCGGACAATCTTCAATTGAATTCAACGTCGAAAACAAACAATACTAATAACAGCACGCCTGTGGCTAAACCTGCAAGCGCTGTTCCTGCCATCCCGCTTATTAAACTGTGGCTGATGACAGAAAGCAAAGACGACGATAATTAGATCATTTACATATCAAAAAAGAAAGACCTCCTTTGCAGGAGGTCTTTTTATATGCAGTTAGTCAGGAAACGCTTATTACCATTTGTCCACTTCTTCAGTGCTGCCGTTATCAGCGCTTGCTGAACCCGTATTCTCAGCAACAGGTGCAGTGCTTTCTTCTGTGGCTTCAGCAGAAGAATAAGAAGAAGGCTCTTTGGTCTCTGCTGCTGCTGCTTCATTGTTGAATGCAGGTGCAGCTCCTTCTTCACCTTCGTATGGAGTATCATGGTTGAATGCATCAAAATCGAAATCAGGCATCAGTTCTGTTTTTACAAAATCAACTGCTTCATTCAATCCTTTTACAAACTTGTTAAAGTCTTCTTTGTACAAAAAGATCTTGTGACGATCGTAGCCTTCAGAATCAAAGCGTTTGCGGCTTTCTGTAATGGTGAGGTAGTAATCATTGCCACGGGTTTCTCTTACATCAAAAAAGTAAGTTCTGCGCTTTCCTGCTTTTATGCGTTTGCTGTAAACGCTGTCCATTTTTTTGTCGTTGTTTTCGTACGCCACTGTTGTTTTTTTGTTTTGTTAAATGATTCTTTTTGAACGTGGCAAAGATAAAATTGTTTTTGAATTGACAAAATTTATCCAAAATTTTCCGGGGAGCCCTCAAATGCTGTCTGGATGGGCAGTTTCGCCCTGTTGCTGTTTGCGGTACATGGCTGCATATATGCCATTTTGCTGTAATAGTGCGGCATGTGTTCCTATTTCTTCAATACGGCCGTCGTGCATCACCACGATCTTATCGAACTGGAAGAGCGCAAATATGCGGTGTGTAATGATGATCGCAGTTTTATCCTGCAGGTAATTATATAAGTTTCCGATGATCGTTTTTTCTGTTCTTGCATCTACGGCGCTGAGGCAATCATCAAATATTACGATGTTGGGATCTTTGATCAATGCACGGGCAATGGAAATGCGTTGCTTTTGTCCGCCGCTCAATGTAACGCCCCTTTCTCCTACCATCGTCTCCATACCATCAGCAAAATAACTGATCTCGTTGTAAATGCTGGCCTGCTTTGCGGCCTCATTCACGGCCTCATCAGAAGCACCGGCTTTACCGAAAAGGATATTATTCTTAATAGTATCGCTGAATAAAAATACATCCTGCGGTACATAGCTCAATTGATCTCTCAGGCTTTGCAGTTGTAATGTTTCAATTCGTTTGCCGTCGTATTGCAGGGTTCCGCTGTCAGCATCGTACATACGCAACAGCAGTTGTGCAATGGTCGATTTGCCCGACCCTGTTTTTCCTACAATAGCGATCTTCTCCCCTTTTTTTATATCCAATGAAAAATCTTTAACGGCATGAATGCCGGTATCCGGGTAAGTGAAGTTCAAATTATCAAAATGGATATTGCCTTCCAGCTTATGTGATTCTGCGCCTGCTGCATTTTTTATGACAGGCTCAGTTTCTAAAAATTCATTGATGCGGCGTTGCGATGCAACAGCACGCTGCGTCATACTCGCCGTCCAGCCGATGGCACTTACAGGAAAAGTAAGCATCTGTATGTACATCACAAATTCTGCGATCTTACCAACAGAAGCACCATCCACATTATTTATCACATCCAGCGCACCCACCATGATGGTGATGAGTGTGCTCAGGCCAATGAGTAAGGCCATGCTTGGAAAATAAATGGCTTCTGTTTTGGCAAGACTCAATGCGTTGTTCTTGTATTCTTCGCTGTTGCCGGTAAAGAAGCGCTGCATGGACTTTTCCTGTACAAAGGATTTTATCACCCTTATACCCGAATAAGATTCCTGCGCATTACTGGTAAGGTTGCTCAGCATGGCTTGTATGCGCTCGCTTTTGCGGTTGATGATGGTATTGACAAAGTAGATCGTCAGTGCCAGTATGGGCAACGGGCAAAGTGCCACCAGCGTAAGCTTTACATCAGACCGCATCATAAAAAATATGCTGAAACCGATAACTGCTGCAAGGTTGATAAAATACATAAGCGCTGGTCCCGTATACATGCGCACCCTGCTTACATCTTCGGAAATACGGTTCATGAGGTCGCCGGTGCTATGCGTTTTGTAAAAACGGGTATCCAACTGCTGGTAGTGCTGAAATACTTCGTTCTTTTGATCAAATTCAATGTGGCGGCTCATTACAATGATGGTCTGCCGCATCAGGAACATAAAAAGACCACTGATCACTGCGAGTATGAGCAGGATCAAACCTGCAAATAAAATTTTATACTTGAAAGGCTGTGCATCAAATTGGGTGAGCACGGCTTTTACAATTACATCATAATTTTTGGTAGTGCTGTCTGCAGTATCAACGGGCTTCTGAATGGTATGTACCACGGTATTGATAACATAACCTGTGATCTGCGGCGCCAGT
>CAYOLS010000230.1:0-5014 GCA_964404845.1 uncultured Ferruginibacter sp. | reverse complement strand
ATTGGCGCATTTTCTTTTTTACTACGGGATGACCGCCACGTTCGCTCACGCCATTCACTACTTCATCATTTGCCAATACAGTTCCCAGCGCTTCGCACCAGTTCACTTCGCCGTAGGCAATAAATGCAAGGCGGCGTTTCATCAGCCAGTCGCTCTTGGTCTGTTCGTCAAAAGCATTCCACTCCCCAGCAGTAAAATGTTTGGTACCACTGGTCTCGTATTTTTTTATAAGATCAGCGATTGGCCTTGCCTTTTGCTGTGTATTGCAGAAATAGCTGTTGAAGAGTTGTAAAAAGATCCACTGCGTCCATTTATAATATTGCGGATCGCTGGTGCGCACTTCCCTATTCCAGTCGTAGCAGAAACCGATCTTATCCAGCTGGCTTTTAAAAGTGGCGATATTTTTTTCAGTGGTATCGGCAGGATGCTGGCCTGTTTCAATAGCATACTGTTCTGCAGGCAGACCAAAGCTATCGAAACCCATCGGGTGCAGTACGTTAAAACCTTTCAGTCTTTTATAACGGCTATAAATATCGCTGGCAATATACCCCAACGGATGCCCTACATGCAGGCCTGCGCCACTTGGATAAGGGAACATATCCAGCACATAGTATTTTGGTTTGGAAGAATCGTTGCTTACTTTATAAGCATTGCTGTCTTTCCATTTCTTTTGCCATTCGCCTTCGATCTTTCTGAAATCGTATTCCATTTTTAAATTCTTATTTTATTTTTTATACCGGCATCAGTGCAAAGCCATGCTTCAGTGGCGTCGCACACTTTTACATTGTTACTTTATTGTGCAAGGGAAACCTGCTTTGCAAATTATTTTTTAACAAATAAATAAGCCCGGCCCTTTCAACATTAAAAATATATTTGAACAGGCAATCGTTTTAATAAGCAGGTGGCAAATTTAAAACAAAGCAGGTAAAAACCTTTATTTTTGCCCGGGTCTGGTTCAAAAGTTCGGGGTTCAATAGTTCAAAGTAAGGGCTATTCCTGGTAACAGTGACCATTATCATATTTTCAAATCACCAAATTATCAAATCAACCCATGGCTCAATTCGGAAAAGCATCCAGCAAAAGAGGTAAACCAACTTATGCATATGCCATCATTGGAGTAGCCCTCGTATTATTTTTATTTGGCATTGTAGGCTGGTTTTTCCTGAACCTGAGAAAAACAGGTGACTATTTCAAGGAGAGCATCCAGGTGCATGCTTACCTGAGCCCGACGGCCCCTAAAAAATCGATCGACAGCCTTACCACTTTTATCAGCAGCATTCCTTATGCCAACAGGGTGGAATATGTAACCAAGGAAAAAGCACTGGAAACCTATACCAAAGAGAATGACAGCAGCTGGAAAAAGATCATTGATGCCAACCCGTTGCCGGAGAGTGTAGATTTCTATATTAAAGCCTCGCATGTGGAGAAAGACAGCCTGGACCAGCTGGCTACCCTGCTGCAAACCACTTACCCGGGTGTGATATCAGAATTTCAATTCCCCACAGAAACGGTGACCAAGGTAAGTTCTTATGTAAAAAATGGCGCTATCATATTTTTAATTGTAGCCATATTGCTAACGGTGCTGGTGGTATTTTCTATCGACAATACCATTCGCCTGGCCATGTACAGCAACCGCTTTTTAATAAAGACCATGCAAATGGTGGGCGCTACCCGTGGCTTTATTGCCCGGCCCATCAACCAGCGGGCGGTGATCAACGGCCTTATCAGCGCCGGTATTGCCATTGCGGCCGTATGGGTAAGCATTAAAGCTATTGAAAATATGATCCCGGCTTTCAGGGTGCTGCACGATACTACCGGGTTGTTGGTGTTATTTGGCGTTATCATTGTGCTGGGTGTGGCTATATCATTGATCAGCACGCACCGTTCGGTTATCAAATACCTTAGGATGAAGCTGGATGATTTGTATTAATTTCAATGGTTCAAAGTTGAAGGTTCAAGGTTGATACATTGTAATTGAAATGGCCTTTGAACCTTGAACATGGAACTTTGAACTTTCAAACCTTTTCCCCTATATTGCAGCCTTATTTTAAACAACATGGCAACAACAAAAGAGACTACCACAGCTCCTAAAGAGAAAGCGACTGTTACCAACACAGAATTATTTGGTAAAGAAAATTATATGTGGATGTTGATCGGTGCCGTAGTGCTGGCGCTCGGGTTTTTCCTGATGTCGGGCGGTAAAAGTGCAGATCCCAATGTTTTCAACAAGGACGAAGTATACAGCTCAACCCGTATTACCATTGCTCCTATCCTGATCATTGCAGGTTTTGTGATCGAAATTTTTGCGATCATGAAAAAGCCAAAATCGAATGCATAGCTTTATGGCTTAATAGATAAATTGTTTGCGCTGATGATGTTATTTATCGGCGCATTTTTTTAAGTACCGATTACACGAATTAGGCAAATTGCTCGAATTACACGAATTAAAATACAGTTTCGGGTAACTTTCAACTCTCAATTTTCAACTTTCAATTACCAATGGATATCTTTCAATCAATCATCATCGCAATAGTAGAAGGACTTACTGAGTTTATTCCTGTTTCCTCCACGGGGCACATGATCATTGCCAGCAAGCTGATGAATATTCCCGATAGCGAGTTCACCAAAATGTTTACGGTGGCTATACAGCTCGGCGCTATATTGGCTGTGGTGGTATTGTACTGGAAAAAATTCTTCGATTTTAAAAACCTGCAGTTTTACCTGAAGCTGATAGCGGGTGTTATTCCGGCATTGGCATTAGGTTTTCTTTTCAGCGACAAGATCGATGAATTGCTGGAAAGCACTACTACGGTTGCCATTGCATTGCTGGTAGGTGGTGTTATATTGTTGTTTATAGATAAACTGTTTAAGAATCCAACTATTCATTCAGAAAAAGAAGTTTCCTTTATCAACGCCATTGTGATCGGCGTATGGCAATGCCTTGCCATGATACCGGGTGTAAGCCGTAGCGCTGCTTCCATCATCGGCGGTATGCAGCAAAAGCTTACCCGCAGCGCCGCAGCAGAATTTTCTTTCTTCCTCGCAGTGCCTACCATGGCTGCTGCAACAGGGTATAAACTATTAAAACATTATACCGATGCGGGTGGTTTCACCGGCGAAGAAATTAAGCTGCTGGCAGTTGGCAATATCGTTGCTTTTGTAGTAGCAATGCTTGCCATAAAATTCTTTATCGGCTTTCTTAAAAAATACGGCTTCAGGGTTTGGGGTATTTACAGGATCATTGTAGGCATACTTCTGCTAATACTGATCAAAACAGGTTACCTGGCTGCATAAGCTTTCTTAAACTTCGTAAGCTTAACGGGCTTTGCCAAAGTTTGAAACTTTGGCAAAGCCCGTTAAGCAAATAAAATTGTATATTCCCTGTTCATACTAATAAACCATGCAGACTGCTCCTAAAAAAGTGATCAACGGGTGGGCCATGTACGACTGGGCCAACTCCGTTTACAATCTTGTAATTACCACCACTTTCTTCCCGGCTTATTATGCAGCAATAACGGGCATTCAAAATGAAGAATTCAAACATGGCGTGCCTTTCCTGGGAAGGACATTTATCAATACAGAATTAAAAGATTATGTATTGTCATTCGGTTTTCTCATCATAGCCCTTTTATCCCCCATACTTTCTTCTATTGCTGATTACAAAGGCAATAAGAAAAATTTCATGCGGTTCTTTTGTTACATCGGTGCAATAAGCTGCTCGCTTATGTTCTTTTTCGACAAGAACCATGTTACGCTCGGGTTGATGTGCTTTATGTTTGCCGGCATTGGCTTTTATGGCAGCCAGGTATTTTATAATTCTTACCTGCCGGAAATAGCTGCTGAAAAAGATATGGACCGCATCAGCGCCAAGGGTTATACTATGGGTTATATCGGCAGCGTCATCATGCAGCTGATCGGCTTTGCCCTGGTAATGTTAATGCCTAAAACAAATGAGGCATTACCATTGCAGATCACTTTCCTACTGGTAGGTATCTGGTGGATCGCTTTTGCACAGATCACATTCAACCGGCTGCCCCAAAGCTCAAAGTCTGAAAGAAAATCTAAAAAACATGTACTCGTTAATGGCTTCCATGAATTAAAAGTCGTTTGGAACCAGGTGAAGCAAATGCCAACACTCAAAAGGTTCTTAACTGCTTTCTTTTTTTACAGCATGGGCGTGCAAACCGTAATGCTGATCGCCATAGATTTTGGTATAAAGGAATTGAAGCTGGAAAACAGCATGCTTATCATTACGGCAGTTATCATACAATTAGTGGCTATTGCAGGTGCTTTTGCTATGAGCCGCCTTTCTGCCGTGTATGGAAATATCAAAGTACTGCTGTTTACTGTATTGTTGTGGATCCTTGTATGTATCGCAGGATATTTTATGCAGACAGCAATGCATTTTTACATCATTGCTTCGTTGGTAGGCCTTGTAATGGGCGGCATTCAATCGCTCAGCCGTTCCACTTACAGTAAGCTTATGCCTGAAACAAAAGACACGGCTTCTTTCTTCAGCTTTTATGATGTAACGGAAAAAATGGCAATAGTAATTGGCCTCTTCAGCTTTGGCTTTATTGAGGGCATTACACACAATATGCGGTATTCTATCCTGGCGCTTATTACTTTCTTTGTGCTGGGATTATTATTTTTGATGCTCACTGGTAAAGCACAAAAACATCAAACAAACTAACTATGAATTTATATACCATCAACACCGGTCATTTTAAATTAGACGGCGGCGCCATGTTTGGCGTAGTGCCCAAAAGCATCTGGAATAAAATAAATCCCGCCGACGAAAATAATATGTGCAGCTGGGCGCTGCGTTGCCTGCTGATTGAGGATGGCAATCGCCTTATTTTGGTTGATAATGGCATGGGCGATAAACAAGATGCAAAATTCTTTGGCCATTATTATTTGCACGGCGATGACACCCTGGATAAATCGCTGGCGGCACATGGTTTCAACCGCAACGATATTACGGATGTAATCCTTTCTCACCTGCATTTTGACC
>CAYOLS010000229.1:0-5036 GCA_964404845.1 uncultured Ferruginibacter sp. | reverse complement strand
CTTCAATGGCAACAGCTTTATATGTGCAGTGGAATTTGGTAAAAGAATAAAAGCCCGTTCTTTACTGTCCGGCGGCAACAGCGGCGATCCCGCTTCTCCACACTTTTTCGACCAGGGCGAAATGTACAGCAAAGGCCGGTTCAAAGACGTTCTGTTCTATAAAGAAGATGTATTGAAAGCAGCAGTGCGACACTACAAGCCGGGAGAATAGTTGATGGTAAAAGTTCAAGGCTCAAGGTTCCAGGAGTTTCAAAAGTTGTATCTCATAGCTTATATCTCATATCTCATATCTCATAGTTCATATCTCATCACTCATCACTCATCATTCATCGTTTTTAACGGCCCCGCCTACCCGAAGTTGATATATTTTTATTTTTCATATTATTCCTCCAGCCCTTTACCCGCCTGCATTTTACTGTTTTGAAGTAGAATTACTACAAAGAATTACTATCCCCATGTATAATAATAGGGATGTTTACGTCGTTTGCCATAAGATTTTTTGAAAACAATGTGTAAACACTGTTTTCTACATTCCATAGCAATCCTAATAAACTCAAGTATGAAGAAGCTTATTACGCTCTCTTTTCTTACCTGCTGCACGCTCTTTTCAATGGCGCAGCTGGTAACTCCTTTTACCATCCGGTACCAGGCAACTCAAAAAGGCGGTATCCGCTATTTAGCCAACAGCATTTTATCCTGCAGCAGTGGTGCAAGCTGTACGGCCGGCAGGGCAGAAGTACCTCCTGCAGGCAGTTCGCAGAACAACAGTTTTACCATGGCATACATAGATATGGATGGTAATGCTTCCACTTTTTCTTCCTCGTCAGACAGCCTTGCGCTGCCTTCCTGCAGCCAGGTCAGCTGGGCAGGTTTGTATTGGGGAGCCATGAGAAATACGGGGCAGGCCAATTATGCCAACCGTTTTAGTGTAAAGCTCAAAGTAAACAATGGCAGCTATTCCACTATTACTGCGGCTGCAGCCAACAGGAAGGATAATACCAGCGGGTACAATAGTTACCATGCTTTTGCAGACATTACTTCCATTGTACAGGCTGCCGGTGTAAATGCCCGCTTTACAGTAGCAGATATGTTTGCTGAAACAGCAGGTACCAATAAGTTTGGCGGCTGGACGATCGTAGTAGTATATAAGAACGACCTGCAACCTATGCGTAACCTCACCGTATTCAACGGGCTGGGTGTAGTGAGCAGCGCCAATACCGTGGATATTCCTATTTCCGGTTTTTTGACACCACTGTCAGGCCCGGTGACCTTTGACCTGGGTGTAGTGGCCTATGATGGCGACAGGTCTCAAACGGGCGACCAGTTATTATTTAACGGCGGTAACGGTTTTGTAAACATCAGCGATGCGATACATACTACCAATGATATATTCAACAGTACCATTGCCTACAACGGTGTGCTTACCCCGCACAGGCTTCCCAACTACAATAACACACTGGGGCATGATGCGAATATTTTTATTCCAAACAACACAGCTAAAAATTATATCGGCAACAGCGCTACTTCGGCCACCATCAGGGTTACAACCGGTGGCGAAACCATTTTACAGCATGTGATCACTTCTGCCATTGATGTATATGAACCCGATATCCGTGCAGCAGTAAGGGTAGTGGATCTCAACGGCGGCGCTGTTAACCCCGGCGATGTACTGGAATATACTGTTGTAGGAAAAAACATTGGTTCCGATCCTTCCGTGAATACCTATATTTTAGATACCATCGAACGCAATGCCGTGTATGTACCCGGCTCATTGCAAATTATTTCCGGCCCAAACACCGGCGCTAAAACAGATGCTGCCGGCGACGACCAGGGAGAATATATTGCAGCGCAACGTTTGATAAGAGTAAGAGTAGGTACAGGTGCCAACGCTGTTACAGGTGGTACCATGAACAACTCAACACTTGGTATAGACAGTACGGTCTTTAAATTCCGTGTAACTGCTTCCAATGATTGCCTTGTATTGCAATGCGATAATGTGATCAACAACCTCGCTTACATTTACGGAACAGGAAATGTATCCGGCAATAGCTTCACCAATGAAAGTAATCCTGATATTTTTGATGGCAATGGTTGCCCCATACCCGGCTCCACTGCTACTACCATCAATGCCGTAACCTGCTCACCCGCAGCAGCATCAGGCAGTACACCGGTTTGCGCAGGCGCTGCCATCAACCTTAGTGTAACGGCATCTCCATGGGCTGCTTATGCATGGACAGGGCCCGCAGGTTTTACATCCAGCGTTAATAGCCCAACCATACCCGATGCTACAACAGCCAACGCAGGCACTTACAATGTTACCATAACGGTACCGGGTACCAGCTGTAACATAGCTTTGTCAACCACGGTAGCAGTAACAACAGGTTCGCAAACGGGCCAGCTCGCAGGTGTGGCAGGCGCAGGCGCTTCTACAGAAATGCATCCTGTTGCAACCTCTACTTATTACAGCGACCCCGGTTGTAATCTCATCAGCAGGACACAACCTTCCGGTGCTGACCCGGTGAGTGGCGATATTACCAGCAAAGTGTGGGTAGAATCATCAGTGCCTACTTATGCAGGTCAGCCATTTGTACCACGCCATTATGAAATTACCCCGGCCAACAATCCAACAACGGCTACAGGTACTGTTACGCTATATTTCCTGCAATCGGAGTTCAATGCCTTCAATGCACACCCCGGTAGTATATTGAACCTGCCTACTGGCCCCGGTGATGCAGCGGGTATTGCCAACCTTCGCATCGGGTATTTCCCCGGCACTTCCGGCAATGGTTCTGGCTTACCGGGATCATACCGCGCCGGTACGGTGATCGATCCTGTTGATGGCGGCGTAGTATGGAATGCCACTGCAGGCCGTTGGGAAATAACTTTCCCGGCCACTGGCTTCGGCGGATTTATTTTGCAAACACATGTTACTGCCTTGCCTGTAAGCTGGACATCTTTTACGGCTGCAAAAAATGGCAGCAAGGTATTGCTGAGCTGGCAAACGGCTAACGAAATAAATGCTGCGAGCTTTGTGATACAGCACAGCGCCAACGGAACAGCATTCAATACTATCGGCACATTGCCTGCAAGTGGCAACAGCAGCAGCCTGCGCAACTATAGCTTTACGCATAGCAATCCTTTGCCCGATGTAAATTTCTACCGCATTGAGCAGGTAGATATGGACGGCCGCAAAAATTACAGCGAGATCCGCAAGCTTATCTTTAAAGGAACGGGCAGTGCCATTGATGTACTGGTGAACCCTGTAACCGCAGGTAAGCTACAGGTGCAGCTCAATACAGCGGGTACGGTAAGAATTTTAAATGCTACCGGCCAGCAGGTGCGCAAACACTGGCTGAATGCGGGCTCGCAAACGATCAATATAACAGGGTTGGCGAAAGGATTGTATTTGTTACAGATGGGGGAGGAGACGAAGAGGTTTGTAATAGAGTAATAATTTGATTGGAAATATTTTAAAGCCTGGCTGAGAAGTCGGGCTTTTTTCAATTCAGTAGTTGCAAGTTAAGTCCTTATTTTTTTAACTCTGCAGCATATAATAAATCTTCAATTGCCAAACGGTATTTACGAGCAACTTTAGTTAACTCCTCTTTTCGACAATTATATGTTATTCCATGAGCTGAAAAGTTTCCCAGTTCTCTGAAGTCATGCAAAACTTCTCGGGTGTCTTTTTGTATTGCTGGTATCTTATTAGATAAAGAATAGTCAATAATAGTACTTAAGTTTTTGTATCCGCCGCTTAAAGAATCTTTAATTTCATCTTCTCTTTTTTTAGCTGAATAACTAAGAATAAGTAAAATTTCAAGTAATCGACGCATTAATACGGCGCAACCATCACAAATATTATTTTCATAACTAGCATTTATTTGAATCGCTAATTTAACTATATATCCACGTGTATTAGAATACAAATCTTCTGGTAAAACAGTATTAACAGTTTCGATATGATCCGAAATTTCATTTAAGAAAGGGTAAGTATCTTCCAATTTCTTCAAAGCTGCGCTATGAAGTCTAAAATGATTACTTTTTGTGCCCTTGACAAAGCTTTTTGATTGTGTTAATTTTAGTTTTAATCTTGAAGAATTAGGCTTACCAAAACCATTAGAAGTCAATATGCCAGCAATAGTAGGTAGATCCCATTCTGTTATATTGTTAATCTTTTGATTATAAAAAGCCAATGATTCGACCTTTTCAATCTCATTTAAGTTAGCAAAATCCGCTTTTTTAATAAAAGATATTAAGGTCATGCTGTCTGTGTATTTAATTGTTTCACTATTTCAATTCCGTTCTCAGAAACCTTATACTTTCCTGAATTTTTAAACAGTTTACCAGTTTTCAGAAGGCTTTTTATAAAGGCATTTGCATTAGTAATTAATACATTTTGTTCATTTAAAAGGTCTGCAGCTTCTTTTATCGTAAACAAACCATCAGTGCTTTTTTGTTGAACAAAATAAGCTGCAATTAATATTTTATCAACAACTTTTATGCTTCGAGGAAATGATGTGTAGAATTCACCAAACGATTCAGGAATACTTGTTGCTTGATTAGGACTAGTAGTATTTATATTTCGATTGATGTTCTTATTCACAGTGGGAGAGCTTTGAACAAGTGGTATTTCATTTGGTTCTTTCATTAGAGACATAAAATCACTAATTACCGCATCATATTTTGCGATAAATGTTTCAGATCCTTCCCATTCAACCTCACGTGAGTTTAGGTTGATTCGAATTCGGGTTTTTTGTTCCATAATCAATTGTTTTTGTTGTTAAGTTCAGTAATTAATCTTTCAGCTTCTTTAATACCTGGTCTAACTAGTTTTGCAGTTTTATTTTTGCCTTCTCCAAGAATTAAAAAAAACTTTTTATTATTATCCATGTATCTAGAAAAATTAGAACTGTCGAAATGTCCATATTGGATACATGCTTCTCTCAGTTCTGAAAAAGAAGCTGATTCTATTCCTTGCTTCATTTTGGCCCACAGAATAATTAAAATGACATTTATCATGATTGCTGAAGTCGTAC
>CAYOLS010000228.1:0-5117 GCA_964404845.1 uncultured Ferruginibacter sp. | reverse complement strand
TGGATTTCAATAACTAAGCCAATCGGTTTTATAGTTGAATTAAATAAAACATGCGTCTTACATGCCGATAATTTTCTACAGTCAACTATGCTCTACTATAATTCCTTCATGAGTGATCTCGATGGATTCCATCGCAATCTCACTGCTGTTGGCTTTTAATACCGGCCCAACATATTTTACAGGAAAGGCATTTTTAACCTTCCAGACAATAGCCGGCTGGTGTTGCTCATCCAGCAGGGAAATGACAATATCCCTTCTTTCAATGCTTCCCATACGTTTGGTATTGATCCAGTTAAAAAAATCATTATCGCCCTGTATAAGCCCGCGCTTTAAAGTGATGTTGGAATTTTTCATAAGGCCCGGCATTTTTCTTTCACTGTCCACGGGGCTGGAACCTTCACGAAAACTTACGGTCTCAATTTCAATATCCAACCCGGATATTTCCTGGAAGCTGATACGGGCGCCTCCCCACTGCACCTGGAAATGGTACAGGCTAAGCGGTTGTTGTTGTGCCATAAAAAATGGTTTTATGATGAATGTAAAAAGCAGCAATAAAAAAATGAGGATAACAAAAATGATGAGTAGTATCATATTATAGCAGTTAGCTACAATGAAAATACTATAATCATCGCTGGGAAAAATACCTGCTTTGGGGTATATTAAGCTGCTTTTTAGAAAACGGCAGGTTAATCCTATTTGCATTTAATGCCGTCTTCATATTCCACTAGCAGCTTTTTTTCTGCATCCGTAATGGTTATGTATTGGCTGCTTTCTGTAACAGCTTTATTGATCGCAGCGACTTTTACTTTTTTGTTGGGCAAAATAAAGTTGGCAGAAATATCACCTGCTGCCTTTTGATTCATGTCGAACATTTTTGGAGTTGTAGTACAGGAAAAATCAAAAGCAGTAAAAGAAAATGATTTGATGGTTTTAAAGTCAGCCGTTTTAAAATTTATCTTTTTATTGCTGATGTCGTATACAATGCTCCACTTAGTATAATCACCCTGCCCTACTTTGTCTAAAATATGAAAAGCATAATCTGTCAATCCTGCTGAGGAAGGACTGTTTTGAAATTCATTCAGCATTTTGCAGGCCGTTACAAAACGATCCAGCGAATTATTACCCGGCAATTTTTTGCTTTTTAAAGATTGGCCGGCAGCGGCAATGCTTTGTTCATAAGTATTGTTGGTCAAAACAGGAAAAGGAAGTTTGTCGTCTTTGTGGAGTACCATTTTGCCATTCAGAAATTCTATGGTAGCCGCATTTCCTTTTGCATCGGCTACTAAAAAGTGCAATGGCGTGGCATTGCTGCTGATGCGGAGATCCTTTTCACTTGCTATTACTTCATCAACAGAGCTATGTGTGTCCAACTGGTATTGTATCCATTGTAATACACCGATGGCAGGCCTGTTGTCTGGTTGGGCATATTTTGTTCCATCCAGCCACATCAGTTCTACCACAAGGCCCTGCTCATTCATACCGCCGGTAGGAAATTCTTTGCCATATTGATTAAAAGTGATGCTGCCATATAAAGAAACCCAGCTGATCGCTTTGTCATTTTCTGTATAAGATGTTTTAAATAATCCCCGCTGGTTGGTATTGACGATGCCGGCACCGGTCATCCAATCGTAATTACGGCCAAATACCAACTGCCCGTTTTTATTCAATAAAAAAGTAGTACAGGCAAAGCTGTTGATGCTGCCGGCTATGGCAGCGAGGATGAGTACAACTTTTTTCATGGCTTTGGTTTTGAATTTTTTAGTAAACATTTTTATGATGTCACACTGAGCTTGTTGAATGTGTTACAACGGAATGTAAATTTAACAAGGACTTCGACAAGCTCAGTCGGGCATTGTTTTGAATTTTAAAATTACGTCTGCAACCAATAATCAATAGCTCTAATGGTTAAACCTACCCTTTATTTTGTTATACAAATGCAAAAAAATACGGAGCGGGTCTGACCTGCGGTACCGATCCTTTCAAATCAATTGCCAGGTATCCGAGAGCCGGTACCCAGGTCAGGCCCGGCTACCTTGTAGAACCCCTTACTGTCAAAGCAGATTTGATGATGATATTCTCATTGCTGATCTGCGCATTCTTTTTATCCAGGTAACGAAATAACTGCGATGCAGCAGCAATACCCATTTCATGTGCAGGTTGAGTGATGGTGGTAAGTGGCGGGTTCAGAATATCAGCAGTTCTTAAGTTGGAGAAGCAAAGCACTTTTATTTTTTGTGGTATTTTAATATTCATGTCCTGGCAAACCCGGTAAGTAGTTAAAGCCAGCTTTTCAATGGAAGCGAAAATGCCATCCGTTTTAGTATCGCCGGTCAGCAGTTTTTTGATCTTTGCATAATTTTGTTTTTCATCATTGCTGCAGGCAACAATTCTTTTTTTGTCGATCTTTAACCCGTGCTTTTCCATTGCTTCCAGGTAACCCTGCATGCGTTTATTGTCAATAGACAAATGTTTGGATATAGAGAGATACGCAATGTTACGGCAGCCGTTCTGGATCAGGTGCTCGGTAGCAGCAAAGCCACTCGCAAAATCATCGGTAATTATCTTTACTGTTTCTATTTCATGGCATATCCTGTCGAAGAAAATAATAGGGATATTGTTGTCGATACATTGTGTAAGATGCGCATAATCTGTGGTAGTGGATGAAAGCGACATCAGTATGCCATCTACTCTTCCATTTTGTAAGTGATTAATGATGTCGATCTCCTTCTGCGCATCTTCATGCGTAATGTATACCAACAGGTGGTAATCTTTTTCCCTTGCAATGGATTCGGCACCATTGATCACCTGCAGGAAAAAATTATTTGTCATTTCGGGGATCACAATTGCAATCGTTTTGCTTTTGTGATTGCGCATATAAGTGGCATAAGGGTTCGCTTTGTAGCCCATTTCCTTTGCTTTCTCTAAAACTTTCGTTTTTGTTTCCTGTCCAATTTCGTGGCTGTCCTTGAGTGACTTGGACACCGTAGATATAGATACATTGAGGGCTGCAGCCAGTTTTTTGAGGTTAACTTTCGACATATGCGCAATCGTTAAAGTAGAAATTTTTAATAAAATTATAGAAAAAATTGCTACACAATTACTACTACGTTTTCGTAAATAAATAGGCGCCAACTTCATTTTAAACAGAAAATTAAAATGAACTTTCGCTCATAGAAATTCGATTTTCTATAACCAAAATTTCTAACAACTTCAACAAACTGCTGCTGTATGAATGTTCTACAAACATGTACAGTCCATGATCTGCTCAGCAGAAAATGGACGAGGCTCCTCGCATTTTTCTTATTATTTTTTATCAGCCAATCGGTGTATAGCCAGGGAAAGACAGTCCAGGGAACTGTTACCGATTCTGCAGGCATGCCCATGCCAAGGGTAACGGTATCAATTAATAATTCCGGCAAAGGCATATTGACGGATGCACAGGGAAATTATTCCGTAAAGGTGAATACAGGTGATCGCCTTAGTTTTTCTTTTTCCGGTTATGATAGCAAAACTGTTGCAGTGGGAGAAAGCAATCTCATCAATATATCCCTTAACCTTGCCCCGCAAACAATTGATGCAGTAGTAATAGTAGGGTACGGTACGCAAAAGAAAGTCAACCTTAGTGGTGCTGTAGGTGTAGTAAGCGGCAAAGAACTGGTAAACCGTCCTGTGCCGAATGTTACGGGTGCGCTGCAGGGTGTAATGCCGGGCGTAACGGTGGTGAGAGGAAGCGGCAAGCCCGGTTCGGAAGGATATGGTGTAAGGATCAGGGGATTCAGCACAACCAATACCGGTTTAAATACACTGGTGCTGGTAGATGGTGTTGAGCAGGATCTTAACCTGCTTGACCCTGCCGATATTGAATCTATCTCGGTATTAAAGGATGCGTCCGCCTCTGCCATCTATGGTGCAAGGGCAGCGGGCGGTGTGATACTGGTGACCACCAAACAAGGAAAGGCCGGTAAAACCAATATCAATTTCAGCACTTATTATGGTATCAATATTACCGCAAGACAACCGGAAAGACTTAATTCATGGGATGAACAAATACTGATAGATGAAGCCCGCTTTAATGCAACCGGCGCAAAAGAATTCAATGATGAGCAAATGGAATGGTTGCGTAATCCAAATTTTTCCTATCGCCCAAATCCTGGTGCAGATCGCTGGGAATATTTCGGCAACAACAACTGGCTGGAAGAAGGGATGGATAAATACAATTACCAGCAGAACCATTCCATATCTGTTGGCGGTGGTGAACAAAAATTAAATTACCTCGTATCAGGAAGCTACTATCAAAGAGATGGTGTACTCAAGTTTGGTCCTGATGATAACAAGCGGTACAATTTTAAAGCGAATGTAAATGCAGAACTGAACCGTTACATGTCGTTGAAAATTACAGCAGGTTACATCGGCTCTTTTGTAAGAGAAAATTCTTATGGTACAGAGCAGATCATCAACAGGCTGTACCGCAGCCGTACAAGGCAATCGCTGTATGTGCCTGCAGAAGATAAAACAGGTAACATCTACAATGGCGACCTGCAGGTAAATGCAGTGGACATTGAAAAAAATGCGGGCCTGGAAACAAGGGATTATGAAACATTTACCAGCAGGGCCAACCTGCAGGTGAAAAATGTGGTGAAAGGTTTAACGCTGGATGTGATCGCATGGAGGAACCAGGCTGCCTACAACATGGAGAACCAGGCCAAAACGCTGTACTGGTATGGCCGCACCACCAACACGGTTCGCTTCAGCATCAATACGCCTAACAAACTGACGTTGGTAAAAAACAAAGTGTTCCAGAATAACCTGCAGGGGTTTCTTACGTACAAAAAATCATTCAGGGACCATAACTTCACTTTCATGCAGGGTGGCTCTTACGAAGAAAAAAGAGTGGACCAGGTGGAAGCAAGCGGGCAGGGAATGCCGGGCAACAATTCTTTCAGCCTGAACTTTGCAGACCCGCTTACCAAAACAAGTAAGGACCTGGTGGAAGAATGGGCGATCGCATCAGCCTTTGGCCGTTTGAATTATGATTATAAAGGAAAGTATTTGTTTGAAGCATCTTATCGTTACGATGGCAGCTCCCGTCTTTCCCCGGCCGATCGCTGGCGCATGTT
>CAYOLS010000227.1:0-5129 GCA_964404845.1 uncultured Ferruginibacter sp. | reverse complement strand
CTGTGCCGGGTACATCTTCTACATGCTCAAGTACATGATGAGAAAAGAGGAGATCAAACTGTTGCTGCTTTAATTCCGGGCTTTCACCGTAGACAAAGTGGCAGGCAGGAAAACGTTTTCCTGCGTTCTCTACAGCGAGCGTACTGAGATCACTTCCATAAACTTCCCACTCCGGAAGTGCATTTTTTATCACCTGTGTGAATACACCGTTGCCGCAACCAAAATCAAGCGCTTTGCCTTTTACAGGCAGATCCATAGACCGGATAATAGCAAAGACCCTTTCTTTTTTCCAGGTCGGCCATTCATCCATATAACCATGCTCATACCATTCATTGTAATATTGTTTAAGATCCATGGTCGCTGACATCCAGGGTTTGACTGCATTTAACAATACTATTAGACGGCACATCTTTATAAATAAGACAATTTGCACCGATCACAACATTTTCGCCAATAGTAACACCTTTTAAAACGACTACGTTAGCGCCAAGCCAGCTGTTGCGCCCGATAGTAACTTTTCCATAAGTCAGTTCTTCCCGCTGTATTTTAATGCCAGCTGTTTTTTCGATAGCGTGATTGTGATCGTAAATTTTCACTCCTTCGCCCAACATAACATTCTCTCCTATTTCAATATCATACATGCAGGTGACGGAACAATAGCTGTTAAAAAAAACATTGTTACCAATGCAGAGCTTTCCTTGCCCACCGATGCGAAGCAGGCAGAATGATCTTGTATAAAACTGCTGACCGATAACAAGACTGCATTGGGCCGTTTCCATTTCAATACCGCTCATCTTACCCAGTCGGGTGGTTACATGAATATCAGCCTGCCTTGTTTTACGCAGATTGATCAATAAACGGGACCGGTGATTGCTTTCCAGCAGCAACGAAATCCTGTATAAAATTTTACTGATCACTTAAGAAAATTTAAAGAATGACCGGTAGAGCACTGTCAGCTTTTGCCTCGTGGTCATCAATCGCCTACTGCCGGCATTTTTAATCAAGGCGTATAAACCTGCGCCAAAACTGTAATTTGAAGAGTTCATCAACAGCTTTTTCATTCGTTCCATGATCCATACAGTCCAGAAATGGTCTTTTTGTTGTGAATGAATGAGAGCTTTTTGTATCTCGCTGATACGGTATATAAATTTCCTATCAATCCTTGTAGCGGCATCCAGATAAAACATTTTATCAAACAATTGCTTGTCTTCTTTCTGCAAAAATGGAAATTCCTGTTGAAAATAATTTTCCTGCACTTGCTTATCCAGCGATACAGTCAGCTCTTTCCTGCGCTGGCTGATCTGGTTGGCGTGCATCCTGTAATGTACATCGAAATAAGCGATATTGCAAAGTTGTGTATGCGGTACAAGCCGGGTCCACAGCTCATAATCTTCACACGGAACAAATTCCTGTTTGTACCAGTTGCTCGTTTCCTGCAGTAAAGATCTCCGCAGCATCACCGAAGGATGAGCTATGCTACAATAAAATAGCAATCCACCAGCCACTTCTGCCGGTGATTGAGGTAATGGCATCAATGTTTCCTGTAATCCTTCTCCAAAAGAACGCATGAAAGTACCTACAACACCAGTGCTGGGATTGTTTTGTAAAAAATTTATTTGGTGTTCCAGCCGCTGCGGCATGTTTATATCATCAGAATGCGCAATGGCAATGAACTCATAGCGGGCAAGCTGTATGCCTTTGTTGAGCAGGTTGGCCTGCCCCTGTTTTGATGAAGACAATTCAATGCGAATGCGTGCATCTTTGTAAGAAGCGGCTACCTCCATGCTACTATCCGTAGAACAATCATCTAAAATAATCAACTCAAACTCTCTGAAACTCTGGTTCAGCAAGCTTTCTATGGCTTCTGCAAGGAAGGGGTCGCTATTGTAAACCGGCATTATTACGCTGATCATATCTCTACAGCAAAATTTACAAACTCAATAATCCAGGAAGCGCTCGGGGAAATGATGAATGCTATCTTTACTCGTTACTGGTTTGTTAGAAAATATTTTTTTTAGCCAGCCTTGCAGCTTGCCGGCATTCTTTTTTAGCTGCTGTAATTCTACGAGGTTATTATTAATAGACGACGGTATTATATCTTTCCATGCCTGTTCCATTTGTGTGATGTATTCAGGCATGCGCCCTGTACTCATTCCCTGCATATCGTATTCCACCACTGGGAACGGCAAGTAATGAAAACTGGCACCTTTCATAGCACAGCGAAGTAACAGGGCATAATCAGCTGCCAGTGTATAATCCAGGTCAAAACCGTTTAGTTCTGTCAGCAGGCTACGTTTGCAAAAACAGGACTGATGATTAATATTATATTGTTTTAAAAAGCTTAGAGTTAAAGAGTCGGGGTAACCAATGGTTCGCATTTCGCCGCCCCAGTAAGCATTGATTTGCCCGTACAATATATCAGCATAATGCTGTTGTCCTTCAAAACATTTTTTCAATGTACCACCTGAAATAAAATGATCTCCGCTGTTAAGGAACTGTATATAATCACCACCAGCTTTTTGCAATCCCTTGTTCATAGCATCATACGGCCCTTTATCATGCTCGCTGATCCAGTGAAACGAAGCTGGTGAAAATTCATTTATAATGGCCAGGCTATCATCATTGCTACCCCCATCAATAATAATATATTCATAGTCACTGAAATCCTGCGCCAATACACTTTCCATGGTTTTTTTCAAACCAGCGGCGTTATTATAATTAACAGTAATGATAGAGACTTCAGGCATTTTTATATTCCTCAATAAATGCTTCTACTTTAAAAAAATATTCTTCCACTTTCTTAAAATCATCTTCTTCAAACTCCCACCATTTAATAGATAATAGTTCTTTTATCACTTCAGGTTCAAACCTGTATCTCAATACTTTCATGGGGCTACCAACAATAATTGCATAATCCGGTACGTTTTTCGACACTACCGTACCTGCCCCGATAATTGCGCCATCCCCTATTGTAACTCCATCCAGCACAATTACATTAGCTCCAATAAATACATCATTTCCTATTCTTATATTTTTTCGTTCCTCTATTTTATCAGTATTGGAAAATGTATATCCGTTTTGTTTTAATGTTGAATAAAACATCGGAGAGGTACTCAACGCATATGTTGGATGAATTCCCCAGCCACATAAAAAGTTGGGCCCAATCGAACAGAATTTTCCAATAGATGTAAAAGAAATCGATGAATTTTGAGATATGTATGTATACTTGTCAATAGACGTATTAGAAATAGAATAAGGAGGATATATCTTTACAAGATCACTGATCAGGTTTTCATTTGAATATACTGTAAGCGATCTTTGCGTGGAACCATCAACTGCATTCTCCGCAATTATCTCTTTGATGGTACCAGAGAATAATTTCCTAAATAAATATTTTAAGCCCTTCTTCATTAGCCTGATGATTACCTTTTTTCGCCGACGAATATTATTCTGTTCCGCTCCAGTTTTTCTTCCTTAATGAGTACAAAATGTTGTGAAAAATGATACCGGAACCATTCAACAGTATACCATTCTGGAATTGCAGGCTCCTCTTTATCATTGATAGCCCATAATCCAAGTGGCATAAACTCTATCATCACATACCTTTTTGAATAAGCTTTCAGTCTTTCAAAAATAGCCGGCAAAGAAAAATTTGCCGTAAGCAGGAGATGATGCGTAACAGCTAAAGCAATTGCGAGATCACATGCGAGACGTTTACAGGTTCCGGGTATATCAGGAGTAAACATAAAATTCAGCATTACAGGGGATATCTTTTGAATTTGTGATTTTTTTATATAGTTGTATGCTGAGTCAATGGCATTGGAATCATAATCAGTCAATAATATGCTATCTATAGTAGCGATCTCCTTGCTTAAGAGTATAGAGAAATATCCTTCATTACCTGCGAGATCGATTACCGACTTTATTCCATCTAGTGATTTAATGATATCAATAATGCGATAAAACCGGTCTGAATAATTTATCCCATTGTCGCCGGAATAAAATTTTTGGTGATAACCATCCCACGTACTTGAAGTAGAAGGCGGAGTTATTTGCCTGATAGACTGATCAATCTCTTCAAAAGGAAATAAGTATTCAAGGTACCTTGATTTGTTAAAGCTGTTCTCAAAGCTAAATAATTTCGTCTTCCTCTTACTGATTTTATGGATACCGGCATTCACCACCTTCGTTACAGAATTGAAGATGCTACTTTGACCAAGATTCTTACCTATTACAAAGGATCGCAACTTAAATATGTATGTCTTTCTATTATTATCCAATATATCAAGCAATCCTGATTCGTCTAATGACTGACCAGGGATTGTAAACATCCTGTGAAAATTGCTTTCCAATAGTTTCCGAACGATATAGATGTAATTTTTACTCCAGAAAGCAAGCGGAACAATAAAAGATGATAAAAATTCATGGTAAGCACCCCATCCCGTTTTGTCAATGCGTTCGGCAATGCTTCCTATATCAATATAAACCGGCTCTGTTCCTCTAAACAATACATTCAAAGTATGTGCATCTTTTAATTCAAATCCATATTTATTGCAAATACTATTCACCTTAAGCACCATTAGAGAAGCATCTTTCAACATACTGAATGTCCATTCATGTTGTTTGATATTTAAAAGCTTCTCATGTTCAAGAATTAGTCCATACCCTTCCATTTTTATATCTGCAACCTTTGTTGCGGGTATTAGTCTTAGGTTGATTAATTCCTTGAACATGTCTGAAGATAGCTTATTAAGACAGTCGTGTTTTTTTTCTGCTCTGATTGCCCGAAAAACTTTATTGTTCTGGAAAAACACCCGTCCAAAATCATCTACCATCGAAAATTCTGAAAAATGTATATCTGAAAGTTCTTGCACTTTTGTTTTATTAAAGTTTATGCCATGAATGTTTGTAAAAGACTTTTGCCAATTCCGGATTTTCAATTGTTTTACCACTATGGTAATAATCAAAATTTTCTATCGTAAAACGGCTGGCATTACTTACGTAGTCTATTAATTCCTGGTGATCGAATAAAGCAATATTAATATAATAAATGCCTGGGCGAATATTAATATGTTCCTGTATAGAACAGGTGATCGTTTCATTTTCTTTGTTGAAATGAAATTTTGTAT
>CAYOLS010000226.1:2321-5131 GCA_964404845.1 uncultured Ferruginibacter sp. | reverse complement strand
TCTGTAATATAATGTGCTGCTGTCCAGTCCTGCGCACAGCCGCATATATTTACCAGGAAGTTTTTCAGTATTGTTTTTCCTTCTGTAGAATGGTACACTTCCGGGTGGAATTGTAGCCCGTAAATGGTATGGGCAGCGGCTTTGCTGCCTTTGAATGCGGCAACGGGGATGCTTTCTGTAGTGCCGAGCAATTCAAAACCTGCCGGTAATTCTTTGATGGTATCGCTATGGCTCATCCATACCTGTGAGCTGGCAGAAACGCCTTGTAGCAGGTCGTCATTTTGGGACATGTTCAAACTCGCCCTGCCATATTCTCTTTTATTGCTTTTGGCCACCAATCCGCCAAAAACTTTGGCGGTAAGCTGAGCGCCATAACAAACACCCAATACCGGGAGATTATCAGCCATACTTTTGATATCGACCATCGGCGCTTTTTCTTCATTTACTGAAAAAGGAGAGCCGGAAAGGATGATGCCTTTTAAAGAAGGATCGTAGCTGACTGGTTTGTTAAAGGGAGCGATTTCGCAGTAAACATTGGCTTCTCTGACCGCACGGGCAATTAACTGGGTATATTGGGAGCCAAAATCGAGAATGAGGATCTTTTCTGTCATAGCGCTGCGAAGGTAAACCGAAAAGTTCAAGGGTACAAAGGTTCAATGGTTTAATGTTCAAGGTTCAAAGTTTTAAGGTGAATTGTTGAATAGTTTAATAGTTCAATTGTTTTGATGTATCCAGACCCGCTTTACCAGTTCCGTAGGAGTGCCCTGTTTCAAGAAACGTGCAAAAATTAACATTGGCTCCGTAGGAGCCGCCTGTATCGTAAGTTTATTATGCATGGATAATTTAATTGCTCCAGTCTGGAATTATTCAATATAATTTTCAAATCTTTGTAATCCTTAAAAGTATAAACATGAAAAATTTATTATTGATCATTTTCTCCCTCTGCCTTTTACAATCCTGTAAAGTAAAGACCGGCAGCGGCAATATTGAAAAACAAAGCCGGCAGGTGACTTCTTTTAATGCCGTAAGCGCAGGAGGCGGGTTCGAGGTATTCATTCGCCAGGGCGCTTCCAGCAAAGTGACCATTGAGGCAGATGATAATATTATTGATGATATTGAAACCGAAGTATCCGGCAATAAGCTCAAAATAAGATTCCGGGACAATGTAAGTGTTAACAATGCTACCGTAAAAGTATATGTTGAAACACCTGATCTTACCGGCGTTAACGCTTCGGCCGCTGCCGATATTAAAGTGGAAGGACTTTTAAAATCCGATAAAACTGTTTATTTCCATGCATCCAGTGCAGGATCAATAACCGCTGAAGTAGATGCTCCCGGTGTAGAATCTGAAGTCAGCAGTTCCGGTAAAGTGGTATTAAAAGGTCATACAAAGGACCTTGATACCCAGGCCAGCAGCGGCGGTTCTATTGAAGCGGACGAATTATTATCGGAAAATGCCAAAGCCCAGGTAAGCAGCGGTGCCAGTATCGGTCTGCATGCCAGTGTTAAGCTGAATGCCCAGGCCAGCAGTGGTGGTTCTATTGATTACAGGGGAAATCCTGCTGTTTCCAAACAGGAAAGCAGCGGTGGTAGTATCAATAGCTCCAATTAATATATATTGGTCGGACAACCCGTACGGCTCCTGCGGCCGGAACCTCCGCCGTTTCCACCTGCTCCCAGGTTATAGCTTAGCTTAATGCCCGTGGTATAATACCAGTCCTTATTTTTAGGATTGCCCCTTACTGCGCCTTCGCCGGGGTAGGGTGCACCGGGATTTACTTCTGCTCCCCTGAAGGCAAAAGCAGCTGCCTGCGGGCCTCTTGCGGCAACGAGCAGGGCAGAATCGGCATAAGTACCACTCACATCATCCAGGTAATCAGTAAATAACTTCCTGAGCCCCAGTTCAATACCCAGTTGCGTCCTGTTGTTAAGCGCTATTTTAAATCCACCACCGAACGGAATGGTAAACTGGTTGTTTTTGTACGGTTTTTTATCGGGATACTGTGTAAGTCCTTGTCCTTCAGTATTTAAGCTTCTTAAAAATACTTTGGTGCCGGCAGAATCCTTTGCATAGGGGTTGAAATGAAATGCTGCTACACCGGCAAATACATAAGGGGAAATGGACCTTTCCTCCAGGTCGAGGAACGTATATTCCAGGGCCAGCTGGGCTTCCCAAACCGATGATTTAAAGCTCAGGTTCCGGAAGCCCAGGTCGGTTTTATTACCATTGCCGGAAGCATCCGAGCCGGATAATTTTAAATAACTTGCAACGCCTCTTACGGCCAGCTTATTGGTAATATTATAGGATAGGCCCAGGCCAAGGGCAGGACCTGCATTGCTGAAAGAAAGCCTTTTGCCCTGTAGATCACCGCTGTAATTGGCGATCCCGGCATAAATATCTGCATTAAGTCGTTGAGATTGAACAGTTAGACAGGCAGGCAGCGCCAGGCATACCAATAAAAGATTTTTCATCGAAAAAGTGTTTGGTGATAGGTGCAGTAAGCCTTTTACCAAAAACCGTTCCGTTTATATTGCCAGTTTTAGTGTTGTAATACAAAAAAACTTCTCCTAACTCTTTGCTATTTAAAATATAGCCCTTACCTTTGCACTCCAAATTAAAAAACGGAATTTTAAAGTTCTTTAAATATGTCACAACGAATCAGAATCAAATTACAGTCTTACGACCACAACTTAGTCGACAAATCAGCAGAAAAGATTGTAAAAACTGTACGTAGTACAGGGGCAGTGGTAACAGGTCCAATTCCTTTACCTACACACAAAAAAATCTTTACTGTGTTGCGTTCGCCGCA
>CAYOLS010000226.1:0-2311 GCA_964404845.1 uncultured Ferruginibacter sp. | reverse complement strand
GCCGCACGTAAACAAAAAAGCCCGTGAGCAGTTCCAGTTGTGCACACACAAACGACTATTAGATATTTACACCAGCAGCAGCCGTACAGTAGATGCTTTGAGCAAACTGGATCTGCCAAGTGGTGTGGATGTTGAAATCAAAGCATAATGAACCCCTCGGTCCCGATAGCTATCGGGACGGGAAGGCATTTGCTAAGATCTTATAAAGAAAAAATATGAACACCTATCTCCCAATGTGGAGCGCTGGGTATAAAACAGATACAATGAAAAGTATTATTGGTAAGAAGATCGGGATGACCAGTATCTTTGGTGCAGACGGTAAGCAAACCGCTGTAACCATTATTGAAGCAGGCCCATGTGTAGTTACACAAAAGAAAACCGTAGAAACTGACGGTTACAACGCTCTCCAGATCGCATTCGGCGACAAGAAAGAAAAGCACTCCATCAAAGCCGAAGTGAACCACTTCGCAAAAGCTAGTACAGCTCCTAAAAAATTCGTAAAAGAAATCCGCAATAGCGACTCAGACAAAAATGTTGGCGACAGCATTACTGTAGATATTTTCGCCGAAGGTGATAAGATCGAAGTAGTGGGTACCACCAAAGGTAAAGGTTTCCAGGGTGTAGTTAAACGCCATGGCTTTAGCGGTGTGGGTGAGCAATCTCACGGTCAGCACGATCGCCAGAGAGCTCCGGGTTCTATCGGTAACTCATCAGATGCCAGCCGTGTATTCAAAGGTATGCGCATGGCAGGTCGTATGGGTGGCGATAAGGTGAAAATGAAAGGACTGAAAGTAGTGAAAGTTTTCGCTGAAAAAAATTACATACTTGTTAGCGGTTCGGTTCCGGGCCACAACGGTTCAATAGTTTTAATCAATAAATAACCAGCAAACCGAAACCATTTCAGGTTCCACAAAATAAAGTACAATGCAACTAGATATATTAAATACAAAAGGCGAAAAAACCGGAAGGACAGTAGAACTGCCGGAAGAGATCTTTGGGATTGAACCAAACGACCACGTTATTTACCTTGCTGTAAAACAATACCAGGGTGCACAACGCCAGGGTACACACAAAGTAAAGACCCGTTCTGAAGTTCAGGGTTCTTCTAAGAAACTGCACAAACAAAAAGGTACAGGTGGTGCCCGTAAAGGTAACCTGCGTAGCCCTATCTATAAAGGTGGTGGTACCATTTTTGGCCCAAAACCTCACAAATACGATATCAAGCTGAATCGTAAAGTGAAAGACCTGGCTAAAATGAGCGCACTGGCTTACAAAGCGAAAGAAAATGCGATCGTGGTACTGGAAGATGTGAACATGGATGCGCCTAAAACAAAAACTTTCAGCGGTATCCTCAGCAGCCTGAACATCGCTAACAAAAAATCATTGTTCGTTATTCCTGAATACAATGACAACTTATACCTGAGCCTGCGTAATATCCCAGGTGTGAACGGTACTGTTATCAGCGACATGAATACGTACGATATCCTGAATGCAGGTGTGTTAGTGCTGACAGAAAGCGCAGCAAAATTATTCACGTTGGAAGCAACCGAAGCTGAAGCGTAAGAAATAAAATCTCGAATTATCAAATTATAACGACATGAAACTGTCTGATGTTTTAATAAAGCCTGTTTTATCTGAGAAAGCTAACAAGCAATCAGAAAAATCTAACCGCTACACTTTTGTAGTGGACAAAAAGGCGAACAAACTGGAAATCAAAAAAGCTGTTGAACAGTTTTATGGTGTTCAGGTAGAAGATGTGAACACATCGATCATGCCTTCTAAACTGAAAGCAAAATATACCAAAGCTGGTTTTATCGTTGGTCGCAAACCATCTAAAAAGAAAGCTGTGGTAACTGTAGCCGAAGGTGAAACCATCGATATCTACAGCCAGACCATCTAAGATTTAAAATGAATGGTAAATCTGCTACCGCAAATGCAGAGATTAATTAAACATAAAGTTGCGGGTTAAAGGTTGCGGGTTACGAGTTAAGCACTCAACACGAAACATCAAAACACGAAACACGAAACAATTTTTAAAATGGCACTTAGAAAATACAAACCGACAACAGCAGGTACCCGTTGGAGAATTGGTAATGCTTATGCAGAGGTTACAACCAACCAACCTGAAAAATCTTTGCTGGAAAAGCAAAAGAGCACTGCCGGTAGAAATGCACAAGGTAGAAGAAGTATGCGTTATATGGGTGGTGGTAACAAAACCATGTATCGTATTGTAGACTTCAAAAGGGACAAAAAAGATATTCCTGCAACTGTAAAAACAATTGAGTACGATCCAAACCGTACTGCGTTCATC
>CAYOLS010000225.1:0-5193 GCA_964404845.1 uncultured Ferruginibacter sp. | reverse complement strand
CCAAACTGGTCGAAGAAGATCCTACACTGCGTGTAAACACAGATGAAGATACCGGCCAGACCATTTTGCGTGGTATGGGTGAGCTTCACCTGGAGATCATCATCGATCGTATGCGTCGTGAATTTAAAGTAGAAGTTAACCAGGGTGCTCCCCAGGTGGCTTACAAAGAAGCATTCAATGCTACCATTTCTCACCGTGAAGTGTTGAAAAAACAATCTGGTGGTCGTGGTAAATTCGCCGATATCATGTTTGATTTTGGACCAGCTGATGAAGAATGGCTTAAAGAAAATGAAGGTAAGAGCTTCCAGTTTGTGAACGACCTGTTTGGTGGTTCTATCCCTAAAGAGTTCCTGCCTGCGATCATCAAAGGTTTTGAAACTTCAATGACCACTGGTGTATTGGCCGGATATCCTGTAAGAGATATGAAAGTGCGTGTACACGATGGTAGCTACCATGATGTGGATTCTGATGCAATGAGCTTTGAGCTTTGCGCTAAAGCCGGCTTCCGTGAAGCAGGCCGTAAAGCAAAACCGGTATTGCTGGAACCGATCATGAAAGTGGAAGTATTAACACCGGATCAATACATGGGTGACGTAACAGGTGACCTGAACCGTCGTCGTGGTATGCTGGAAGGTATGGATAGCCGTGCTAACTTACAAGTTATCAAAGCTAAAGTTCCATTGAGCGAAATGTTCGGATACGTAACGCAATTGCGTTCACTGTCTTCGGGCCGTGCTACTTCTACCATGGAGTTCAGCCATTACAATCCTGCACCAAACAACATTGCAGAAGAAGTAATAGCTAAATCAAAAGGTAAAGTGAAGATCGAAGAGTAATGTGCTGATCAGCTAATAGGCTGATTTGCTAAAGATACAGCCCCGTTCAGTTTTGAACGGGGCTTTTTATTATAGCTGTTTTATTGACAATTGCTATAACACAAAATGGTTATTGACAAAACAATTTATAAATTCCATATTTATGGTAAGAATAATGAGCTTATGTTGGTTAATTAAAAGAAAAGCCCGTGCAAATATTGCAAAGGGCTTTCTTGTGGTTTCATAGGAACGAAGAAGTATAATTATTTCGGAGGTAAAAATGTAGTCGTGATGATGTGTTAGAATTTAGGACAACGTACCGCATTGATCGCACTGTTCTGTCTATCCAGGAATTTCTGGTAAACGATGGACAGTTCGAAACCACCACGGCCCCTGCTTCCCTGGCTTAATTTAGAAATGTTTATATCATAGCTTACTGCAAAAGACAACGGTTTCATTTCAAGCTTTGCTACGGGAATAATGGCATCATTCCAGCGGATATACGCACCGCCATGTACAATATACCTGGGCTCATCAGGCGATTCTAATTTCATAGAGTAAAGTAATCCGCCGATGACCTCCCTGTATGCGCCCTGCCTTGTATAATCAGCTTCGATGGTAATATAGTTGTAATCTGTTACGCTGGTGCGGACGCCGGCAGAAGCAACCCACTTTGGCGTAAGCTCAATATTGCTCTCGGTATAAAAGCTTACTTTCTTTGCTTTATTAAAATGGTGGTATGCAATACCTGCATACATATTGTTTTCAGGCTTGTAGCCTAATTCGGTATTGAAACTTAACCCTACGCTGCCATCAAAATAAGAGTAGGAAGGAGAAGGGAAAGTTTCCCCGTTATACATCAATTCATTGAAATGATCCCCATCGTATTGTGAGTTGGTAGTGATCTTGGATGGGTCTATTCTTCTTTGTACATAACCACCCATTACACCCAATGAAAGATACATACTGCGCTGATCGCTTAATGACTTGTGATAATTTAGCGCCGGTAAAATATGTGTTGATGTTAATGAAACGGCACCGGCTTTATCGTATAATACCTGTGCGCCCATCGTAAGATAATCGTCATTTGTGACCAACATTTTATATTCTACGTTAGCTGAAGCAGTCTGATAAGCATGCGCTACTGCATTGTATTGGGAGCGATAGACAGCCTGTGCTCTTACATCACCAGAGAAAATGCCCGCCAGCGCAGGGTTGCGCAGCAAAGGTGTTTCAAACATCTGGGAGAAATGGATATCCTGCGCAGCGGCATCCGGGCAGCAACAAAACATTGCGATACCCAGTGCTAAAAATTTTAAAAGTGGTTTCATAAGTAAGATATTGGATGTGTGTATGTTTTTTGGATAACTACCTTATTAAAGTAATGTCTCCCTTATATATCAGTGATTCATTGTTGTCGCAAATAATTTCGAATACATAAACAAAAACATCAGGGCTTAATTTTTGTCCACGGAAAGTACCGTTCCATCCGCTGTTTGGATCATTGGCCTTGAAATGTGCATTTTCAAAAACCATTTCGCCCCAGCGGTTGTATATTCTCAATGACCTGATGTTGAATAATCCTGTACCTCTTGGATAGAATATTTCGTTAACGCCATCACCGTTGGGAGAAAATGTATTCGGGATAAATACATTCGCATTGTTGCACAACACCTGCACCCTGATATTGTCAGTGGCTGTACAACCGCCCGGGTTGCTCACTGTAACCTGGTAATCGGTCGTGTTATTTGGTTTTATTTCTATACCCGGAAAAACACTTCTTACAATACCTGTTGACGGTGTCCATAATGCCTGCGTTACATCACCCGATACAACAGGTATGATGGATCTTGTTTGCCCTACATTCATCGTAATATCTGCGCCGGCATTCACTGTTGGTATAGGATATACGGTTACAGGAAAATATGCTGTGTCTTTGAAACAACCAACACTATCGCTGCCTACCAGCATATATCGTGTAGTTGTTACCGGCTTGGCTTTTACAACAGGTAAATTTGTGCTGCTCAATCCTGTGGAGGGACTCCATTGATAAGATGCTGCTCCCATTGCTATCAATGTTGCAGATTCTCCTATGCATAATGTATCACCTGTGCCTACGGTCATTTTAAATGGAAATGCTACCTCTATTTTAACCGTATCTTTTTTTATACAACCCTGTGCAGATGTACCGGTAACAATATACTGCGTTGCTGTAGCAGGGTTCGCCATTGGCGAGGGGCAATTGGTACAACTCAAACCTGCTGCGGGAGACCATGTATAAGATGCCGCTCCTGTGGCAACGATCGGTTGTGCAATGCCTTTACAGATCATCTTGTCTGCACCTGCATTGGTATTAGGCATGGCATAGGATTGTATACTGCCGGTTGCAGTATCCTTGCAGCCACTGCTGTTGTTCGCAATTAACTGGTAGGTATAAGTGCCTGCATTTGTAAAAACGATGGAGTCTATTATCCTGCTGTCAAATGTTCTTCCATCGCTGAATTTCCATTGCCAGCTGATCGCTGAAGTATCTGCATTTTGTAAAGTACCGGAGAACTGTACCCGCAAAGGCATGCATCCATTGGCAGATTGGGTAGCAGATATAACAGGCGATCGCACAATTTTAACGGGCTGTGCCATTGTCATACTATCTGTACAGCCTGAAGCAGTTATTACTATTAATTTTACAAAATAATTTCCTGTTGCATTGTATTGATGCGAAGGAGATGCTGCTGTTGAGGTTTGTCCATCACCAAAATTCCACAGGTAACTTGCTATCGCATCGTTGCTTACAGAGCTGTTGGTAAACTGTACAGTTCCACGATCGCAGAGCAATATAGTGCCGGCGGTAAACCTTGCTTCCACACCTTTTACAAAAATGGTATCTTTTCCAACGATCGGAACTGTACAACCTGCGGCATCTTTCAATATCACCTTAGGTAAATAAATGCCCGGAATAGTATAAGTATGTGAAACAACAGAGTCGTTGGTGGTAATGGTAGTACCATCATTAAAATCCCATACAAACGATGACCTGTTTTGTGTAGATGCTGTAAAGCGTACAGTCAAAGGCGCACAGCCCGTTCTGTTGTTGTAAGTGAAACTTCCTTTTGGCCCTTTTACAATTATTTTTTTTGTTTTCACCGATGTGCAACCACCTGCGCTTGTAATGGTAAGCTTGGCGATGTATTCTCCTGCTTCATTGTAAAAATGTGAAGGACTTGCGGCATTGGAAAAAGTGCCATCGCCAAAATCCCAGCGGTAAGTTGCCTGGTTGATGGAAGTATTGGTGAACTGCACGATCAGCGGCGGACAGGTACCAATAGAATCGCTGACAGTAAAATCTGCAACAGGTAATACGATCCTGATGTAATTATTTTTTATGATCTCACTTGTGCAGCCATATTTATCTGTAATGCGAAGTTTAACAGTATAAGTGCCCGTTGCTGTATATACATGTGTTGGTGCAGCAGCCGTACTGGTTTGCCCGTCGCCAAAGTCCCAGGCATAAGTAAGAGTCGGACCAGCGGATTGGTTGCTGAATACCACGCCGCTTCCGGGGCATGATAAGGTGTCTGTGGTTTTAAAAGTGGCTACAGGTGTTGATATGATCAAATGATTTTGCTTGGTAATACTGCTGGTGCAGCCTGCTGCATCTTTTACGGTAAGCGCTACATGATAGCTGCCACTTGCAGCATAGGCATGCGAAAACGGCGGCGCTGTTAAAGTTTCTGTGTTACCATCTCCATAATTCCATGTCCATTCTGTAATAGTATGTATGCCATCAGTAGTACTGAGATCGTTGAATTGAACAGCTGTGTTCAAACAACTGCCGGGCAAGGCTGCATTGAAATTTGCCACAGGCCCGTTTACCCTGATATGATTTTGCAGGAACGCTGTGTCCTTACATCCTGCCGCATCTGTAATGATCAGCCGGATGGAATAATTTCCGCTGGCCTGGTAAACATGGTTCACAGGATTTCCAGTAGCCGTGGCACCGTCACCAAAACTCCATGCATAATTGATGATGCCACCTGTGTAACGCTGCGTTGCGGTGAATGTTGCAGTTGCTTTTGTACAGAGTTCTGTTTGTGATGCAGTGAAGCTGGCGATCTCATCAGCAATGATCACCTGGCCCAACCTGGTATGCGAGCATCCTGTTTGCAGGTTGCGTACTGTCAACTGAACGGTATAGGTTCCCGGAGTAGCATAGGTATGCGACGGACTTTGCAATGTGGAAGTAGCGCCATCTCCAAACGACCATGACCATTCATCTACGCCAATAGACTGGTCAGTGAAATTTCTTACATAAGGCTGATCGCAATTGAAGTTAACTGTAAAGTTGGCGATAGGAGGCTTTACATGAATATAGTCAGGT
>CAYOLS010000224.1:0-5195 GCA_964404845.1 uncultured Ferruginibacter sp. | reverse complement strand
TGTATGAGCTGTTGGATACACTTGGATGTAACTATAACCGCAAACAGGCAGGCAGGTTTGTATGGGCATCGGTTCCAGCCGGCTTTGAAGATGGTTACCAGTTGAGCGACCATGTATTGTACAAAGCCAATGTCTTTATTACGCCCGGCGGCATTTTTGGAAAGAACGGGAAAAATTATATCAGGGTCAGTCTTTGTTGCCCGGAGGAAAAAATAGAACAGGCTATTAACAGGATAAAAGCAATCATATGAATGTAGCGATAATTGGTATGGGTTTGATCGGCGGCTCGATGGCGCTTGCGCTCAAAGAAAAGAAGATCGCATCCAGGATAATCGGGGTGGATAACAACCCGGAGCACCGGCAAAAGGCGTTGGAACTGGGTTTGGCAGATGAAGTAGCAGGCCTGTCAACAGCAATTAAAAATGCTGACCTTATTTTGCTATGTGTCCCTGTGGATAAGGCTGAAGTGATTTTACCTGAAATTTTAATGCAGGTAAATAAACAGGTTGTTATGGATGTAGGTTCTACCAAATATTCCATCACAGCACTTGCAGACCAGCACGAAAAAGGGAAGCGTTTTGTAGCAACCCATCCCATGTGGGGAACGGAGTTCAGTGGCCCGGCTGCTGCCGTACCAGGAGCTTTTGCTGAAAAGGCAGTGGTGATCTGCAATAAGGAACGGAGCGATGCCGATGCCGTGGATCTCGTGGAAAATATCTATCGCCAGCTCGGGATGCACATTATTTATATGGATGCAAAGGATCATGATGTGCATGCAGCATATATTAGTCATATTTCGCATATCACTTCTTTTGCACTGGCTAATACCGTCCTGGAAAAGGAAAAAGAAGACGATGCCATTTTTGAACTGGCGAGTGGCGGTTTTGAAAGTACCGTGAGGCTGGCCAAAAGTAACCCGGACATGTGGGTGCCTATTTTTATGCAGAACAAGGAAAATGTGCTGGACGTATTGAACGAGCATATCAGCCAGCTACGGAAGTTTAAAAGTTGCCTTGAAAAAGAAAATTTTGAATACCTGGCATCGCTGATACAGAATGCCAATACTATAAAAAGGATATTAAAATAATAATTAATCCTGCCTGGGTTGTAACCCAGGTAGCGGTTAAAGGTTTAAAAACAAATAAATTAGTTTTACAATGCAATCAGAAAAAACAGTCATGAAAGAGAATATTGAAGCTACCTGGAATAAGCGCCCGCTGCTGATCAGTGGTCCATGCAGTGCTGAAACCGAGGAACAGGTATTGCAAACAGCCCAGCGCCTGGCCGCTACAGGAAAGGTAGATGTGTTGCGTGCCGGCATATGGAAACCACGTACCAAGCCGGGTATGTTTGAAGGTATCGGGGTGAAAGGTCTGCCCTGGTTATTACAGGCCAAAAAAATAACCGGTCTGCCCACCGCCGTGGAAGTAGCTACAGCCAAACATGTGGAAGTAGCTTTGCAGTTTGAAGTGGATATTTTATGGATTGGTGCCCGCACTACGGTAAACCCGTTCAGCGTGCAGGAAGTAGCCGATGCATTACGAGGCACCAATGTACCGGTGCTGGTAAAAAATCCCATCAACCCAGACCTGGAATTATGGGGAGGCGCTATTGAACGCTTACAAAAAGTAGGGGTGAATGATATTGGCATGATCCACCGTGGGTTTTCAAACTATGGCAATACCGAATACCGCAATGCGCCGATGTGGCATTTGCCGATCGAGATGAAAAGGCGTTTTCCCGGTATGCTGCTCCTCTGCGATCCGTCGCACATCTGCGGCAACAGGCACATGCTGCAATCTATAGCGCAAAAAAGCATTGATCTTGATTTTGGCGGGCTGATGCTGGAAAGCCATATTGACCCTGATAATGCATGGAGCGATGCCAAGCAGCAGGTAACGCCTGAACGGCTGGCAGAAATTTTTGATGCACTGGTATGGAGGGAAGAAAATACGGACCAGCAGGAATTTGTGAATGCATTGGCCAAATTAAGGGAACAGATCAATCATATTGATGATGAGCTGCTGACGCTGATCGGCCAGCGCATGAAGATCGCAGATAAAATAGGCGAATACAAAAGGGATAACAACGTTACCATTCTTCAAACCAATCGCTGGAATGAAATACTCGACAGGGCAGTGAACAAAGGAGAACAGTTGGGGTTAAGCAAGGAATTTATTATCCGCTATTTTGATGCGGTACATTTGGAGAGTATTAGTCACCAGAATAAAGTGATGTACGATAAATAGCGGATTGCTGATAGTTCATAGCTTTCGCTGACTTGCCCTTGCCTGAAGGCAAGAGAGGAATAATAAAATTTAATATGCGCAGACAAAAGGTTGGGTTTACCAGCAAAACAGTAGAATATGTTTTTGATGCATCGTTTTCGATGCTGGTTGAGTTGTTCTCCAAAGAAAAGCTGGTGATCATTACAGATGAAAATGTAATGAAGCATCATGCTTCAAAATTTGAAGGATACAAGATCATTGTATTGCCGGCAGGTGAAGCGCACAAGCAACAAGGAACAGTGGATGGTATTATCGACCAGTTGTTGCACTGGCAGGCAGATAAACAAACGGTGATCATTGGTGTTGGAGGCGGTGTTGTAACAGATATGGCAGGTTATGCCGCCAGCATATATAAAAGAGGTGTGAAGCTGGTGCAGGTGCCAACATCCATATTGGCGATGGTAGATGCCGCCATTGGAGGAAAGAATGGAGTTGATGTAGGTGTTTACAAAAACCAGGTAGGTACCATTTTCCAGCCCGAATATGTTTTGTTCGATTATAGTTTTTTGCAGTCATTGCCCGAAGAAGAATGGATCAATGGATTTGCCGAGATCATTAAACATGCTTGTATCAGGGATAAAGAGCAGTTTGATTTTTTATCGGCAAAAACAATTGCAGCGTTTAAAAATGATGCATCGCTTATTGCAGACATCATCGAAAAGAATGTTTCCATTAAAATTTCCATCGTATTAAAAGATGAGTTGGAAACCGGCGATCGCAAGCTGCTGAACTTCGGTCATACCATTGGTCATGCCATTGAAGCCACTTATGGTTTGTCTCATGGTCATGCTATCAGTATCGGCATGGTGCTGGCGGGTAATATCAGCAAAGCTATCAATGGGTTTAGTGAAGATGAACAAGAGCAATTGGTTGCTTTATTGCAACAATACCAGCTCCCCGTTGCTTTCTCCTTTGACAAAGAAAAAATATGGGATATCCTCATCAATGATAAGAAAAGGGAGAATGACAATATGAGCTTTATCCTGCTGGATGCTATAGGAACGGGTATTGTAAAACCGATCCCACTAACAGATTTAAAAACATTGATACAGTCCTTATAAATTTCATGAAGGTAATTATACAGCCATCCGGCATTTCAGGAGAGATAGTAGTCCCGGCTTCCAAAAGCGCCATGCAGCGGGCCTGTGCGCTTGCTTTGTTGCACGAAGGCATTACAACCATTCACAACCCTGGTATAAGTAATGATGACAAGGCTGCCTTGTCCATCATTGAACAGCTGGGCGCATCTGTAGTGCAATTGCCGGACGGTTCTTTGGAAGTGTCATCTAAAAATTTTGGAGATGACAATAGTGAACGTTCTATCAATTGCGGGGAAAGCGGTTTGAGCATCCGTATGTTCACACCTATTGCTGCTTTGTACAAACAGCGGGTACACATAACCGGTAGTGGTAGTCTTGCCAGCAGGCCCATGGATTTTTTCGATGAAATATTTCCGCAACTGGGTATCAGCATCAAAACCAATAATGGTAAATTGCCATTGATCGTACAGGGCCCTTTGCAACCAAAAGAAATTACGATCGATGGTTCATTAAGCTCACAGTTTTTAACGGGCTTGTTGTTTGCTTATGCTAAAGCGGCGGTCTCACCGGCTGTAATACATGTCGAAAATCTTAAAAGCAAACCTTATATAGATCTTAGTTTGCAAATGCTGGAACATTTTGGATACAAGGTTTCAAACGATGATCATAAAATTTTTACCATTCTTCCGGGCAATCAGTTGACCGGCCGGCAGATTGACTATTCTGTAGAAGGCGATTGGAGCGGCGCTTCTTTTTTACTGGTGTCGGGAGCTATTGCAGGAAAGATAAAAGTAAAAGGCCTGGATGTTTTTTCTGCGCAGGCAGACAAAGCCATTTTGCAGGCTTTACAGCAAAGCCAGGCCAGGTTGAGCATTAATGCTGATCATATAGAAGTAGCGCCTGCCGAATTAAAAGCATTTCATTTTGATGCTACGCATTGCCCCGACCTTTTTCCGCCATTAGTAGCACTGGCTGCTTATTGCGAAGGAACCTCGGTCATTGAAGGTGCAGGCAGGCTGGCGCACAAGGAAAGTGATCGTGCCTTAACTTTACAGGAGGAGTTTGGTAAAATGGGCGTTGGTATCCGCCTGCAGGATGACCTGATGATCATTGAAGGTGGTGGAAAGCTGAAAGGTGCAACTGTTCATTCAAGGCATGATCATCGCATTGCAATGGCCACAGCAGTGGCAGCTTTGAAAGCAGCAGGAGAAACAGGTATTGAAGAAGCGGAAGCCATCAATAAATCCTACCCTGCTTTTTATGATCACCTGAAGCAGCTGGGTGGGTCTATTCAATCAATTTAATTTTCATTATTTCAACTAAAATATTTTGAACAGCTTCGGAACAATTTTCAGGGTAAGCATATTCGGTGAATCCCACGGCCCGTCTGTTGGAATTGTAATAGACGGATGTCCGCCCGGTATTTCGCTGAAGGCAGAAGATTTCGTAACAGATATCGAACGCCGCAAGGGCGGTATTCAAAAAGGCACTACACCAAGAAAGGAAGATGATGTACCCGTTTTTTTATCGGGTGTATTTAATGATACTACCACTGGTGCACCCATTGCCATTATTTTTGAAAATAACAATACCCGTAGCAGTGATTATGAAAAACTGCGCCCTTTCCCCCGCCCGGGTCATGCTGATTGGGTAGCGCATGAAAAATTCAAAGGCTTCGAAGATTACAGGGGTGGCGGGCATTTCAGCGGGAGGTTAACGGTGTGCCTGGTGGCTGCCGGGGTAGTTGCAAAAAAGATATTAGCACAGCCGGGTATTCATTGCGAAGCAACTATTAAAGAAATAGGAGGGGAAGCCGGCCTTGACAAAGGATTGCAAAAAGCGATCGACGCTAAGGATAGCATTGGTG
>CAYOLS010000223.1:0-5198 GCA_964404845.1 uncultured Ferruginibacter sp. | reverse complement strand
GGTAATTCACGGCCAAACATAGTCCCTCTTTTTTCGAAATTGCTGTCGGAATCCAGTTTGGAACCTTTGGCATACAATATTTGTGCATTGCTGCCTACTGCTTTTTCCAATCCTTCTTTTACAGCGATGGCAGTTTTAAGATCGGTGGCTACGCTCCAGGTACCGGGCATATTTTCTCTTGTGTTGGCCAGCGGCCCTATCAGTGCTATCTTACCCGATTTTTTTAGTGGCAATACATTGTTCTGATTTTTTAGCAGCACAAAACTTTCGGTTGCAGTAGCCCTTGCCGATTGAATATGCGCAGGCGTGTACACATCTGTTTTGCTTCTCTCTGCATTGCAATATTTATAAGGATCGCTGAATAAACCGAGTTTGTATTTTGCTTCGAGTATCAGCCTGCAGGCATCATCAATTTGTTTCTGTGTTACTTTTCCTTCCTGCAATGATTTTTTTAGCGTAAGTAAAAATCCTTCCCCCACCATATCCATATTGATACCGGCTCTTAATGCGAGCGCCGACACCTGCTGCAGATTGCCCATACCATGATCAATCATTTCGTTGATGCCTGTATAATCTGTTACCACGAAACCTTTAAAACCCCATTGGGTTCTTAATATATCGGTCATTAAATATTTACTGCCGGTGGCGGGAATACCATCTACTTCATTGAAAGACGCCATCACGGAACCAACGCCTGCATCCACCGCAGCTTTGTAAGGTGGCAGGTATTCGTTGAACATGCGCACCCGGCTCATGTCGGTGGTATTGTAATCCCTGCCTGCCTCTGCTGCGCCATACAATGCATAGTGTTTTACACAAGCCATGATATTGGTATTGCTGCTGAAGTCGCCCTGGTAACCTTTCACCATTGCCCTGGCGATCTGTGAACCGAGGTAAGCATCTTCACCATTGCCTTCTGAAATGCGGCCCCAGCGTGGGTCACGGCTGACATCCACCATCGGACTGAATGTCCAGTTGATACCGCTGGCACTGGCTTCTATGGCGGCTATCCTTGCTGATTGCTCCACCAGGTTCATATCCCAGGTACAGCTCATGGCCAATGGAATAGGGAATGTAGTTTGATAGCCATGTATCACATCCATACCAAAGAGCAAAGGAATTTTAAGACGGCTTTCTTCTACTGCTACTCTTTGTACTTCTTTTATTTTTTCAACACCTTTAATGTTGAAGAGGCCGCCTACCTGGCCTGCTTTTATTTTTTTTCCGATGTCGGAGCTTTGCGCCTGGCCGGTAACAATATCACCGGAGCCGGGGAGATTGAGCTGCCCTATCTTTTCATCAACGGTCATTTTTTTCATGAGTGCGTCAATGAAAATTTTCATTTTTACAGGATCAGGCTTTTGTGCAAAGCTGTTAGCTGTAAAAAGCAAGGCAACGATAAACAAACAATAATTCCTTTTCATGTGTGTTGATTTTAATTCTTTTTTTGAACCGCAAAGACGCAGCGTTATTCGTAAAGTACGCAAAAGGCTTAGCGAACTTTGCGTGATTTTTCTTTGCGTCTTTGTGGTAAAACCCGGGTCTGACCTGCGGTACCTACCCTATTTCTTCAAATACGGCGCAATGATCTTTTGCCAGATAGCATATCCTTTTTTGTTCATATGCAGATTATCCTGCAAAAAAATATCTGTCATTGCAGTGCCATCGCTGTTCAGCATGGCATGGTAAACATCTATATATGCTGTGCGTTTTTTTGTTTTCAGAAATTCTTTTATCATCACATTCGCCACATTGAACTTAGGCATAAGACCCATTCTCGCCGGGCTTGGCTTCATAGAAATATAAGCGACCGGTACTTTGGGATATTTTTTACGGATGATGCTGAACAATTCAGAAAAACGTTCTGCTACTTTTGCCGGCATAAGAGCAGCATCACCTGCAAAGTCATTCTCACCACAATAGATCACAATTTGTTTTGGTTGATACGGCAGTATGATATCATCGGCATAGCGAATAAGATCAGTGATGGATGATCCGCCGAAACCCCTGTTTATAATGGGGAAACCGGGAAAATAATCCTGCACATCTTTCCACATGGTAAAGGAAGAGCTGCCTACAAACAATATTTGTTTTGCAGCAGGAAAGGCAATGCTATCCTGCTTTTTGAATTGCTGAATATCATTCCAGTAAGGCGGCTTTGTTTCCTGTGCGCAGGCCAGTAAAGAAAAAGCAGGCAGGAGGAGTAACAGGAATATTTTTTTCAATTTCATAATATATTTTTTATGAATAGCTATGGGGCTTAAGCCCGCAGCTATTGAGTTCATATCCGGCTATTCAAGCCAAAGTAATCAATCAACCTTTATAGTTTTTGTTCTTTCGCTGGTACCATTTTCATTTACGGCTTCAATACAATAATAATATGGCTTTTGCGAATCCATCGCTTTCATCCAGTATTCATTGTTGGCATGCACCATGATGCTGCTGTACAATTTACCAGGCTCCGTGCCATAATAAATATTGTAGGCAAATGCATCATCAGCAGGTTTCCATTTTATAAAAGCACTGCGCTTGTCCTTTTCTGTGCGCAGTACAATAAAACCTTCTACGGGTTTAGGCGCTGTACCATTGCCATTGCCAAAAACACGCAGGCCGCTGATGGCAAATTTACCGGTTGGCATGGTTATATTTTCCAACTTTATGTAACGGGCCTGCACGGGCTTCTCCAGTTCCACGTAATCATGGGGCACATCTTTTTTGTTGTTGCTTTTATCAACCAGTACGGTCCATTTTTTTCCATCCACAGAATAATACATTTTGTACTGGTGAAAAAGGCCGATGGTCTTTCCTAAAAATATGCTGTCCATTTCTTTGGGGAAACTTACATCCTGGTCGGCATAATTGATCTGTACAGCATTTACTGTGGATACATTGCCAAGATCTGTTTGTATCCATTCTCCTTTATTGCCCGTGGCAGCGCTCCAGTAAGTTTTTACCAGCTCGTCTACTGCATTGTTGGCATGGCAACCACCCAGTGTGGAAGACACTTGCACAGGCTTGTTATAATTGAGCAACATCCAGCCTGTGAAATAGGGTGACTTTCCATTGTCACCATATTTGCTTCCGTCAATTTTCGCAGAAGGAATATAATGCGGGTAATCGCCGAACGTAGTGTTACAAAACATTTTATCGTCTTTATCAAACCCTGTAGGCCATACACCGAGCCTTCTTTCAAAAGTATTTTTTACGGAGATAACGGTGGTGGATACATGCCAGTACTGACCAAACTTATCTTTAAATGTGGCACCATGCCCTGCTCCTCTTACAAAACCTCCTACTTTAATACTGAGCGGATCGCTTTGTGCTTCAAATCCGCCGAGTGGATCGTTCCCTACCAGCAAACCATCGGCATAGCCGCTGAACTCTGTACCGGGCGCACCGTATTGTAAATAATATTTGTTCTTGTATTTTGTCATATGGCTTCCTTCAATGAAGGGATCCAAAAAAGTATTATCCATGTGCTCGCCAAAGCGTTGCCAGCCAAAGCGCCAGGGTTCCAGCAAATACATTTCTTTTCTTGTACCGTACGGCTGCATAGTTTTACGGTTTAACTCCACACCATACATGGGAAATTTATTACTGCTGCCATTGTACATGTAAAGCTTTCCATCATCGTCTGTAAAAAAAGAAGGATCCCAGCCGCCGATATCAAATGAATCTACCAAAGGTTTCCACTCATTGGCTTTGGGATTGGTACTCATCCATATCGAAAAATTCGAAGTATAGGTAGAACCGAAAACGATCATGGTATCGCCGATGATGCCCACTGCAGGCGCACACAATTCATCATAGGTTTTGTTCCATGGACGCAGGAATTTTTTAGAAACAAAATTCCAGTGCAGCATATCGCTGCTCCACCAGTAACCCCATTGATTGGTACTGAATAAATAATAATCGTTCTTATAATTTACAATAACGGGATCAGCTGTGGCCCTGTGCCTGCCCCAGTTGGCGAAGTTGGGTATGGGGGTATAACCGTAGTCGATGTTGATGGGGTTACAGTAAGTACGTCCTACCCCCTGGCCCCCTAAAGGGGAAATTTGGGAGTATGATAATTTATAGATCGCTATAAAAAATAGTATGGAAAATATCTTTTTCATTTGCTGATGTTGATGGTAGCCATGACCGGGAAATGATCGGATGGATATTTCATATCATAAGAATCTGTGATGGTGGCGAATTTTGTAACACTGATCCTTTTATTTTTTGATACAAAAATATAGTCGATACAACCCTCCGGTTTTTTAGTGAATTGGAATGCATTCCAGGTATCAGGTCCGCCGTACACCTGTTTGCTGATCATTCGGCTGTTGTTCATATTAGCCATCATGTATTGTGCAGGCGCTTCTGTTGGCTTTGAATTAAAATCGCCGGAAACGATCACGGGATATTTTTTTGTGTTGACCTCGTTTATTTTTTTAACGATGAGTTTCGCAGATTCTTCTCTTGCGGGTGCGCTGATATGATCGAAGTGCGTATTAAATACCCACACATATTGTTTTGTTTTTACAGACTGGAACAATCCATAAGTGCAAACCCGCCTGCATGCTGCGTTCCAGCCAAAGGAAACAGAATCGGGTGTGGGTGATAGCCAGAAAGTAGATTGTTGTATGAGCCTGTACTTATCTTTTTTGTAAAAAATGCAGGAATATTCACCATCTGTTTTACCATCATCCCTGCCAACACCAATATGGCCATAGCCCTGCAGGTTGCTCAATAAATATTGCAACTGGTGATGCTGCACTTCCTGCCCGCCTGCAAAATCAGGTTCGTAATAATTGATCAGTCCTGCAACTTTATCTTTTCTTGCATCCCAGCGGTTCTCTCCGTCCGATGCCACATCAAGCCGGATATTAAAGCTCATCATTTTTATTTCTGTTTGCGCAGATAATAACAATGGAGTTAAAAGAATAAACAATAAGAATAGCTTCTTCATATCAATATCATTTTTTTATCCATGGGCTTTGAAAGCCGAGTTTGGTAAGCCCTGCTTTTATTTCAGGACAGCTCATAAATAAATTCCATAGCAGGTTGCTGCGATAGTTTTCCATCATTACTACTATCGGGCCCTGGTCGATAGCCAGGTATCTTTTAGGAAACCAATTGGCAGTTTCACTGAATGCATCGTAGAAACCATATTCGCCCCAGATCTTATCCTTCATATTGCCATACCAGTATTT
>CAYOLS010000222.1:0-5199 GCA_964404845.1 uncultured Ferruginibacter sp. | reverse complement strand
AAAAATGTCAATCAGCGGGAAAAGTCTGGAAGCGACACTAAAGATTATTTGGGTGCGCTGCACGGCTCCTTATCCTCCCCTATTTACCTGATGACTTATGATGAGTTGTTATTTATTGAAGCAGAAGCTCAATTTAAAAAGGATAATAAAGAAGCGGCTGCATTGGCATACAACAAAGCGGTTGAGGTAAACCTGGAAAGAAACGGATTGGGTTCGGCCTATTTAGAAGTCATTGGAAAAACAGCAGTCAATATTACGATAGAAGACATTATGATACAAAAGTATATTGCTTTATTCCTTTCGCCCGAATCGTGGACCGATTGGAGAAGAACAGGCATACCCGCACTAACACCACCGGCTCGTAACACCACAGGTGGTGTAGTGCCAAGGGCTTTACATTATCCCAGCAGCGAGATGCAGTATAACCGTAACACGCCCAAGGGGCGTACACTCAGCAGCCGGTTGTGGTGGGATAAAGAATAGTAACAAACATTTTTCTCATGTATCTTTTTGGTTAAGAGTTACAACGCGGGCTGTTTTTACAGCCCGCTCATTTTTTAAGCAGTCGGAAGCGGCTTATTTTAATGCTCAATCAATGTCGTTTACTTAATATCGGCGTTCTTTGTGCTACTTCGTGTCTTTGAGGCTTTGTGGTTCTTTTATCGGATAACCATAATCGCTACACGCGGCACCTGGCGGAGCCGTAACCAACCATTCAAACCCATTCGGCTATAAATACGGGGCTCCTGTGGAGCCTGCAAAAAGCAGCCGTACAGCCACGAAAGACCTTTAGTGTCGCTTCCAGACTTTTCCCGCGGAATAATCAATGCTCAATCAATGTCGTTTACTTAACATCGGCGTTCTTTGTGCTACTTCGTGTCTTTGAGGCTTTGTGGTTCCTTTATCGGATAACCATAATCGCTACACGCGGCACCTGGCGGAGCCGTAACCAACCATTCAAACCCATTCGGCTATAAATACGGGGCTTCTGTGGAGCCTGCAAAAAGCAGCCGTACAGCCACGAAAAACCTTTAGTGTCGCTTCCAGACTTTTCCCGCTGATTGACATTTTTAAAAAGCAAAACAACTTTGCTAACATTCATCGGTTGTTAGATGGAATGACCGCAGAATTTTTACGATTGCTTTCTGCGAAAATCCCCGTGATCTGCGGGAAAATCTACATGGAAATATCTCCCGCTGATTGCGCAGATGACCGCAGAATCAATCTGTGAAAATCTCCGCTATCTGCGGGAGGGGAGAGTTGTACGATGTACGATACCAGGTGTACGTGCTTCCGACCTCCAGCCGCCACATAGTGTTTAAAAGTGCGGAATTTAAAACTCCCCGAAGGGGGGAGGGTAAGGTTAAATAAATGTAAGATGTACGATATCAGGTGTACGTGCTTCCGACCTCCGACTTCCGACTTCCAACCTTTTCCCGCGGATGATCGCAGAATCAATCTGCGAGAATCTCCGCTATCTGCGGGAAGTTTCGCAGTCACATTTTGCTCGGCATGACACTAATATATTTTTCGAAGGACTTTTGTTACCGTAGCCATATCCCGTAAAAGGGTGAATTTTAATACCGCCAATGGATTAGAGTGTTTTAAGTTTTAATTTCGTTATTTACTATATAATATGTCTTTCATGCGGACAGTTTTCTTCTATTTGGGATTCTTGCTTAACTCATTGTTTTCTTTCAGCCAGCAGTCTACTGAAGATTCGTTGAAAAAAATGTTAAACGCCACAACCGCTAACAAGCAAAACCTTAAACACTATCTGACATTGCTTTCCGAATTAAATCCTGATGACTCAGTGACGAGGAAAATGATATTTAATTGGATTGACTTACGCAGTTCTGGCGACTCTCTTGCAGATATCAGAGCCGGCGCTTATTTTCAAATGGGGAGGCACTACGCCATTGTTACACAATTTGGCGAAGCTGCAAAGTATCTTACCAAGGCACAGGCCATTGCAGAAAAACAAGGGCTTCATACAATACTTGCACAAACGCTTAATGTGCTGGGGTCTATTTATGAAAGAAACAATGTATCCGGCAAGGCCGAGGAATATTACAGGCAATCCATTGCAATCAGCAAAAAAAATAATTATTTACCCGGGCTTAGCAAAGCAAAATATAATCTTGGCAAAATGTTGTTCGAACTTAGCTTCGAAAAAAAAACTGATTACAGGCCTGGCCTAAGACAAATGACTGAAGCTTTCCGTTTGGCTACAACCATAAAGGATACCGTTAGCATGATTAACCAGGGCAATGGGCTGTCTGGAACATACACACGATTGGGAAATCATGATTCAGCCATCTACTATATCAACAAATCGGCAATGCTTCTTCAAAATAAGCCTAAGGAAACCACACTCCTGAATATCTATTCCAACCTGGGCAGCAGTCATAGGCTTAAAAAGCAATATACACAGGCGCTTGGCTTTTATAATAAAGGTCTTGATCTGGCCGAGAAATACAACGCCCCCAGATGGCTGTGTGCCTATTATAACGGTCTTGCTGAAACTTATGAACTAATGGGCGACTACAGGAAGGCCAACCATTACAATTTGCTGAATATTAAAATGCACGACGAGCTGGTAAAAAGCGAGAATTTTATTGCTGCCGCTGATATTCAAAACAAGTACGAAAGATCGAAAAAAGATAATGCCATACTTAAACTTGAAATGGCAAACAGGCAAAAAACTGTCATCAACATTATAACTGTAAGCGTAATTGCCGGGCTATTGCTTATCGGTCTTCTCTCTTATATGAACTTTCGAAAAAGCCGTTTAGTAGCCAAACAACAACAGGATATACAGCGACAAAAGATTATAGAACTGGAAAAAGATCGCCAGCTTGTTGCTATTGATGCTATGCTCAAAGGGCAGGAGGAAGAAAGAAGCCGCGTGGCAAAAGAGCTGCATGACGGACTGGGCGGATTATTATCCGGAGCCAAATACTCTTTAACTAACCTGAAGGAAAAAATTCCTTTGTCGGATGATAACTCATTACGCTTTGAACGTTCCCTGGAATTACTAAACACTTCTATTGCTGATTTGCGCAGGGTTGCACATGACCTAATGCCCGGGGCGCTATCCAAATTCGGACTAAAGGAGGCATTAAGGGATTTTTGCGAAGCCATGCATAACACAACAGGCATAAATATAATGTACCAGCAATACGGGCAAAACAGAGAACCTGAAAGCACACCTGCCATATTTATTTATCGCATTATACAGGAACTCGTAAATAATGCGGTGAAGCATGCCCGGGCTACTGCAATAGTGGTGGGAGTTGTAATGCATGATTCTAAAATAGATATCACCGTGGAAGATAACGGAATTGGCTTCAACAAAAATATTGCAGATACCAAAAAAGGGGCAGGCATTAAAAACGTTGAGTACCGGGTAGAATACCTTACCGGAACTTTTGACATTGATACGGAACCTGGCAAAGGAACAACTGTTTATATACAGGTATTTGTGTGAGCGACTTTGTTACTTGTATATTTTAAACCCTCCTTATAAAAGAGAATATAAATACCGCTTCAGGCTGGTTTCTATAATACCAGCTTAAAGAAAACAGAATCTACGGCCATCAATGGAAAAAAATCTGGTAAACCGGATTTTATTATCGTGGTAAACCCGTTTTTCAAATAAAATTTCTGAGCAGCAATAAACCGGTCCGTTGTTCCCAGGTAAATTTTGGTCAGCCCTTCCTTTTTTGCATGTTCCAACGCAGTGTATAATAGCTTCTCTGCTATTGCAAAACGCTTCCCCCTAAATGGCCTGCTGACAAACATTTTTCTTAATACACCCGTATTGTGGCCAATATCCAGCAGCCCGATAGTTCCGATAATAGTATTATCAGCAAGCGCTATCCAAAAATTGCCTTTACCTGTTTGATAGAAAGCGGGTATATTTTTTAGATCCGGCTGATCATCTATGTCAATCGGGATATTAAATTCCACCTGTTGAATATTCAGTATCAAATCAATTATTTCTGCCCTATATCTATTGCTATACGTAACGATACTTTTATTAACCATACATCACCAAGAATAAAATAATATGCCGGAAAATCAGGACAGCAACACACTTTTTTTAAAGTCCGGCTGAGTTTGAGCACCTGAAACAATATCAAACAAAACCGGCCACAGTGTGGTTTCAAACCGCTTTCGGAAAATGCCTGTATGCCCGACTTTCAGTTTTGTATATTTTTCAACCGGTATTTTTAATATTTGCACCGGCGCGTTGGGAAAGAACTCCATCATTAATGACACAGTTTTATCGTTAGCAATAAAATCATCGCTGGGGTAAACTGCTGTAATAGGCTTTATGAATCTGTGAAACTTTTCGTATTTCCACTTTTGACGAAGGTATTTTCTGTAATATGTTTTGCTCATGCACCATTGCCTCCATTCCATAAATACCCTCCTGGGAATATTTTCGCCCCAGCCTACTTTTTTTAAAGGCCCGTACCCATATATCTTAACCAGTAAAGGGCTGATAACATACCACTGCAACCATACAATCATATTTTTAGGAAAAGGGAAATAGCCCCAATAACCAACCGCTGCGCTTAATGAAATAACTTTTTTGATATGCTCCTGGTTATCTAATAAACCTACCAATTGAGCACCGAGGCTATGTCCCATCCAAACAATATCGGTAAAGTTTTTTTCCTGCACCATATAATTCAGGGCAGCGTTCATATCCTGTGTAGCCCAGTCTTGGATACTCGCAGTAGAGGTTCTTAAATTTTCCGGGGCCGATTCTCCGATACCTCTGTAGTCATACAATAGTACAGCATAGCCCTGATGCATCATGTATTGGGAAAAGTTAATATAGTATTCTTTTTTCACACCAGTTGCAGCGCTGATTATTATGGCATCCTTTATAGTTGAATTCATGCGGCCAAATAAGGCGCTTAACTCATAACCGTCTCCTGCTATAATAGATATTTTCTCCATTTTGTTTTTTTTACTGAGTGAACAATTGTTACAAATATGGTTTATCCCCATTCCTTTTCTATGCCGTAAAAACGTGATTTTTGTATGAAGACCTACACCATAAAAAACTATGTATTCTTAACCTTTGAGACCATAACTTCTTTGGAAACGGTTAAAACTGCCTGCAAACTTTCCCATAAGGAACGTCCTTCAATAGCTGAAGTAATGCCCTGGCTCAACCTGTCT
>CAYOLS010000221.1:0-5262 GCA_964404845.1 uncultured Ferruginibacter sp. | reverse complement strand
AGCCCGCCAATCAAGAGTTCCAAAGCAAGCATGGAGGATGAATCCGGCAGCAGCGACAACAATGTGAGCATGGGTGATCAGAAAGACCCGGTGGCCATTCAATACACCAAGACCATCGGCGGAAAACTGCACATTGTATTCAACGGGAAAAATTACGGTCCTTATGACCATGTTTCAAAAATGTTCGTATCACCCGATAAAAAACAATTTTTTGCAGTAGCTACGATTGGTGGTGCCAACAACATGACCAATAAAATGGGTATGGGCAATACCTATATGGTAAGCAGCGGCGGGCTAAAACAAAAAGCGGGTGCCGGCACTACCGTTCCCATGAAATTTTATGTAAGCGAAAGCTTTACACAGGCAATGGTAGTAGTTATGGACCAGGGCGGCCAGAAAATATTTACGGTTACTTCTACCGGCAAACAACTGGAAGGCAGCATGGCTGATATGTATTCTGGCGGGGAAGGCAAGATCATGGTAAGCGACAAAGGCGATATCATCAGCATTCCTTCGCAAAGCCCGAGGCAAATACTGGTGAACGGTGAAGAAGCAGCTTCCTTCAAAGTTCCTATTGAAAGCATCAACAGGCTGTTCATTACACCTGATGTGTCGAAGTCTGTTTACTATGATAAAGGAAAATTGTACAAGGCTGATGGCACGGAAGTTTCATTGAGCGGTATTGTATTTCCTAAAGTAATAACGATCGGCAATGTTACTGCTGTTTATTACTTCAAAGTATATAAAAATGAAAGCGGCGTTAAAGATGTTTATCTCTGCAAAAAAGAAATATAAACTTCTGCTCTTTGTAACAGGGATAGCGTTGCTGGGCAGCGCTTTCCTTTTTGCAAAGAAACAATACAGCAATGAGGATTTCGGTTCATCATTCGGCAGCAAGGCTACAACGGCCAGGACAAAAATGGCAGCCATGCAGCCTTTATTTGAAACCTGTTCTGCTATTTGCAAAAGTGACCCGGTATTTATGCAGTCGCTTGTTTTTCCTGAAGTAATGCGCTACAATGCTTTAAAAGACGGTATTGAAGCAGAAAGCCTGCGCACGCTATATGTCCAGTTCGGCAAAGAGTACAGCAATTTTTCTATCGGCATATTCCAGATGAAGCCATCTTTTGCGGAAGAAGTGGAAGAAAAAGTAAAGACGATGTTATCCTCTTCTGCAAATAAAGAATTACAACTGCAATACAACAGCAGCGATGCCCAGCAAATAAGAATGCAAAGGGTAGAAAGATTGCAGGATGAACAATGGCAGCTGGTGTACCTTACCGCTTTTATCTGCATCTGCAATGAAATATACAAAGACAGTCATTTTTCAGATGATCTTGAAAAAGTACAATGGTATGCCACAGTATATAATGCGGGCTTCAACAGAACAGATGCCTATATCAGCAGAAAAATAAAGGAAGAAAATTTTTACCTGCAGCAGCAGATGCCCGGAAAAAAGTTCAGGTATGCGGCTGTGGCTGGTTGGTACTTCCAGCTATTGTAAGGAATGTTTGTTATTAGTAGGATTCTCTTAGTTTTTATTACACCAATACCGATAGCTATCGGGACGAATTACACGAATTTTTATAGAACTAATTACACTAATTGAAGACAGGCTGTTAGCTTTTAGCCATAAGCTACGAGCAAGAGCACTGTTCAATCGTTCATCACTCATATCTCACACTCCCCGTTCTTATAAAAATCCCTTTTTTACGGTACTTCATGCTATAACAGTTTGTAGAGATTTGTAATCTCCTAAACTGATTCGCATGAAAAAGATCATCATTCCCATTTTGTTATTTTTTTGCAGCAATGCCTTCGCCCAGAATGTAGGTATTGGAACAACCAATCCCAAAGCAAGGCTACACGTGGCAGATAGTGCTGTAATCTTCACCGGTTCTACTTATATCAGCGCATCTCCCGGTCCTGTTCCTGTATCGGGTACAGGCGTAAGAATGATGTGGTATCCTGCCAAAGCGGCTTTCAGGGCAGGACAGGTCTTTGATTACAACTGGGATAAGGATAGCATCGGGGATTTTTCCTTTGCGGCAGGCTATAATCCCAAGGCACTCAGCAGCGGATCGGTAGCCATCGGCCTTGATGTGGCTTCCCTGGGAAACAGTTCAGTTGCCATGGGGATAAGAACCATTGCAGGCGGTAATTTTTCTACTGCGCTTGGCAATGACACAAGAGCTTCCGGTTATCAATCTACCGCACTGGGCTATAGAACCGAAGCCCCGGGAAATACTTCTTTCAGCGCCGGCTACAGTACAATTGCAAAATCTGCTTATTCAACTGTATTCGGTTTATACAACGACACTCTATTAACAGACCGGCTTTTTGAAATAGGAAATGGTAATTCTTTGAACAGGCGAAATGCCGTTACTGTTCTCATCAATGGAGATGTTGGTATCGGCCCTACCCTGCCTGCTGCAAAATTTCATGTAGACAACAGCGTAGTATTTACAGGTGCTGCAAGCCTCCCCGCCACTCCTGCGAATACACCCATAACAGGTGCAGGGACAAGAACGATGTGGTATGCTGATAAAGCGGCATTCAGGACAGGTTATGTTACCGGCAATCAATGGGATAAAGACAATATCGGGAATTACTCATTTGCAGCAGGACGGAGCAGCATTGCATCCGGGATCGAGGCAATTTCACTTGGCGGAGGAAATACTGCTGCCGGAAATAATTCCTTTAGCACCGGCATAGGTTCACAGGCGATGGGAGTTTCTGATATAGCGATCGGCAGTTATGCTGTTGCCAATGGCCTTAGCGCATATAGTTTGGGTTACAACACTTCATCTACCGGTACCATATCCTATGCTTTCGGGCAATATACTTTTGCAAGCGGGTGGGCTTCTACAAGCATGGGTGTTTTCACAAAAGCCAAATCAAACTATTCATTGGTGATCGGCCAATACAATGATACCACTGCCAACAACCGTTTGTTTGAAATTGGCAATGGCAGTGCCGATAATGACAGGAGAAATGCTTTCACAGTTCTTTCAAACGGCAATGTCGGCATCGGTAACAAAGCGCCTGCAAGGGCTTTGTCTTTTCCTGCAACACTGGGTGAAAAAATATTACTGTATCCCGGTACAAATGGTGAAGTAGGCATTGGCGTATACGGTAATGAATTGAGATTGCATTCTGACAACCCCGGTGCCAAAGTTTCTTTCGGCACACAAACGAATGCAGGCGTGTTTACAGAAGCAGGTAAGTTCGAGATCAGCAATGGATATGCGCTTACCGTATTCGGCAACATATGGGCCAATGGAATTACCTACAACAGCGATGCAAGGTTCAAGAAAAATATTGTTCCGCTAAAAGACCCATTGAAAAAGTTAGAGCAGATCAATGGTGTGCAGTATGAAATGATGACCGATGAATTTCCTGAAAAGAATTTTATCAAAGGCACACAGGTGGGCCTGCTGGCGCAGGAAGTAGAAGCTGTTGTACCTGAAGTAGTAAGCACCAATGCTGATGGTTACAAATCGGTGGATTATGCAAAACTGGTACCATTGCTCATTGAAAGCATCAAGGAATTAAAACGCCAGGTAGGCAGCATGCAGGATGAAATAAATACGCTAAAAAATAAACAGGCCATTCCTGTAAAATGATCTAAAAATTGGTGGTGTATCAGTTTGAAAATTTTTACAAAACAATTGTCAGCCTGAGCTTGTCGAAGGTGGAGTTGACAACAATTTTAAATCGCCTTCGACAAGCCAGGCTGACAACAACTTTCAAGCCGGTACACTATCTAACAATTATTGCAGCGACTCATTTAAACCACACTTATGAAAAAAATATTTTTTCTTCCATGTCTTTTCGTTGTTCAGCAAATATTGGCGCAAAATGTGGGCATTGGCACCAGTGATCCCAAAGCCAGGTTACAGGTAGCTGACAGCAGTGTATTATTTTCTGTGGCCGGCACTTCGCAAAGCAATATCGGTTTGGTACCAGAGCAAGGCACGGGCAGGCGCATGTTATGGTTTGCGCCAAAAGCAGCACTGAGAGCGGGTTATGCAGCAGGTAATTTCTGGGATACAGACAGCATCGGCCTGCATTCCTTTGCAACAGGCAATGGTACCCTTGCCAAAGGAGCGTATAGTTTTTCGGCCGGCTTCTATTCCAAAGCCAATACCATTCTTTCCATTGCCATGGGGCAAAACAGTGAAGCAAGCGGAGATTATGCTACGGCCATCGGTAATTATTGTGTAGCGGCCGGTTTGGAATCTCTCGCAATCGGACCAGGTAACAGGGTGTATGGCAGGGGCGCAAGAGGTATTGGTTATGGTGCCACTGCATCCGGCGATTTTTCCATTTCCCTCGGTGACGGAAGTTTTTCTGAAGGCATGAGCGCCACCGCAACAGGTGCGGCAACACATGCTTCAGGGGCCAATTCTTTTTCAAGCGGGTATTTCAGCACAGCAAGCGGTAATGCTGCTTTTTCAGGAGGTGCTTATTCTAATGCAAGCGGGAATAGTTCTTTTGCTGCAGGTTCCAACTGTACAGCAACCGGTATTTCTTCTTTTGCTATGGGAAACTTTGCGTACGCCTATGGCGATGCAGCTGTAGCAATGGGATTCAGCATTTTTGCAAAAGCAAAAGCAGCAGCTACATTTGGTGAATACAACGATCTTACCGACAATCCTTCTGCCACTACAGAAGTAGCGACAGACAGGATATTTCAAATAGGTAACGGGCTTAGCAACCAGACAAGAAGTAATGCCATTACTGTTTTAAGAAATGGTAATACCGGTATCGGCACCATTGCTCCTTCACAAAAACTACAGGTGGTCGGTAATATTTTAGCAAGCGGCACCATCACTCCTTCCGACAGGAGATTTAAAGAAGACATTCAACCGATTACCAAACCACTGGAAAAATTACAGCAGATAAACGGTGTTACCTACCATTATAAAACAACCGAATTTCCTGCCAATGGTTTTGACAGCAGGGAACAGGTAGGTGTTATTGCACAGGAAGTGGAAGCGGTATTGCCTCAATTGGTATTTACAGATGATAAAGGCTACAAAGCCGTTGATTACAGCAAACTCGTGCCATTGCTTATTGAAGGCATGAAGGCACAGCAAAAACAAATTGAAACACTGCAGCAGGAAGTGAACAAACTGAAAGCAGCAAAATAATTCCATGTTTTACGGGATTGTACAGGGCAAAATAAAATCAAACATTTGCTTATTGAAAACATCCTAAAACACTGGTATGAAAAAAATAATTTTCGTTTATGGGTTA
>CAYOLS010000220.1:0-5281 GCA_964404845.1 uncultured Ferruginibacter sp. | reverse complement strand
CCCCCCTTTTGTCCGCTATAAAATTTTGTAGTTTACTATAATACTATAGCAAGTGATAATCAGTTTTTACTTATTGAATTAGAAGTCATTCTTAAACTAAATAAATAGCTACCGATATAAATAGGCCAATAGATTTTTTCAATCAAAGTCTTCTCAAAAAAAGAATTAAAGTAATTATACCCAAAAACTAAAAACACTATAGTAAAAAAACCGAGATTATAAAATTTATAACTTTTAAATTTAAAAATATCAATCGGGAATTTAGTTATATAAGTAAACTGCTTTGTAAATAGGCCAATTATCAAGAGTATCATAAAAACGATCCATAAAAATTGAACTTTTGACGATAAAAAAAGCATTAATGCTCCTAAAATAAAAACTCTTGTTATTTCTATGAGGCGCAACTTAAATGTAGAGTTCATAACTATTAGTAATAAATATTAATTGTTTATTTTTTTGTTCCTGGTATTGTTATAAAAACACCCCTTCCTTCCTTAATCCATTCATTTACATCTTTTGGAGAACTGCTACCATCCGTAAAGCCGCCCACCTTTCTGTAAAAGAGTGCTGAGCCTGTATTTTCCTCTTCTATTGAATTTAATAATTTTCCTGCAATAAAAGTACCAACTCCAGCTATTGGTTTTGAAACAAAACCGAAACCCAATGAAGCTACATCCCATAAATTCATAAGAAAAGAGCGCTCATTTTCTCTTGCAGCTCTTACAGGTGTCTTATACTTAGAATTTGGATCATTAAGATATTGTGTATTGAAATTAGTGCTTAGTTTTAATAATTTAGAGGCTCCTGAATTATACTTTTCCTGTGCATCTTCCTGAGAAGTGGATGTTGTCCTTGTTTCAGATTTATTGTTAGTTTGATTTGAAAAAGTTGGCGTTGCCTGAGTCCTACTATTTGTTTTTGTATATGTGTATGTATCTGTAGAATTATAAGTATCATATGCCGCTACTTCCCCATTAGCATTTGTCGTCACTGTATTAACATCTGTAATATTTTTAGATACAACATAAGATGTAGTTATCCCTGTAACAGGATCATATGTGCTAACTTGGCTTCTGACTCTTCGTGTATAAACTTCTGAAATACTACTTGATCCATCAGCATTATTTGTAACTTGTATATATCTTTTTTCGTTAGATATATCTGTACCATCTCCTGGTTCCATTCCATTGGGATCTATAAATCTAACTGGATTATTATATGCATAAACATAAGGGCTCCAATTACTCATTTTATTTGCTAATGGATCTAAGATATGCCACCTCCCTATTTGTCCATCATACATCCTCGCTCCATAATCATACCACTCTAACCCTGTACCATCCACAAATTCTTTTTCCTGCTTCTCCTTTCCATTGTACTCAAATTTATTATCCAAAGCTAAAGCTGCCCTTGAACTTATATTGGTCATCGTCAACCCAAACGGATAATAATGCGTTTCCTCTAACACCGGCCCTCTCTTATGCTTCAGCGTAAAGTTATCAAAGTAAACCATATCATCCGTTTCATTACTGATATACACATAACAATAACCATTCTTCGCTGCTTTCTTCTCACTGCCACCTGTCAATACTATCTGGCCGGGATTGGGTGATGCACTTATCTGCTGGCTGTAGCTGCTTGCCTCATCAAACTTAAATCGCTCATCAAAAAACAACACATTTAAAAAAGCTTTTGGTCTTCCATTGTTGGAGCCACTGCTTTGGTTGCTGAAGAAGGTTTGAGCAGCAGTATTGTTGGTCAATGCAGTATTTACAGTCGATGCACCATCTTTAATCAATGGAAGCGAACCTGCGCTATTGGTCAGCATACTGGTAAGGCCTGTAACCAGCGTATTCAATCCACTGGTACTTCCATTGCCTGTATTGGTAGAAAAATAATATTGTACACTGGTATGTATCTCGTCGCCGCTCATAACCTTCAGTAACTTACCAGCCCCGATCTTACCAGTGCTGCTCCTTACTAAAAGACTGTAAGTACCGGTAGCAGGCACAAGGCTTCCTGCCGACTGTAAAGCTCCTACAGTTGTTCGTTTATTAACTACATCATATGCATTCCCGCTGGCATTTTCCCATATAGCATTTTGATCGTTTACTTCCTGTGTGCCAGTTGTTCCCTCTAAACTTAAAGTTGGGTAAGTATCTTCCTTCACTTCTTCAGTCAGCACCATTCTCACATTCCCCAAATGATCTTTGATCATATAATCGTATTGCAAGGAAGCGGGTATAGCACCAACCAGGGGTTTATATCGTATCCTGCCTTCTTCATGTCCTATAAACTGCAGTACATCGTCTTCATATACGCCGCCTGCTATGTACAAAGTTGTCTTTGTGGGTTGCCCGGTTTCCGCAACTGTCTTTTTTAATTTGTTACCTCCCGCATCATAGGTATAGGTAATAGTGCCTTTACCCGTAACCGTTATTACTGATGGCAGGTTCAGGTGATTATATGTAATGCTGCTGATGGCTTTGTTCTTATCCAGCACCAGATTGCCATTGTTGTCATAGCTATAGTCATCATTGGCCGTATTCTTATCAGTAAAATCGCCCAGCTTGTTATCGGTGGTACCCAGGGTGTTTTCTGTAACGGACAGTAGCTTATTGCTGTTGGTATTGTATTGGTAGTTGAGGTCATCAATTGAGTTGCTACTATTGATCTTTAATCCCCATTGCTGCATACGTTTGATATTACCATTGGCATCGTAGGCTGTAGTAATGTCAGTGCCGTCTCCAATTTTCGGAAATTTTAAGTAAGTTATCCGCACGATTTTTTGCAAGGGAATATAAACAATTGCGTTACAGTAATGTACTTATCTAAAATGTAACTCTTTGTAGTCCTGAATCCGGATACAATCCGGCAGAACTAATAGACACCAGTGATCCTCCGGAACACTGGCGCCAGAATGACCAGAATGAGCCTCTCAATTGATTGGCTTTGTTCTTTTATTTTATTAAATTACAAATAGAATCCATTAGAGGAAAGTCGTATTTAAAATGGTTGTCTTTGAGAGACTTCAGAATGAAAGTAAAATTTATTTTATTTAATTCAACAGGGGCTCTATCATTCCTTCCATAACCGGTTTCTAATCCTTTGCAATAGGATGCAATGTCTCCGGAAAAATTTATATCAAGCAATCCATCATTATTAATGTCTGTATTCTTAACAGTAAGTATAAAGGGTACATAACTTTTACAATCTATACTACTATTGAAAACAGGTAGGCCATCTTCACAATAATCTAAAGTATTTAGTATTTCTTTAAATTTGTTATCCCCCATAAAATCGTATAAAACATAAAAACCTTTAGATTTAACCATCTCAACTCCTGCTAGTAAAACATCTTTATCCTGCGCAAAACTTTTTATAAAATATAAAGTGTCAACTAAAAAAAGAGCAGCTTGCTTTTTATGACTATTTACGATAAGATAATTTCTCTTTGTAAATACTTCAGGCAAATTTTCAGATAACTCAATACTATATATCTGAACTCCACCAAATTTCTTTATAGTCACAGTACTAATTAGCTTAAAGCTAACAATATCCTTATCCTTTAGTCCTTCGTAATCCTTATCAAACTTCGTAATCAGGTAATGATTAATGTTACTCGCTTTAGACAAGGAATCTGGCTCAAAAGATATAACTGATCTTTCATCTATTGCATCACTTATATTTTCTATTGGCATTGTCTTTTTAACATTATTGTTATTAGACTTGCCTTTACAACCGCAAAAAGTCGTTATTAGTATTATTAAAATAATATTTTTCATAATTAATAGTTAGCAGCAGTTGCGGCTACAATATTGGCTATTGTTTCATTAAATTTTTTCATGTAATTTTTATCCCCACCGCCATTATAACGATAAACAGCATCCGACCAGTCCCCATTATTTCCGTTACGCCAATTCATGTTACCCTTATCATCCGAGGCCATTCCCTTTTGAAATAATAGCTTAATCCCTGCATTAATACTTGTTTCAGGTGTCATTAATTGCCCCTTAGACAATCCAATACGTTTTTTAGAATCTGACCAATCGCCTTTAACATTCGATTGCATTACATCTGTTGTTCCTGTACCAGTTTGACCTGAAACTGTCCCCAATGTTGACTCACTAACCAACATAGTTTTAACCACGTTTACATCCAGTGCAGCAGGTAAGTTATTTCCAATTTTATGATCATCATCGGGAGTTGGAAGCCCATCTCTTGAAGCTATATCTTGATTAATTAAAAAGGTACTTGCCGCTATTTGATAATCAAGCTTCTGATATTTTGGATCTTCATAACCCTTAACAACACCTGGCATTTTAGCTTCTTGAAAAACAGGTCCACCAGAGGTACTATTCCCCACCTGAACAAATGTTTTAAATTCAGTTTTAGATACTACTCTTTTTTCTTTTATTTCCTCTCCATTACAATTGAAATAGACTATGTCATTCACGCCCATTCCGTCTGGATCTATAAATCGTATAGGATTATTTACAGAATAATTATATGGACTCCATTTTCTATACTTGTCAGAAAGAGGATCACTAACGTGCCACCTCCCTATTTGTCCATCATACATTCTCGCCCCATAATCATACCACTCCAACCCTGTACCATCCGTAAATTCTTTCTCCTGCTTCTCCTTTCCATTGTATTCAAATTTATTATCCAGACTTAAGGCAGCTTTAGAACTAATCCCCGCCATTGTCAACCCAAACGGATAATAATGTGTTTCCTCCAATATCGGCCCCGGCGTATGTATCACCTGCAGGTTATCAAAGAGCACATCGTAATTACTTTCGTTACTTACGTACACATAAATGTACCCATTTTTTGTAATCGGAATAGTAGGTATAGTACTTATTGTATGAAATTTAAGAGAACCACTTGCTCCGTTGGCCATATCAAAACCTCCCGCTACATGTTTAAATTGCTCATCTAATACAATCCAGTTAATAGATGCCCTTGGAAGATCAGCAGTTTGAGCAGGCTGACTACCTATAAGGCTTGCGATGTTAGTTGGAAAACCGGATGCGCCTGTAATCGTTGAACCAGATATTCCTTTTGGTGCCATAATACCTGTACCAACAAATGCATTGATAATATCACTAACTGATAAACTGGAAACAGGAGTTGTATAGCTGCCACCTGCAGGCTTTTTATGATAGCTTATTCCATATATATTAACATTATCGCCTGCCATTACTTTTAGTACAATACCAAGACCTGTTTTATTAGTGGAGGCATTGGTCTTATACATGTAGCTTGTTGTAGCTGT
>CAYOLS010000219.1:0-5301 GCA_964404845.1 uncultured Ferruginibacter sp. | reverse complement strand
GGCGTTGCTGTTTTCAATGTATAATTTATCAGATGTGGTTTCACTTTGACCGGCATTATATCCAATAGCAATATTCCTTAACCCATTTACATTATTTGACAAAGCATTGTAGCCTATTGCGGTATTATAACCTCCTGTATTTGACGATAATGCACCCGAACCTATGGCTGTACTATAACCTCCACCTGGTACAGCCCAAAGCGAACGGGCTCCTATTGCAGTATTGTGAATTCCTGTTTCATTACTATATAATGCCTGGCTGCCAATAGCAGTATTACCAAAACCCGTGCTGTTATTATGTAATGTTTTAGATCCTATAGCCGTATTGTTCGTTGCATCAACAGGCGAAACAGCTCCAATGCTATTTAAATACAATGCACTATCGCCGATGGCCACTAAATTATTACGGTTATTATTATTAAGTAATGCAGCTTCTCCTATAGCTATGTTAGAGTAGCCTGCACTATTAAATGTAAGCGCTTTGGCACCTATTGCAATATTGCCGGAACCAGTTATATTATTATACAATGCTCTTGCACCCAATGCAGTATTGTTCTGCCCGCTTGTATTACCGCTTAATGCCTGGTATCCTATCCCGGTATTGTTTGCTCCGGAATTATTTTCTTCTAATGAACGATACCCGATGCCTGTGTTAAAACTGGCTGTATTTTGTTTTAAAGAATAGTAACCTATGGCTGTATTATAACCTCCGGTTACATTCGCAACTAATGTTCTTGAACCTACAGCAGTATTTCCTTCTGCAACTACCCCGGATACATGGTGTAAGGCACTATCACCAATAGCGACCAGTTCATCTATATTTTCATTATAATACAATGCTCCCCTACCTATGCCAATACTTGAAGATGCAGTTGTATTACTTGTCATAGCCCTTGCACCTATAGCAATATTGCCTGAACCGGTTGTATTGTTTGATAAAGACTGCCCCCCGATGGCCGTATTGAGATTTCCTTCGGTATTTGATACCATTGCGTTGTAGCCTATTGCCGTATTAGCACCTCCTGCTGTATTTTCTTCCAGCGCAAAATAACCAACGGCGGTATTGGCATCCGATAAATTTTTCTTTAATGAAGCATAGCCCATAGCCGTATTATAGCCGCCTTCTACATTGGCAAGCAATGTTTTGGTACCCACCGCAGTATTGCCGATAGCATTAACCCCATTTGTATTATTCATTGAACTATCGCCAATGGCAACATGACCTCCTCCATCATTACTGCTGTAAAGCGCACCTCTCCCGATTGCTACTAATCCATCAGACTGCCGGGCGTTGGTAGCGGCCAGGTAACCGACAGCCACATTGCCACTGCCTTTACGGTTGTTCAATAAACTATAAAACCCCAGTGCCGTGTTGTGCAGTCCTTCATTGGGTGCTATTATGCCCAGATCCGTATTCGTATTATTGGCGAGCGCAGCTGTACCTACAGCTGTATTTCCACCCCTTGACCTATTGTATTGCAAAGCGCTTGCACCCACTGCCACCGATGCGTCGGCTACTGTGTCAGAGGATAATGCAAGGCTTCCTATTGCCACATTGTAATTCCCGGTTTTTAATTTACTTGCAGCACCTATTCCAATAGCTGTATTATGATTACCCTCTTTTAACTGTGCGAGGGCATTACTGCCAATAGCGGTATTCCATTTAGCAGCATCGGCCATTGCAGATAGAGATGGCATGGCTAAATATCCCAGTGAAGTATTGTATGCAGTATCGATTAAACCTGCCCGTTCATTATTGACTTTGAAAATAAGCGGCTTGTTATCTTTAGTACCAATAAAATGAATTGCGTTGTCTGTACCGCTATTCCCCGTAAGCCCCCAGGCAATATCATTTATTGGCTGGCTGCTGCCTATTTGTTTCCATGCGCCATTGCTGTAAAACAATTCAACCGTGGTTTGAGAAGGTATTGCAATTGAAAATACATTACCGGCAAACGCAGTTGTATTGGTAATGATAGCATGCTGTCCCTCATCGGGTAAAGTGGCAAAATTTATGGTAAAGTTGCCTATGGGAGAACCACTCAAAAAATGATAACCTTTATTACTGGTAAGTGTTACTGCAGTCCCGGACACCACTGTTGTTGTTGCCCTGAGTCGTAACCCGCCGTTAATATCAAGTGCCGCTTTAGGATCAATATTATTGACACCTATATTTTGTGCGGATAACACAGTTACGGAGAATATTAAAAAAATAGTTACAAGTATTTTTTTCATGGTGACTTTTTACTGATGGAAGGAAATGATGATGTGATCCTGTTATTTAATAAATGCAGGCATCAGCATTATTAAATATTAACAAGGAACACACTCACAGGAAAAAATTCAATTTTCTCTATCCTTGTATCATCATTACAGTTATCATCATTGCTTATATCATCGCCACCGGTATCACCAACTATATGAAAGTATTTAACCGCTTTACCTTCCAGTGCAGGCGTTTGAATTACCTGGTTTCCTTTCATGTAAGATTTTACAAGCCCGGCTGCAATGGCAGGTGTGGCATCTACAGGCAACCCATGTGCTGCAAGCACAGCACTGGAAATTACGTGGCCGTCAAAAAATATATCCAGTCCTTTTTTCAGATCTGAACCGGGAATTAAAAACTGTGCGCCTGCCGGCGGGCTGATGAACTCTGTCCTGGAGAAAACATCGGAAGCGATCTTCTGTATTTTTTTACCATACGGCGTAGTATACACTTTTACATTCCATGTACCGGTAGTGGTGCTCCAGTCGTGTACGGTTTCCTTGGCTTCAAGAACGATCCTTGCCCAGATCTCTGTATTGTTATTCTTTAAAGAGAGTGTTACACTGCATTTTACCCTGGGGCCATGTCCGTCAAATTCCCTGTCACCACGGGTTAAATTTTGCGGGCAAAGCCACTCAGTTATATCTTCCAGGTAGATCGTTTCCGGCTTTTGTACGGGCAGTGCCGCTTTAATTTTGTTTTGTGTATTGGTTACAGGAGTTACCGTTGTTGAGGGTTTTACCTGCGCCATTGAAATATTTGCTGCTGAAAAGCAAAGCAAAAAATTGAGTACTGATTTTTTCATATTTTTCATTTTAACTATACAAAAATGAAAAACATTTAAAAGCCATACAATGCCATAAAAGTGGCATAGCCTTAAACAATAAATGGATTATTTGCTACCCTTAAATTTGTATACTGCTTCGGTAGCGCTGTTTACCTGGAGTTTTTTGTAGATCTTTTTTATATGGCTGCGCACTGTTTCGGTAGCAATGTTCATATAACCTGCCACCATCTTATAACTATATCCTTTTACAATGTATTCTAATAATTCTCTTTCCCTGGGAGACAGGGTTTCTACCTGCGGATCTTTAACTGACCTGTTATGCGGTACAAAGCTTAAAACTTTTTTGGCCACACTACTGGTCATAGGAGCCCCGCCATCAAGCACATCTTTTATTGCTGCCGGTATTTCATCAAAATTTTTCTTCAGCAAATAACCATTGGCACCGGCACAGATCGCATTAAAAATATTTTCTTCATCATCAAAAACAGTGAACATGATAATGGCTACCGGGTTGCCGGTATTTCTTATTTTACTTACAGCCTCTACCCCGTTACAGCCGGGCATATCAATGTCCATAAAAACCACATCCGGTTTTAAAACTGCAATATCATCTGTTACAGATGTTGCATCGGGCATAGCCGCTACTACATCAAATTCGTTGTTCCACAACAACAGGGTTTGTATACTCTTGCGCAGGGTTTCATGATCCTCGTATATTAATACTTTTATTGCCATCGTACTATAAAATTAACCTGAACAGGGCATAGCGTATATGCCATATTTAGGGTACCGGTACCTGTATTCTTATCATCGTACCTCCCTCATTGCTATTGATTGACAGTTGTCCACCCAGTGCGTTTGCCCTTTCCTGCATTGTTTTGGTACCCGTTCCTGAATTATTTCCTTTCCATTGGCCATTATCCTTTATAGTAACAACTATGCTTTTTTGAGTATGGCTGAACGAGATCGTAACAGACCCTGCATCCGCATGCTTCGCAATATTATTGATGGCCTCTTTACAGATCAGCAATATGTCTTTGCGATATTGCATTGGTAATACTTTATCTATTACTTTATCATCTGCCTCAATGATCGTATGAATGCGTAAAGGTTCCAATGTTTGTGCAGCATATTCTCTTACCCGCACTACGAGGTTTTCTATTTTTTCATTATCAGGCCTGATGCTCCATACAATATCGCTCATGTTCTGTTGTATGGTCTTACTCTGACTGGATATCTGCTGCAGCAATTCCTTCGCCTGTTGTGGTTGTTGTTCCATTGCCTGTTGCGATACATTGCTCAGGATATTGATACAGGTAAGCGTGCTGCCGATCTCATCATGAAGATCAGAAGCTATCCGGTTTCTCAGGGCAAACTTCTCCTTTATTGCTTTTATACGCCTTTGCACTATCCACCACACGAAACCGGTCAACAGCAATATGACCATCGTTATAAACCACCAGGTAGCATAAAAAGGCGGCTTGATCTTTATATGCAGTTTTATAGGAATTGTTTTCCAGTCACCATTGCTGTTGGCAGCCTTTACCAATAATGTATATTCGCCAGGCAATAGATGATTGTAAGTGGCCACATTATTTTTAGAGATATTCCAGTTTTTTTCCAACCCCTCCAACATCCAGCTATAGGTATTTTCATGTGCATTGCTATAGCTCAACAAAGCAAATTCAATGCTTATCATATCCTGGCGGTAATTTAAAACGATCCTGTCGCCATCTTTTATTTTTTGCGGGTATACGGTATTATAGATCTTAAGTTCGTTGAACAGCAGGCTCGTATTTTTGATATCGTTGCCATTATTGCCATAGTTAAAGAGCAGGAAGCCATTGGCCTGGCCAATATAGAATCTACCGGAATTTGGAGATATATAAATGAACGGGTTATTGGTGGTACTTAATTCATAAGCAGCAAGGGTATAATTATTAAAACTATGCTGGCTGATCTTGTACTGGGCTATTCCCAGTGAATTGCTGCACCATATATTGCCGGAAGAATCAGCGATCAATTGGTCGATGGCAGTACTATTTAATCCCTGTTGCCTGCCTAATTCTTCAAAAATGAGCTTACCCGTGGCATTGCTGTTAAACAAGGAGATATTTTCATTGCGGAAGCTGACGAAGATCTTTCCTTTTTTATTGCTGCAGATATCCCTGATATCAACAGCAGGATTGTTGCCGTCATTTTCTACCGATTCCTGGTAAACTATAGTAGCTTTATTCCTAACAGGATC
>CAYOLS010000218.1:0-5410 GCA_964404845.1 uncultured Ferruginibacter sp. | reverse complement strand
CTGAAAGATTTGCCTTCAAGATCACTACTGAGCTGATCCAGGCAAAAGACTGGATCGGTACCGATTACAGGAATTACGACAGGGTGAACTTTAAAATGGCTCCCGGCAGTCGCCTGACCGATCCAAACTACGATGGTGTGAACGTATATGGTGATGAAACCTCTGTTAACATCCGTCCGTTCCTGCAAGGGATCGCTGCTGCAGCGCCACTTCCGCAGATCACTCAATACCTGAACAATTATTTAACGGAGAACCCGGGTGCTTTTAATGTATCCCGTACAGGTTATACAGAGAAAGAACTGATCAACCCGAACACAGTCAACTTTAAACTGGGTGGATCATTGCACTACAAGATCAACAATAATACAGAAGCGATCGTAGCGGGTTACTGGGGAACCGGTAACACCATTTACACCGGTGCTTCGAGGTATTCGATCCAGGACTTCAAAATGGGCCAGTATAAAGTAGAGCTGCAGAACAAAAACTGGATGCTGCGTGCCTACACTACCCAGGAGAATGCAGGTGGTACCTACAACCTGGCTGCAACTACGCAAAACTTCAACGAATCATGGAAAAGATCAGTAACAGTTACCAATGGTATTCCAACACCACAGGCTACTGACTGGTATGTACAATATGCACAGGCTTTTGTTGGCGCTAAAATGGCGGGCAGCTCAGATGTGGATGCACACAATGCTGCAAGGGCAGTGGCTGATGTTGGCAGACCAGTTATAGGTACACCAGCTTTCAAATCTGCTTATGAAAGGATCCGCAAAATACCTGTACCGAACGGCGGTGCGCTGTTAGACAGGACCGATCTTTACAGTGTGGAAGGAAGCTACAACCTGACCCAATTCACCAAATCTTTTGCTGATGTGATCATTGGTGCCAACTACAGGACCTACAAGCTGAATTCAGAAGGTACCCTGTTTGCTGATTCTACCGGCGAAGCGATCGGTATCAAAGAATTCGGTGCTTTTGTACAGGCTTCTAAAGACATTACCAATTGGTTGAAAGTAAGCGCTTCGGGCAGGTACGATAAAAACGAAAACTTCGACGGCAGGTTTACGCCAAGGGTAACTGCCTTGCTGAAAGTAGCGCCAAACAACAATATCAGGTTGAGCTATCAAACGGCTTACCGTTTCCCTTCAACACAACAACAATGGATCAACCTTGATCTGAATTCTTATAAACTGATCGGCGGTAACGCTGACTTTGTTAAACATTATGCATTTGATACCAATCCTGCTTACTACAGGGATGCCCTGCTGGCAGGCCAGGTGGAAAGGTGGAATTATCCTAAGCAAAAACCTGAATCACTGGAATCATTTGAATTGGGTTATAAAGGATTGCTGATGGATTCTAAATTGCTGATAGATGCGTATGGTTATTTTGGTAACTATACCGACTTTACCGGTCGTACCGTAGTGGTACAATCTAAGAGCGGTGCGCCGATCCAGACAGCTACTGATATCCAGGTATATTCAGTGCCTATCAACTATGCACAAAAGATCAAAACATACGGTTTCGGCCTGGGCTTCGATTACAGGTTGCCAAAGAACTTTACTGTTAGCCTGAACGCAGCTTCAGATAACCTGGATGTACCAAGTGATGTGATCGCTTCTTTCAACTCTCCAAAATACAAGCTGAATGCAAGCATTGCGAATCCTGGTTTTGGTAAAGACAAACGTCTTGGTTTCAGTGTAGCTTACAGGTGGCAGGATGGTTTCTACTTTGAAGGAGACCTTGCCAGCGGTAACTTACCATCTGTACAAACAGTGGATGCACAGCTGAGCTACAAATTGCCTCAAACAAAATCAATCTTTAAAATAGGAGCTAACAACCTGCTGAACCAATACTACTACAATGCTATTGGTAACTCAAACATCGGCGGATTGTATTATGTAAGTTTTGGTTATAACATTTACTAATTAAGCTCATTCAATTAAAATATTCGAATATGAAATCTTTAATAAATAAAATCAAGTTTGGGGCGATTGTATCGGTGGGGATGATGTCTGTTATCTCCTGTAACAAAGACCTTGAGACAATTGAAGGAACACCTAACCCGTCAATAGGCACTACTATCGGCGAGCAACTGGCTGCTTCTGCTTCAGACAGTCTTTTTTACAAGCTGGTAGTAAAAGCCAACCTGTTGAATGCACTGAACAACAGGGCAGTGAAGTACACCATTTTTGTTCCGGATAATGCTGCGATGATCGCTTCGGGTTTGAGCAACGCTGCTGTAACTGCAATGCCTGCTGCTACGGCTACGTCTATTGTGAATTACAATATATACCCGCAGAAATTCCCTGCTGCTTCTTTTCCTGCAACATTCCCGAATGTGCAGATATCTACTTTGCTGGGGCTTGATCCTACCAATCCGTTGGTTAGAATGACCTCGTTCCCCGGTAAGAACGGCACTCAGTTGTATGTGAACAATGTGCCCATTGGCGCTACAGATATTGCTGCTGCAAACGGTATCATTCACAAACCACTGGCTTTAATTGCTCCGCCAAGCAGGTTGCTGAAAGATACTATGGACAGGGTAGCGAACCTTACTTACTTTAAAGCGGCTATTGCAAAAGCGGATAGTGGCCAAACCAACCTGAACAGGTTTGACTCGCTGCGCAACTATGCAGTAACCAATATGACCATTTTGGCGCCGAATGATGCAGCTTTCCAGACGCTGATCTTTGGCCTGGTATATTCAAAAGTATTGGGCCTCACCGGTGACCCGGTAATTGCCAATGCACAGGCAACTGCTGCAGTAGGTCTTGGACCAGCCATCTTTACTACGCCTGCATTTTATGGTGACCTTTCTGCAGCTACTGTAAGAGGTATCCTGGCTTATCACCTGCTGGCAACCAACCCAACCGGCGCATACCAGCCGAATATCAGGGTATTCTCTGTAAATATTCCCGGCACACCAACTGCTATTAAAACACTGGTGAATTCAGGTGTTGCTGCGCATCCGGGTGTGTTGGCACAATCAACCTTCACTGGCCCGGTTGTTAGCAACTTAACTTTTGCAAGCTATGGTACCTTCCCTCCGGGCGGTGCCCCGTTCAGCTATGTAGCAACTGCTGTGGGCAGGGACAGACATGCGGTGAATGGCGTGTTTCATATAATTGATAAAGTGTTGTTGCCGCAGTAAAAAATGAGGAATAAGAAATAATTAATAAAAAATAAGAAAGTAAAAGGCTTCCATCATTAGGAAGCCTTTTGTTTTTATGATAAATTAATTCGTGTAGTTAGTACTTGAAATTCGTGTTGGGAAAAATAGCAAAGAGGGTAAAGAGGAAGGAGAACAAGGAGGGATACAAATAAATTATACAATAAGAAAGAGGCTTCCATTTTATAGAAGCCTCTTTCTTTTATAGTGCACTTAATTCGTGTCTAAATTCGAGTTATAAAAATCCGGGTCTGACCTTCGGTACCGACCCTAAAATTCGTGTAATTCGCTCAACTCGTGTAAATAAAAACTACACGTTAAACCTGAAGTGCATGATGTCTCCATCTTTTACCAGGTATTCCTTTCCTTCAATCCTTAACTTACCATTATCCCTGCATGCAGCTTCTGAACCATAATGAACAAAATCTTCATAAGCGATTACTTCTGCTTTGATAAATCCTTTTTCAAAGTCAGTATGGATCACGCTTGCAGCCTGCGGCGCTTTCCAGCCTTTGTGAATGGTCCAGGCCCTTACTTCCTGCACACCTGCGGTGAAATACGTTGAAAGATTCAGCAGCTTGTAGGTAGAATGGATCAGCCTGTCTAATGCAGGTTCTGTCATTTTATATTCTTCCATGAACATGGCTTTGTCAGCAGGATCTTCAAATTCTGCGATCTGTGCTTCCACAGCATTGGTCATAATGATCACTTCGTTGCCTTCATTCTTTACTGCTTCGATCAATGCAGCTGAAAATTTGTTGCCGGTGTGCATGCTTGCTTCATCAACGTTGGCTACATATAAAACCGGTTTGTCGGTCAATAAGAAAAGATCAGCGATCGCAACTTTTTCTTCCTTGCTTAGATCCAGCGCAACAATATTTTTGCCTTGTTCCAAATGTGCTTTGCATCGAACTAAAATATCCAGCTCTGCTTTTGCTTTAGGATCGGTCTTGGCCATTTTTTCTGTACGCTGCAATTTCTTGTCCACGCTTTCCAGGTCCTTCAATTGCAGTTCGGTCTCAATGATCTCTTTATCACCAACAGGATTGATCGGGCCTTCATCCCTTAAAATATTATCGTCTTCAAAACAACGGATCACCTGTATGATGGCATCTACTTCACGGATATTGGCCAGGAATTTGTTACCCAGTCCTTCACCTTTGCTGGCACCACGTACCAGCCCGGCAATGTCCACAATTTCGATCTGTGTGGGTACAATGCGGTTGGGTTGTACGAGTTCTGCCAGCTTGGTCAGGCGGGGATCGGGTACATCTACCAGTCCCACATTGGGATCGATAGTACAGAACCGATAGTTGCTGGCCTGAGCTTTTGCACTATTGCTGACGGCGTTGAAAAGAGTGGATTTTCCCACATTGGGTAAGCCTACGATACCTGCTTGTAATGCCATTGCGCTGTTTTTACTTTTAGGATATGAAAAGGCCTCCGAAGCGGCCATTTCAGGGGCGCAAAGATAAGCGAAAATAGCGGCCCGCTTTGCCTTATTTGCAACTTTACATTACCTTCAGACGCTGGCTGTAATCAGAGGTGCAAGTGCTTAACAAACAAGCCCGGAGCCCTGTTTTAATCAGCCGCTTCAATCAAACTCCGCAATATGGCATTAAGCAGGATATGGACGGCTTTTATCATTATTGCACTGCTTACAGCAGGCATTCGCCTTATAGTATCTCCCGGACAGGAAAAACTGCTCGACCGGATGGTGACCGGCAAAACCGGTGATACACTGCGGGTACGTATGGCAGATTCGGCCAGCCTGCCTGCTACGGTGCAGCAGCAACTGGCTGCTCAGCCCGTTGCCAGTTGGGGCAAAGAGAAAGTAGTAAATACCGGGGCCGGACAGGTAAAGATATTTACCACTTTGCCGGCCAATGGGCTATTTGAAACAGCCCGCGATGCCGTTACACTCAGTCTGGGACTGATTGGTATCCTGGCCCTGTTTATGGGGTTTATGTCGATCGCCGAACAAGCCGGTGGTATCCGTTTTTTGTCGCGGATCATCGGTCCTTTTTTCTCCCGCATATTTCCTGAAGTACCCCGCAACCATCCCAGTATGGGACATATGGTCATGAATTTTTCGGCCAACCTGATGGGATTGGATAATGCAGCCACTCCGTTTGGGATTAAAGCCATGCAGAGTCTGCAGGAGCTGAATCCTGAGAAAGAAAAAGCTTCTAATGCGCAGGTGATGTTTTTATGTCTGCATGCATCGGGGCTTAC
>CAYOLS010000217.1:0-5455 GCA_964404845.1 uncultured Ferruginibacter sp. | reverse complement strand
TGGATGCTTATGAAGGACTGGAAATAAAGCCACATGGTATCAATGCAAAATACTGTCCTGATTATTTATTGAAAGCTGCTACCAAAGCATGGGACAATGCAGTGCAGTTGGGTGAAAAGAACGGTTATAGGAATGCACAAACAACTGTGATCGCTCCTACCGGCACCATCGGTCTTGTAATGGATTGCGATACTACCGGTGTAGAACCTGATTTTGCTTTGGTGAAATTTAAAAAATTAAGCGGCGGTGGTTATTTCAAGATCATCAACCAAAGCGTACCTCAGGCATTGCGTAATCTTAAATATTCAGAAAGAGAAGTAGAAGAAATAGTGAACTATGCAAAAGGCCATGCTAGCTTAAAAGGTGCGCCGCATATCAATGAAATTTCTTTGAGCGAAAAAGGATTTCTGCCTAATGAAATTGAAAAGCTGAATGCAGCTATGGGCAGCGCTTTTGAGATCGGCTTTGTATTCAACGTATTTACTTTGGGAGAAGCTTGTTTACAACGCCTCGGCTTTAAACCGGAACAATACAATGACTTTGGCTGGAGCTTGTTGGAAGCATTAGGATTTACAGAGGAACAAATTGAAGCGGCCAATATTTATGTATGTGGTACCATGACCGTAGAAGGTGCTCCTTATTTAAGGGAAGAACACTTACCAGTATTTGATTGTGCGAACAAATGCGGCCAGATAGGCCAGCGTTATATTCATGCACATGGACATATCCGTATGATGGCTGCTGCGCAACCTTTCTTAAGCGGCGCTATCAGCAAAACGATCAACCTGCCTAATGAGGCAACGGTAGAAGAAATTGCAGACTCCTACAGGCTGAGCTGGGAACTGGGTTTAAAAGCATGTGCTTTGTACAGGGATGGCAGCAAGCTGAGCCAGCCGTTGAGTAATAAATCTGATAAGAAGAAAAAAGAAGGAACAACAACCGACGAAGGACAACCGGCCACCGAAGCTGCTTCTATTGTTGATATGGCAAAGCTGACGATTGAAGATCTCCTGGATGAAGTAAATAAGCGTGTGCAGAACAGTGCCGACACATCTTTAAAACGCCAGCTGGCAATGATCGTTGAGCGCCGTGCATTACCGGCCAAGCGCAGGGGCTTTACACAAAAGGCAAAGATCAACGGGCAGGCTATTTTTGTAAGAACCGGCGAATACAATGATGGTACTTTGGGAGAAATATTCATTGATATGGCGAAAGAAGGTGCTACCATGCGTAGCATGTTGAACTGTTTTGCGATCGCCATTTCTATTGGTCTGCAATATGGTGTGCCTTTGGAAGAATACGTAGAAAAATTTGTGTTCACCCGCTTTGAACCTGCGGGCATGGTTGAGCATCCAAATATCAAAACCACTACTTCTATTATCGACTTCATGTTCCGCTCACTGGCGTATGAATACCTTGGCCGTACAGACCTTGTTCATGTGCTGGACAAACCGGAAGTGGGCAACACCGGAAATGATGCATGGGATGAAACAACGCCTACCATTGGTGAAAGAAAACATGAATTAAGCGATGTAAGAGTGATGAGCAATGCTCCTGCTGAAAAACCGCTTGCGGCAAAAGCAACTGCCGGTATGGATGCTGTGAATGCTGCGGCCAAAAGCATGCAGGGTGATGCACCGGCCTGTAATACATGCGGACACATAACAGTGCGCAGCGGCACCTGTTACAAATGCCTGAATTGCGGTAACAGCCTGGGTTGCAGCTAAAGTTGTAAACCCCTCTTTTAATACAATGAAGAAGCCGTTGGTAAAACCGACGGCTTCTTTGTTTAACCTGGGATAAAAGCTTCCTGGTAAAAAAGTATTATTTCAAGCGGGATGTAAATGAGCATTGATGCAATAGCAAAGCTGTTGCCCCGGACATATTGTTTAAAGCTCAGGTCAAAAATACCCTGTTCGTTTTCATCAATTGCTTTGTTCTGCATTTTTATTGCCTTGTAGTAGTAATAAGTCTGGATACAAATAAGAACAACATATACAATAACTACAAGGCTATATACCTGGAAATTGAAAATATTGTACCATTCTTTAAAATCCCTTCCAAAGTATTTATAAAGCCTGATCGCATCTATAAAAAAAGCCAGCAAAGAGAGTATGGTAAACAATACTGCAATAACATTGTATTGCTTACCAGCCTTTCTTATCAGCAATTTATTCCTTTCATTTAAAGCAATACTTTCAGATAGTAGATCCATTTGTTGTAAAGTTTTTGTATTGTTGACCAGACGGTGAGACCGGATCAATCTCTTTTAAATTCTTTGGAGATCTTTTTGAATAAAGAAGGTAATAAACAAGCTATTCCTGCTAATACCAGCAACCACGCCAGATCATTGCCCATATTAAAAGATAAAAGCGCAATACCAGTGATACCGAGGCATGCAGATATTAAAAGCCTGGTCTGGCTGGACTGGTCAGCACGTTCATACCCAACAGTTGTACCAGGCTTGGTTATAGAATCAAACAATTCGTTGATCTCATCTTCACCAATACCTTGCTGGCGTAGTTCATTGCGCAACTCGCCTTCAGGATAGCCTCTTTTTGTTTTCCGTTTGACTATTTTAAATAATTCCTCGTTCATACCAATTCGTGTTACAAAAAAAGTTGGCTAACCGCTCCTACTTACCGGATATCAAAATCCCTTAAATAGCTACAGGTATTAAATGCTTCTTTAACAAATGCAGTATTGCCATATTCGTTTTTGAGCTGCGGGAAATATTTATTGTTCATAAAAGCAGAATAATATTTTTTTCTCGCCGCATCATACTCATCCCATTTTTCATAAGAGAAATCACTGTACTGCGGCTGGCGGATTTGTTTTTGCGCACACTTCGCCATCATGAACAGGCATTTTGCTTTGAACTCTTTTTTATTCGATGCATCCATAGCCATTTTAAAATAGTCATGCGCCTTGTAGCAGCCATAATAATTTTTCTGGAACTCCGTCGCATCTTTTGGTATGTAGTAACCATCGGAGCCACTGCGGTAATACTCTACCAATTCCCATGCATAACCATAGTAAGTAGTATTGTAATAACCCAAAGCCATCTTGTACAAATGGTCCGCAGCTTTTGCTTTATCTGATTTTGCCCATGCCTGCAATTGCTGCATTTCTTTTGCAAAGGCAAGCTTGGTTGTTTTTACTTTATCTCCCGGCAGGCGTTCTTCCTGGTCCCACATCAGTTCTTTAAAAGGATCTTTCTCAATTATTCCTGCAGATGCCGCAGGCGATTTGGCAAACCATTCTATTGCTTTTGAATAGTTATTGTCCCGCAGGTAAGCTGTGCCTGCGAAGTCAATTACTTCCGCCAGCTTCAGCGCATTATTCGATGAAAGAAAATCTGCATAAGGCTTTTTATTCTTTGTATTCAGGTAAGCATACAGCGTTTCCACATCTTTGCTGGACGATTGGTTATGCAGGAAATCTGCCGCCATAGAGCCATACTGGCCTGCCTTTCCGCCATTGGCAATATATTCGGCAGAGCCGACTGCCAATGCCTCCTTGTACCTGTCTCCCTGCTGGCGATAACGCTTGGCCATTACTTCACTCATCAGGTTACGATAAAACATTTTCCATTGCGAAGGTGGCCTGCTCCAGCCATCACCTTCCTGTTTATCTGCCAATGCCTTTTGCGACAGCCATTTTACAGAAGGCAATATTTGCTCTTCAAATTTTTCATCTACTTTACCTGTTGCATTCACTGTCAGCAACAGGTTAGTCAACTGCCACTGGTCGTTGAGCTTAGCAGAAAGGTTCATGGCCTTTGCTTTATCCAGCAGTGACCTTGCATCCCCATACTCTTTTTGTATGAGCGCTGTGTATGCTGCGCCTATTTCAAACAATGCAGGATTGGATGCTTTGTTCTCAGCAGCTACCGTGTGCAAAAATTGTTGCAGCTTTTTTGCTTCTGCTTTATTGGCCTGCATGGCAGAGTCATTTATACCGTCACTCCAGCTGTAGAAAAAAGTTTTGCCACCATTCTCGTTGCTAAGCAAAGGCGTAAGGTATAGTTCTTCCAGTTTGTTGATCTCCCTTATTGCCAGCACCTGCAATATATCTGCAGAAGGATTCAGCTGGTAGATCCTTTGCATAGTGGCGGTTTCCCATGTTGCAGTTCCAAGGGAGAACAATGCCAGCATATCTGCTTTTTCTTTGTTGCTGGCACAAAGCGCCAAATATTCTTCCCGGCTTTTTTGCGAATCGACCGCCCAATCAAAACCAATATAATTACTTACCCGTTTTACAGGAGCAGCACTGAACGCTTTGCTGAACAAGTATGCTGACTGCATGGTATTGCCTGTTCTGAATAAAGCACCTGCTTTTAATGCAAGGCTCATGGGTTGCAGCACACTTTCGGTTGAATTACCTTTTACCAGTTCATCGTAAGCCTGTATGGCTGCTGTGTAATTGCCGCTGTAATGTGCCAGGCGCATTACCTGGTAACCATACTTAAGTTTAAAAAAATCTGTTTTGGCTGCATTGTACAACTGGCGGCCATTCCGCATGAGCTTATCCATTTTAAGGCTGTCTCTTTGTATGGCTTCCCAATCATTGTAATCTCCGGTTACAAAGGGTTCCACTTGTTTGGCATACATTACATACCCCAATCCTTCAAGGTCCCTGCTGCCTATAAAATAATTGCTCATGGTGTTAACCTTTACAGCAGCTGATGCAACCAATGGTTGCTTTTTTTCAATATGCGTATATAATTTTTTTTTTAGCTCATCATATTTGAATTTGGTTACAAAAGCCAGCGCATCCCTATCTGTTACCGGCTTGCCGCAATAGGAAGCCCATTCATTTGCAAGCGCTTCTGCAGGGCTTACAGGCTCCTGTGTGTCATACAAAAAACTATAGCCCGTGTAATAAAAAGGTTGGTATGCTTTTGCTTCGGGAAGTGTTGTGCTGAAAAAGCTGGTGTAATAATCATAAGGATCAATACCGGGACCACATCCAATTATATTTTGAGGAATGCTAACCCAAACGAGGTTAATCAAGGCTGCGAAAAATAGCTTCCATTTCATGAGCAGAATATTTACTTAAAGTTATACTATCTAAATGATACAGCGATAACCGGGGTTGCCGGTTGTTCAGCTTTTCTTTGATGATGGATGCGGCTTTTATAATATTTTCAAAAGAAGATCCTTCGTAGCGCAACAGGTCGCCTTTTTTTAAAGCAAGACTGCTCCAGGTAGTATCTTTCGCCACTTCAAACCTGTCTTTACCGGTCTCTTTTAAGATAGATCTTATGCTATCTATATTCCCGGATTGTACCAGGCCTTTGTACGCATGTCCCCTGAACAATACATACCAGTTAAACAAGGGCAACGCTACATCCAATACCAAAGGATAATCCTGCAGATTGACGGTGTATTTTTTAAGTTCGGCCGGGTCAAGAATTGAATTGCGGGTTGCAGGATCTTTTAAATTGCCCATA
>CAYOLS010000216.1:0-5472 GCA_964404845.1 uncultured Ferruginibacter sp. | reverse complement strand
GTACAAACCACCTACGATCCATTGCAGCACACTGTTCACATCCTTCGCAAAAAAACCAAGCACTATCCCGATGATCACTACCAGTATACCTACGATGTAATTAGTGCGAATGATCTTTTTATTGCTTGCATTCGGGTTGATATACTTGAGATACACATCGTTTACAATATAAGCCTGTGCTGCGTTTAAGGTACCGCTGAAAGTACCCATGAAAGCACCGAGCAAACCGGTAAGTACCAATCCTAAAATACCGGCAGGCAAAAATGCATTGATAGATGCCGGCAATATTTTTTCAAAATCCGTTGAACCGGCAGGACCAAGATTGAGCGAATTGTAATACAGCAAAGCAAGCACTGTAAGCCCGATGATCATAGAATACCTGATCGGCAGTAAAATGATAGAAACAAAACCTGTCATCTTACTCGCTTCTTTTGGTGAACGGGTGGACAAAATTTTCTGCATATCATAATTGGGCGCAGGGCCGGCAAGACTTGCAAAAATTCCTTTGAACAACATCATCATAAAAAATATACCGAACAAACTATAACCATCGTCCTCAATCTTTTTATTGGCATCGGGAATGATCTTACTCCAATCCAGGTCGAGGTTCCAGCCAAAGAAAGGATTGTGCCAGCCATCCGGCACATTTAGTGTATTGCCATTTTTGTGTAAGTGCAGCATGGCGATCACAGCAATGGAAACACAGGCAACCGTCATGATCATATACTTGATAAAATCGCCGAGCACAATGCTGTGTAAGCCGCCGATGATGGAATAGAACATAGCAAAGAGCGTGAACACAATACCATAAAAATGTGCAGCGTATTCTGCAGGAATATTAAATGGTATGTAATCCTTTACCATATCCCATGGCACAAATATTTCTATGAACTTACCAAGCCCGATAAAACCATAAGCAAGGAAACCAAAGCAACCGATGAGTGCAAAGATCACTACTACATTGTGTGAGCCCTTTACACCTTTGCCGCTCAGTCCAAACCTTGTTGCCAGCCATTCTGCGCCGGTATTGGCATTTGACCTGCGCAGCCATTTGCTGAGGAACATCATCATAAACACCTGGTTGAACACCGGCCACAGCCAGGGCACCCACATACTTTTAAACCCGTACACAAAACACAGGGCCACCATCCACATGGTGCCGCTGATGTCGAACATATCGCTTGCGTCGCTCAAACCCAACATGTACCAGGGCAGTTTTTTACCACCCATGAGATAGCTCTCCTTGTTCTCCTTTGCTTTGCGGCGCATGTACAGGCCGATGAGCACCATGGTGACCAGGTAAGCAATTACAATTAATATGTCTATGAGCTGAAGTTTCATGCTGCCGGTTTATTTATAGAGCTTGTATTTTTTTATTTTTTTCTCAAACAGCAGCACAGGATTTTTATAGAACTTTTTAAAATCCTTTGCTGATACCTGCCCGGGATAAGGCCCGTAGTAATGCATCTTTTTTTCAGATGGCATGTATCCTTCATTGCGCCAGACCAATACATAAGAAACGGGGAAGCCTTTTAACACAGGCCACAATGTTTCTGTCCACCAGGTGCTGTCGGGAATGGCTTCGAGGCCTGTTTCTGCCAGCGCTGCAATTTTATTTTTTTGAGCAGCCAGTTTTGTAAGCAACTCCAGCTGTGCACGCATCTGGTAAATGAATGTATCTCTTTCGGGCCTGCCGCCAAACTGGTACATATCATAGCTCAGCACATCGGCGTACTGGTCTCCTGCATACCTTTCTAAAAAATCTTCCTTGCTGGTAAAGCCTGCGGTATTGTACACGTACAATAAATGATGCAGCTGTTTTTTATTTTTTAAATAATCAATCGTAAAAATCCATGCGGTTTTAAATTCTTCTGCCGTGCCATTGTTCCTGCACCACCAGAACCAGTTGCCGGTAAGCTCATGAAAGGGCCTGAATAAAACAGGAATAGGATTCCCTTTTTCATCTTTGAGATCGTTCATGAACAGCGCAACCTTATCGAGCCATGCTGTAAACAAAGCATGTTTGCTGCCACCGGGCAAAATAGAAGGCAGGCTGCCTTTGGCAGTATCCCAGGAGCTGCCACCGGTAAAGGGATTGCGCATGTGCCAGCTGATGGTGATCACGGCTCCTCTTTTGTAACCATCTTTAATAAACTGCTTCATCATGCTAAAGGGAACACCATCAAGATTCTTTGGCGAATCCAGCTCTATGCCGCCAATATCCCAGCCATAAATACCGGGGCGATCTTTAACCACGGAATAAATATCGCTCCGGCCCTTTTCATATTTCCAGCCCACTCCATAAGCAAGCGCATCCTGCTGGCCAAAAATTACTTTATCCTGCTGCAGCCGGTACAGGTTTTTAAAAAGTTGTTTTGTTGCTGTAGTGGCTGCTGTGTCAATACAGCTTTGTGCATTGCTTTGCAATACAAGTACCGGCAACAGCCAGCCAATAAGCAAACAGGCTTTCTTCATCATTTTATTTTCCTAATACTTCTTTAATTGGTTTACCGGTCTCATGGCCATTCTCAAATTGCAATCCAAGTAATGCAGCGATCGTTTGTGCAAACTGGTTTTGATACAACTGGCCCTTTGTTTTTACTTCTCCCAATGCTTTTGTACCCGGCCCCATAATGGCAAAGAATATTTCATTGGAATGCGGCACTGAATAATAATGATGCCGCCAGCTATCGCCATAACCCCTTCCATGATCTTCTGTAATAATAAATGTAGTCTGATCTTTATAAAAAGGATCTGATTGCATAAAATTCCACAGGTCGCCGATCATGGCATCATTGTAGTGCGCTGCATCGAGATAGTAATCGTATTTACCGTCATGTGCTGTTGCATCTGTTTCAATAAACCCTATATGCAATACCCTTGGCTTATGCAGCTTCACAAATTCCTTTGCCATGGAATAGGTGATACCATCATGCCGCTGCCCGCCTCCGAACATTTTTGGCAACCAGTGTTGCATATCATTCAAAACAAGCTGTACATCACTCAGTGAATCACCGGGCATATTGTTAAAGCCGGAATTGATGGTGATGCCGCTTCTTTTTTCATTTAATATTTTATAAAATGCATCCCACGAAGTAAAGGATGCCACTTTGCCCGCAAACCCGGGTAGCCTGTTCAAAAACTCCAGTACGCTTACATTGTGATTGGCCGGGTGACTGTTGGAATTTACAAGTGTATCGGGATAGCCTGTAAAAATTTCATTGTAGCCGGGATAAGAGAACCAGTAACGGTTGCTTACGTTCACAAAGTTTCCATATTTCCTGTTCCCATACACCTGGCCTTTTTTTGCAAAATTGTTCCAGAAAAAAGGCATGAGCTTTTCCCTTCTTTGTACAGTATCAGCAGCCCAGTGCTTTTTAATGCGCCATGCAGAATCCTGCGTATTGAATTTATTGCCAAACAGGTTTGCAGAATCTGCACCGGCAAACAGTTCATGCCAGCGAAAGCCATCGAATGTAATGATCACTACATTCTTAGTAAACCCCTGCTCTTGAGCAGGGGCTACTTTGACACTTATAAGAAAAAAAACGATCCAAAAAAAACGCATGCAAACTTTTCTATGTTATTAATACAAACCAATATCATCATAATACACTTCCTGCACACCACCACTGAACTCCTGGATCACAAAAGCACTCAGCGTTGTAAGATTGCCCAGGTTTATTAAAGGCACCTGGTAATCTACCCACTCGCCTGTTTTGGTGATAGTAATGGTATAACCGGTTCCGCTGGATGCATTGAGGTACACTTTTATTTTTTTATTGAGCGAAGCAGGCGTTGCATATACAGAGAATTTAACACCGGAATACCCGGCAATATTTACAGCCGTGGAAGCTTTGGTGAACCTGAATCCTCCCCATGCATTGTAATTTTGCTTTACAGATGCAGTACCCCTTCTCACCGGTGTGGTGTTGGTTATTACGGTAGTGCCCGTCCATGAAGTAGTGCTCCAGGTTGCCGTTAACGCATCATCATATATCAGGTAACGGAAGCCGTACACATTAGCAGATTTAACAGTACCACTTGCAGTTGTAACATAAATATAGCCGTAAGTAACACCTGCAGGCACCGTCACTTTAATTTCTTCCTTGGTGCTGGAAACAATGGTAGCAGGTGTAGCATCGAACCTTACTTCGGTTACGCCGCCAAAATAATTACCAACAATCGTTACTTCCTGTCCTGAAGGGCCGGCAACAGGTGAGAAAGATGTAATAACGGGCGCCGGTTGCAATATCCTGAAGTTATAGGTGGCCGAACCGTATTTGGTTGTAACAGTGATCGGGTTATTTTCCGGATCTGGTAATACGGCCGGTATTTTTACCGTAACAGAAGTATCATTGGCATAGAACAATGAATCTGCCGCCAGCACTGTATTAAAGTCTACTTTAAAAGTAGTGGCAAGATTTTTTCCCTTGATGATGATCCATTTTCCATAGTCGGTTGATGTCAGCAATACCGAACGGTTGTTAAGATCCGTTACCCCGGTGATCTCCGGTGGCAAAGCCTTTCCCGTTGCAGCAGGTGAATCATTGTCTTTTTTGCAGGAATTGAAAACCGCAACCAGCAATAAAGAAGCTATGGCATTAAGCAATACATTTTTCATATTTTTTGCTTTAGTAGTTGATGTAAAATTTACCAGCCCGGATTGTTGTCCGTTATTGCTGTGTTTGAATTTAGTTCAGCCAGTGGAATAGGCAGCAGTATGTTGCGCATTGCCCTTACCTTGGTGATATTATTTTGGCCTGCTGTAATTTTATTCATCACAGGCAAGTAAATATTCCAGCGCACCAGGTCGAATCTCCGCACACCTTCCAGCACAAATTCCCTTGCTCTTTCTGCAAGTACAAAGCTGCGGAATTGTTCCCTGTTCATACCCGGTGTAGCAACAGTAGCGCTTCTTGTAGTACGCAGTAAATTTAACTTCGCATAGGCCTCTGCGTTAGGTCCTTCGTTGTATTCGTTCACTGCTTCTGCATATACCAGCAATACATCTGCATAGCGTAGCAAAGGATAGAAAGCATCGCTGTTAGCTACCGTCGGATCAGCCACATCGGCATACTTGATCACATAAGCCCTGTTATCGGTACCGCCATTATTAGCATAGGTTAATCCACCAACATTTTGATACAGTGCTGCCTGCCAGGAAGGATAATAATACCTTGTACCGGTATTGGTAGCATAGTTATGGGCCACGCCATCCAGCACACGTTTGTCCGTTTCTTCATAATCCATGTAGTGGTTATTGGTAAACCATGTGGCGCCACGGCCAAATGTGCTGAGCGCAGAAAAATAATTGTGCAGGTTGTTGATGAACGTAGTGCCAGCGAGCGACTGCACTTCAAACATGTGTTCCTTCTGGTTACGGCCTGCCTTGCTCCACATATCTTTTACACTGGTGAACAATTGATATTCGTTGCTATTGATCACTTCCAGCGACTTCTCCATAGCGAG
>CAYOLS010000215.1:0-5490 GCA_964404845.1 uncultured Ferruginibacter sp. | reverse complement strand
AAGGCCCGGCATCGGTATCAGTTTCGGAAAACCTTTGAGTAATACTTTTTCTGTAAGAGGTATTTTTAATCTTGCTTCTTTAAAAGGCGATGAAGCAAAATATATTGAACCTGAGTACAGCCAGCATCGTGCATTTGCATTCAAAACTTCTGTGAAAGAGCTGGGTGTGCACTTGCAATATAATATCCTTGGTAACAGGGAATACTGGCCAACAATTGAGCCGTATGTTTTTGCTGGTATATCGGCTGCATTCATCAATACCAAAAAAGATTTCAGCAATTTTAATTCAGCTTATTTCGGCGAAGTAAGGGCCGGGGAGATCCAGGCATTGTTAGCAGAGGATAATGCGGAACGCAAGCGGCGAACAGTGCTGAACCTGCCCGTGGGCCTGGGTTTCAGGTTTAATTTAAATAGCACATGGGCCATTGGCACAGAAGCTAATTTCAGGTTTGGCGGTTCGGATTATATCGATGGGTACAGCCTGTCTGTTAACCCGGATAAAAAAGATCATTTCTTTAGTCAAAACGTGGGCGTAGTATATAGAATGGGAAGCGGGAAAAAAGGAGGGAGAGGGAAATTGGGGTGCCCTGCTGTGAATTAAATTTTTTTAACCGCAGAGAAGCGCAAAAGAAGAACAGCGCAAAGAGCGCAGAGGTAGCGCCTTTGCAGTTAAAACCTTATTTCGTTCAGATCCGGGTAATCTGTAATAATTCCATCCACTCCCATATTCTTCAGCTTATCAAAAGTAGCTTTATCATTTACTGTCCACGGAATGATCTGTATATTTTTTTCATGACACTCTTTGATCAGGTTATCTGTCACCAGTTCATAGGCAGGACTATGAATGGTAGGTGTGAAGCCTAAGTCAGCCAACTGTTTCCGGAAACTCCTGTTGTCATCTGCTTCCACCAGCATGGCAGTTTTTATATGCGGGTATTGTTTGTGCAGGTATTGCAATGTACGGAAATCAAAAGATTGTATGATCACCTGCTTTTCCATGCCGTGTTCCTTTATCACCGCCATCAGCAGGTCCACAAATTCTTTGGGTTCGGGGTGATAAATATTGTCAGATGCAGGCTGACTCTTGGTCTCAATATTGAAAAAAGGATAAGGTCTTTTGGCTTCTTTCATGTAAGTTTTCACCGCATCAAACACATCTGACAGCAATGGTTTGGTAGCTGCTATCTTTTCCTGTTTAGGAAAACGTGGATGCAGCTTCAGCCCCACATCATATTTCAACACTTCCTCATAATCCATTTTGTAAATGTTGAGCTCCTTTTCTTCTTCAGGTTTTACAAAGCTACCACCCGGTTTTGTGGTGATCTCACTGTTAAAAAATGGCTCATGCGAAAGGATCACTTTTTTATCTTTTGTGATCACCACATCCATTTCCAGGGTCTTAACACCAAAGGCAAGGCCATTCTTCATAGAAGCTACTGTATTTTCCGGCATCAGGCCACGGCCGCCACGATGCGCCTCTGTATCAAAACTTTCTTTTGTATAAGTGCTATTCATTTTTTTATTGGAAGAGCAGGCTTGCATTATCAATGAAATGCTCAATCCTGCAATGATCGTTTTTATCATACACTAAATTAAAGTTTTTATTCACGGCTAAGACGCTAAGGCGAAAAGCCAATCATTTATTAGTAATCAAACATCAAACCATAAAAAAACGCTAAGGAAAAATTCTCTTAGCGTCTCCGTGTCTTAGCGGTAAATATATTACTCTAAGATCTCCTGTATTTTCGTTGCCGGTAAATTGGCATTCCTCATTGCAATACTCCTCACCGCATTGCCCGCAAATTCTTCAAAAGCAGCACGGCTAACGGTATCATCGCTGATCATTACCGGTACACCTTGGTCGCCGCCCTCCCGAATGCTTTGTACGATCGGTATCTGCCCCAGCAAAGCAATATCAAATTCATCCGCAAGGTGCTTGCCACCATCTTTCCCGAAAATATAGTATTTATTTTCCGGCAATTCAGCAGGTGTAAAATAGCTCATGTTCTCTACCAGGCCAATTACCGGCACTTTCAGCGAAGCCTGCCCAAACATAGCCACGCCTTTTTTAGCATCGGCCAATGCCACCAGTTGTGGAGTCGTCACCACTATCACACCTGTTACCGGCACATTCTGTACGATCGTAAGGTGAATATCACCCGTGCCCGGCGGCATATCAATAATTAAATAATCCAGTTCACCCCAGTCCACATCGCTCACAAACTGGCGAATAGCACTGCTCACCATCGGCCCACGCCACACCACCGCCTGCTTCTCATCAATCAGCAAACCGATGCTCATTACTTTGATGCCATATTTTTCAATCGGAACAATTTTTCCTTTGCCCGTACCATCATCCGTCATCATCGGCCTTTCGCCCCTGATGCCAAACATAATGTGCTGGCTCGGGCCGTAAATATCCGCATCCATCAGTCCTACTTTAGCACCGCCTTCTGCCAGCGCAAGTGCAAGGTTGGCACTCACGGTACTTTTACCCACACCGCCTTTTCCGCTCACTACCGCAATGATATTTTTCACGCCCGCCAGTGTCTGGCTGCCTTCCACTCTTTTGCTGGTGGTATTACTGGTAAAATTCACGGTAATATCAGCATCTTTATTTACCAGCAGCTTAATGGCATTCTCGCTCGCCATCTTCATCATATCCTTCATGGGGCAGGCAGGAGTGGTGAGCACAATGGTAAATGATACTTTATTATCATTAATCACAATGTCTTTTACCATGTTGAGCGTCACAAGGTCTTTGCCAAGGTCCGGTTCTTCCACGTTGCTTAGCGCCTTCAGTATTTCTTCTTTGGTCATCCGTTCAATTATTTGTTAAAAAGCGATTCTGCCGGCAAAATTAACCAATGATGGGTTTACTTTGTTTATCATTTACGGAATGTTGGTTACTTTTGGAGCCGGCATTTTATCTTTGTTCAACATCGTTGTGTCACTCCCTTGTACTGCAAACCAATACTCAACTATTGAATTGCAGTATCCCGGTAAGATCGGGATACCAGGTGCAATGGTCAGCACGCAACACCAAAACCAGGTAATGCACCCCAGGGTGTGCGGCATGAAAAAAAATCTACTATACCTCCTTATTTTTTTATTTGTTCTGCCTGCTGCTGCCAAAGCACAGTTTGAAACTTTTAAAGACTCCGTAGTACAATTGTATGGTGTGGTGATGACGGCCGACAGCCTCCAGGGACTGCCTGCGGTAAGTATTGTGATCAAAGGACAAAACCGTGGTACCATTTCCAACGACAGGGGTGTGTTCAGCATCGTGGCACTCAAAGGCGATAAAGTAGAGTTTACCAGCGTTGGTTATAAAACCGTCCTGGTAGATATTCCCGCCAACCTCGAAGGCAACCAGCACAGCATTATACAATTAATGGTAGCCGATACGGTTTACCTGCCAGCCACCATCATAAAACCAAGGCCTACCCGTGCACAGTTTGAAAGGGATTTTGTAAATACGCAGGTCCCCGATGATGATATTACCATTGCCCGCAACAATAACAGCTACGCTACCCGCCGTGCACTGATGGCCTCCATGCCTGCAGACGGGAGGGAAGCCAGCAATATGTACATGCAGCAAAGCGCCCGTAAGCTCTACTATTCAGGGCAGGTAGCACCGCAGAATATCTTTAACCCCTTTGCCTGGAACGAATTTATTAAGGCATGGAAACGGGGGGATTTCCGGAAGAAGAATTAGTGGAAAGTCCATCGTTCATAGTCTATGGGTCATAGACGAGCCTACATATTTAAAGTATATGCTGGTATTGCTTTAGCTTATTTTTACAAATTCATTTACTGCTCTATGGACTATCAGCCATGGACCATAGACTTCCTAAAAACACCTCCCATTTATTTATAATTCATTTTCTTTGCAGGCATGAATATTCCTTCATTGGGTGAATTAAAAGACCAGCCCATTTTTTTGATCGGCTTCATGGGTTCGGGCAAAACGCATTGGGGCCGTTTGCTTTCTGCACAGCTTCAAAGAAAATTCATTGATCTTGACGGGTTTATTGAACAACAGGAACAGCTTTCCGTGCCGCAGATATTTGAAAAGCACGGCGAAGACTGGTTCAGGGAAAAAGAAGCGCTGGCTTTGCGTTCTCTTATTGATGAAAGCAATATCCTGATATCCTGCGGTGGTGGCGCTCCCTGCTTTTACGACAATATGCATTTTATGAATGAAACAGGGGTAACGGTCTTCCTTGAGGCCTCTCCCAAATTCTTGCTCAATAATATTCTCAAAGAGCCCGAAGCCCGCCCGTTGCTGAAAAATATGAATGAAGCTGAAATGCTTTTTTTTATCGAAAAAAAATTGCAGGAAAGAAATTCATTTTATCGACAGGCGAAAATGGTGTGGAATGCGGAGGGGTTGAAATAAGAGATATGAACGATGAGATTGGAGAGATGAGATATAAGTGATGAGTGATGAACGCAGAACGATAAGCCGGGTAGCGGCTTTTCTTCAATTCGTGTAATAAAACAACTATGCATAAAGGTTTTTTAAAAACAGCATTTATTCTCGGCGCTTTATCAGTAGGATTAGGAGCTTTTGCAGCACATGGATTAAAAGACCTGTTCAGCAAAGATGCCGTGGCCATTTTTGAAACAGGTGTACGTTACCAGTTCTATCATGTATTTGCGTTGCTTGCTGTGGCAATGCTGTATAAAGATTTTCCTTCTGTAAAAAAGGCGGGCTGGTTATTTATCGGCGGTATTATTTTGTTCAGCGGATCGCTGTATTTGCTGACGGCAGTGCAAGGCATGGTACAGCCAGGTTATAAATGGATCGGCGCTGTTACACCATTTGGAGGTTTGTTATTTATTGCAGGATGGCTATGGCTGTTTGTCGCAGTCATAAAGAAAAAATGATCACTTGGTTTTGCGGTAAAGCGTTATCAGTGTGCCATTGTTATTTTCTATTTTAAAATCAATGCCCACATCTTCCATTCTTTTTTTCATGTTGCTGAGCCCGTTGCGGTAAGGGCGTATATTATCGAAGTCAATTCCCTTGCCATCATCTTTTATGGTAAGCGATAATCCCTCTGCTTCCTTCCGCATAATAATGTCAACTTTTTTAGCGCCGGAATGTTTGATAATATTCTGCAGTGCTTCCTTGATCACCAAAAATACATTTCGGCGAATGGTACCATTTACTTCAATGGCCGGCAGGCTCTCGGGTATAACGATATTGTGTTCAATACCCGTGCTTTCCAGGTAATCGGTAGCATAGCTGCGGATATAGCCTACCATATTGCCCAGGCTATCGTTCTGGCTGCTCATGCTCCAGATAATGGCATTCATCTTATTCAGCAGCTCATCGGCCGAGGAAGATATTTTATCGATCTCCGGTATTACATTATCTCCAACTTTGCTTTTTGCAAGTTCGCTGTACAGTCGTATAGATGTCATGCCTGCGCCCAGGTCATCATGCATGTCAGCGCTGATGCGGTTTCGCTCTTCCTGCTG
>CAYOLS010000214.1:0-5566 GCA_964404845.1 uncultured Ferruginibacter sp. | reverse complement strand
CATGAAAAGAACGGGCTGTTGATCTGTGCCACTGATGAAAAAGAGATCGTTGCCGAAGGATTACAAAAAATAGAACAATTATTGAATGATCCCCCGCTGCGCCGCCACCTGGGTGAGCAGGCAAAAAAAGATGCTATTGCTACTTTTGGAAGGGACACTTTCGAAAAAAATTACCTGGAGATATTGAGATTTAACCGCTAAGGCCCAAAGACGCTGGTTTGGAACGCTGATGCCGCTGATTGTCATGATTTGCGCAGATGCCTATTGCCACAGATTTTATAATAGCAATTCTTCCTGCATTTTTTACCCCCGCCGACATCTCATTTTATAAGCTCCGCAGGAGCGCCCTGATTGTGGCCAATAATTAAAACGTGTAGACGAACCCCGTAAAGGTGATATCCTCCGCTACAATCAAAGCTGCGGATTGGTATGCCGCTGAAGGGAGTGACACAACGATGTTGCCATGAAATATCCGCTGCCGGCGACCAAATGAAAGCCTGGTCAGAATGCTGATGATCATTATTTGAACCGGTTTCGCTGTGGTTCCCCGGGCCTTTCTGCCTTTATGGCAAATTTGCGTCTTACCGCCTTTGCGGTAAGGTTCTTCTACCCTATCTTTGCGCCACATTTTTCACCATATAATCAGCTTATGTCAGTATTAGTAAATAAGAATTCGAAAGTGATAGTGCAGGGCTTTACAGGTACCGAAGGTACTTTCCATGCTACTCAAATGATAGAATACGGAACCAATGTGGTAGGCGGCGTTACCCCGGGTAAGGGTGGAACTACCCACCTGGACAAACCGGTGTTCAATACCGTTGCCGATGCGGTTAAAGCTGCGGGTGCCAATGTAAGTATCATTTTTGTGCCGCCGGCCTTTGCTGCGGATGCTATTATGGAAGCTACGGAAGCTGGTATTGAACTGGTGATCTGCATTACGGAAGGTATTCCTGTTGCGGATATGGTTAAAGTAAAAAATTATTTACAGGGAAGCAATACAAGGCTGATAGGGCCGAACTGCCCGGGTGTTATTACTGCCGAAGAATGTAAAGTGGGTATCATGCCTGGCTTTATCTTTAAAAAAGGCCGTATCGGTATCGTTTCAAAATCGGGTACGCTCACTTACGAAGCGGCAGACCAGGTAGCTAAGGCAGGATTGGGCATTTCTACTGCTATCGGTATTGGCGGTGATCCGATCATCGGCACAACTACCAAACAAGCAGTTGAATTGTTTATGAATGATGATGAAACAGATGCGATCGTAATGATCGGTGAAATTGGTGGTGGCATGGAAGCAGAAGCAGCACATTATATCAAATCAACCGGCAATAAAAAGCCAGTGGTTGGTTTCATTGCCGGCCAGACAGCGCCTCCCGGACGTCGTATGGGCCACGCAGGTGCCATCGTTGGCGGTGCTGATGATACTGCAGAAGCTAAAATGAAAATTATGGGCGAATGTGGCATTCATGTGGTAGCAAGTCCTGCGGATATAGGGAAAACGATTGCTGAAGTGATGAAAAAGTAATATGATTCGTCAGACCGGGACGGTCAGACGAAAAAAGAATATTGAAGCTGCCCCGGTCATCGGGGCAGTTTTTTATTGTTCATGAACGTAAACACAGCTCTGGAAGAGCAGCATTTCTAACATAGGGCGTAGCCCTATGCCAGGGCCGTAGCCGGCTGTTAAGCCCTGAAAGGGCGCCATCACCTAATCCCAAACATAACGCTCATCATAGTCCACTTTATACTTACTTAAAAAAGCCCTGTATTCATCCTGGAATGTTTTTACAGCATGATGCGTATGCTGGTTGGAGATATAGTCAATTACTTTTTGTACTTCCGCAGGATTTACTGAAAATGCACCATATCCATTTTGCCAGTAAAATTGTTCGTAAGGTTTACCCTTTGTTTTGATCCATTTGGAAGAATGCGATTTTATTTCCTCCAATAATTTCATTAACGGGATTTTTTTGGAGAGCATGCATAGAATATGAACATGATCTTTATAACCTCCTACTCTTAATACAGGGCATTCCAGCCTGTTGCATATTCCTCCAAGATACCTATACAATTCTTCTTCAATTGGTGCTGCAATAAATGGCTGCCTGTGTTTGGTGCTGAATACCAGGTGCACATAGTTTTTTACAAAAGATTGTCCCATAGCTGATGGATTACGCCCTTGCAGGGCTGGGTGATAGAATTATGAAGGCGAAGGGCTTCGCTTATGGAGATGCCCCTTGCAGGGTCATGTAAATGTATGATCGCAGCTTTAAAATGCATAGGACAAGTATGTTTCCTGGCGGCGGAAGGAATCATAAAATAAAGCCGCCCCGGTTAACCAGGACGGCTTCCTATCTAAGGCTGAAAAAACGAACCTTCTTTATTCGTCAGACCGGGACAGCCAGACGGGTTATCTCTTATTTTGATCTATGTATCGCAGCAATTCATTCTTACTGCTGCTGAAACCAAAACTATTGGCTACTAAATAATAATTATTGTAATCGGTGGTATACTGGTAGCAGTATTTTGCCAGGTCAAGCTTATTTTGTTCAAAGCTGAACAAACCCAATAACTCTCTTACCTGTGCAGTACTCACCGCCTGGTCCCTGATGGCAGTTTTGGCAATGCTCAGTTTGGTATCGTCAAAACTTTCCCTGCGGATACTTTGCTTTAGTTGATCAAAGCTGCGTTCATTCATTGGTTGGCGGTTCCAGTTCCAGTCGTAACCGTTATAGTTATCATCATCGTCGTCGTCATAGCGCTGTATCTGCCTTTCATCTACAAGGGCTTTACCAAAACGGTTGATCAGGATATCGGTATGATAGCCATTGCGAACATATACATTGCCGTTGTACAGCAGTTTCATGCTGTTGCTGTTGAATATGCTGCGGTTATTGTTGGCTTTATATACTTTAATGGAGTGATAGCCGGCTCTCAGGTCGTCGATAACAATATCACCGCCCTGGCGACTGTTGGCCTGGTAATTTTTACCATCTACTACAACTCTTATCCTGTCGTTGTCATTGCTGCTGCTGACAGTAAGCCTGTTACTAAAGGCAAAGGAAGAAATGCTGGTCAAGAGGATAATTAAAAATGTAAAGATCTTTTTCATACTGGTTCAATTTTAAAGGTGAACAATTACCTGTATGATAGTGAGCGCATTAAAAAGTAAAAGAGGAGGTAAATAATATAATGTTAAAGAAACTATTACACGAACTATTTCGTCAACATTGTAGTTTCTGCCAAAGAGGTTGAATCCATCAACCTGAAAGAATTCGTGCAATTCGTAAAATTAGTGCAATTCGTAAAACAAAAAGGGCGGAGCCCACGCTCCAACCCTTCAAAGTATAGCCACTAAAAAAACCTTCTTTCGTAGTTACCTACCATAATTTCTTTTGCCGGAATTTGTTACCGGAACCGGTATAGGCTTTAATTTCTTTCCAAAAATGCTGGCTATGATATCGCCCAAAAGGCTGTGTAATATTTTCATGTGAATGGTTGTTGGTTTTATTGTGTTGCTTACAGCTATATAGAGTCAAAATACGTTCCTTTGTAACAACCCGGATGCTTAAAATATCGTTAAAGAACCTTTTTCATTTCCGTTGTGTAATTCCTTCAAATACTTCATCTTAGGGCAGACGACTCCGCAAAGAGGAAGTATATTTGTATTGTATCATATTTTAAATGAGTTCTCATGAAAAACATTTCGTTTTTAACCCTGCTAACATTTTTAATTTTTAATTCTATTACCGTGCTCGCACAAAACAATGACTACGCTTCCGAATGGAAGAAAGTAGACGCTTTTGAGAAAAAAGGATTGACACAGGATGCCCTTACCGTGGTGGTAAAGATCTTTGATGCCGCCAATGTTTCCGGCAACCAGCCGCAACAGATAAAAGCCGCCATGTACCAGATGAAATACCGTAACATGGTGGAAGAAGATAACAGGGAAAACAATGTATTTTTCCTTGATACGCTCATCGCCAAAACAAAAACACCCGCAAAAAATATCCTGCAAAGCATGCAGGCAGAATTGTTCAACAGCTACAAACAAAATAACCGCTGGAAATTTTATGACCGCTCACCGTTAACTGCAGAGATTGGCAATGATATCAGCACCTGGAGCATTGAAAAGCTGGTAGCAACTACCGCAGCACTTTACAAAGCTTCCCTGCAAAACGAAGCACTGTTAAAAAACACAAAACTCGATGGACTGGACGCCATTCTTCAAAAAGGAAAGAACACCCGCCAGCTAAGACCTACATTGTATGATTTTTTGGCTCACCGTGCACTGGATTTTTTCATGGATACCGAAAATGATGTGATCAACCCGGCATATAAATTTATTATGAATGATGAAAGAATATTTGCGCCGGTCAATACTTTTATCAATGCAAATTTTCCAACAGCAGATACCAGCTCCCAGTATTACAATGCATTGCTGCTCCTGCAAAACATTTTAAAATTCCACCTGAACGATGCCAACAAGGATGCGTTGCTGGATGCAGACCTGGTAAGACTTCAGTTTGCGAACGATCATGGCATTTTTACCAATAAAGAAAAGCTGTACGAAGAAGCATTACTATCAATAGAAAAAACTTACCCGGCCAATCCTTATGCTGCCACAGCCAAATACCTGCATGCTGTAGAGCTTCAGAAACGTGGTAATCAATACCATCCGTTTACACATAAAGACAACCAGTTTGATATCGTAAAAGCCAAAGCATTGCTGGAGGAAGTGATCAAACGCTACCCTAAAACAGATGGCGCTGTCAACAGCAAAAACCTGTTGATCCAATTGAATCAACCCTACCTCAATTTACAAACGGAAAAAGTAAATATACCCAATGAACCATTTCGCACATTGGTAAAATATAAAAATGCAAAAACAATTTACCTGCGTGCCATCCGTGTGGATCGTACAGAAATGAAAGACCTGGAAATAAAGGGCCCCGATGAATTATGGGGTGCGCTTGTAAAAATGAAAGCTCAAAAAGAATGGAGTGTAGCACTGCCGGATATCAAAGACATGCAGGAACATGCTACCGAAATAAAAATAGATGGCCTTCCTGCTGGTACTTATCAAATATTGGCGAGTCTCAATCCTTCTTTCAGCCTGTCAGAAAATATCATCGCAAGGCAAACGACCTATGTAAGCGATATCAGCTATATCTACAACAATAATAAAGAAATATATGTGCTACACCGCAACAGCGGCGAACCTTTGGCAAAAGCTACTGTGCAGGTTTGGGAAGACAAATACGATTATGCAAGCAGGAGGTTCACTCCGGTAAAAAAAGAAAGTTTTGTTACCGACAAAAACGGTTTTGCAAAGATCTCTATCCCCAATAACCGCTACAATAATTTTTTCCAGGTGATCTATGGCAAAGACGAATTGTTTACCAACGACAATTATTACAGCTATAGCTACAACAGTTACGATAAAAAAACACAACGAAGAACCTTCCTTTTTACCGATCGCTCCATTTACCGCCCGGGACAAACTGTCTTCTTTAAAGGCATCGTAGTGCACACAGATACAAGTGGCCGGAAAAGCGAGATCATT
>CAYOLS010000213.1:0-5574 GCA_964404845.1 uncultured Ferruginibacter sp. | reverse complement strand
TATTACTAAGGCAGGGAAAAATAAGCAAATGGTTCAGTGGCATAGGCCAGGAAGCCATAGCCGTGGGCGTTACTGCTGCTTTGGATAGTGATGAGTGGATCATGCCCCTGCACCGCAACCTTGGTGTGTTCACCGGGCGCAATATGCCGCTTCATAAATTATTCATGCAGTGGCAGGGTAACAAGGAAGGCTATAGCAAGGGCCGTGAAAGAAGCTTTCACTTTGGCAGTGCCGGACACCATGTATGTGGCATGATCAGTCACCTTGGTCCACAACTCGCCATTGCAGACGGGATCGCATTGGCACATAAATTAAAGAAAGAAAATAAAGTATCCGTAGCATTCAGCGGCGATGGTGGTACCAGCGAAGGAGATTTTCATGAAGCGCTGAATACAGCTGCTGTATGGGACCTGCCTGTGATCTTCATCATTGAAAATAATGGCTATGGTTTAAGCACGCCGGTGAATGAACAATACCGCTGTAAAAGTCTTGTAGATAAAGCCGCAGGTTATGGCATGGAAGGTATACAGATAGATGGCAATAATATTTTATCGGTGTATGATACTATCAAAGGTGTAAAAGAATATTGCATCAAAAATCAAAAACCTTACCTGGTAGAATGCATGACCTTTCGTATGCGTGGCCACGAAGAAGCCAGTGGTGTAAAATATGTACCGCCGGAACTGTTTGAAGAATGGGGCAAAAAAGATCCTGTAAAAAATTATGAGACCTGGCTGCTGGATAAAAATATTTTTTCCCAACAGGAAATTGATTCCATCCGCTCAGAAATAAAAGAGCATATTGAAGCAGAGTTAAAGATCGCTTTTGAGGCAGGTAAGATCACGCCTGATACAAAAGAAGAAATTGCAGATGTATATGTACCATTTGAATACAAATATTTATTGAACTCTAATAATGCTGCGATTTCTCCTTCAGGGGAAGCAAGGGCTGTAAAGTTTATACAAGCAATCTCTGACGGATTAAAACAATCCATGCAGCAGCATCCCAACCTCGTGCTGATGGGCCAGGATATTGCAGAATACGGCGGCGCCTTTAAGGTGACCGAAGGTTTTGTAGAAGAGTTTGGTAAAGAAAGAGTGCGCAATACACCGCTCTGCGAAAGCGCTATTGTAGGCACAGCGCTCGGTCTCAGCCTCGCAGGCTATAAATCCATGATGGAAATGCAGTTTGCTGACTTTGTGACCGTGGGCTTTAACCAGATCATTAATAACCTTGCAAAAATTCATTACCGCTGGGGACAAAATGCAGATGTAGTGATCCGCATGCCAACCGGTGGTGGCGTGGGTGCAGGCCCTTTCCATAGCCAGAGCAACGAAGCATGGTTTGTGCATACACCAGGTTTAAAAGTGGTATACCCTTCTTCGCCGGAAGATGCAAAAGGTTTGCTGATAGCGGCCATCAATGATCCAAACCCTGTCATGTTCTTTGAGCACAAAGCATTGTACCGCAGCATCAGCGGTAATGTTCCATCAGGATACTATGAAATAGAGATCGGCAAGGCAAAACTGGTGCAGGAAGGCGAAGATATCAGCATTATTACCTACGGTTCCGGCGTACACTGGGCTATGGAATATGCAGCCAATAATAAAAATATCAGCATAGATATACTTGACCTGAGAACCTTGCTGCCACTGGATTACAATGCCATCAGGGCAAGCGTGGAAAGAACAGGAAAAGTATTGGTGCTGCATGAAGACAGCTTAACAGGCGGCATCGGAGGCGAAATAGCAGCATGGATCGCAGAACATTGTTTTGACAAACTGGATGCGCCGGTAAAAAGATGCGCCAGCCTTGATACACCTATTCCTTTCAGCATAGAGCTGGAGAAAAACTTTATGGCCTACAGCAGGTTGGGCGAGAGTGTAACCGCATTATTAAATTATTGATAAAGCAAAGAGATAGGAAGAGAAAGGAGACAAAAGAGGATAGCATATAAACTCTTTTGTCTCCTTTCTCCTTGTTCTTTTAGTTAAACAAATTCCCATGTTCCACGAAAATATACTTCTAATACTCTCTCTCTTATTTGCAGTGAGCATGCTCTATATGCTTAGCAAAAAAATAAAAATATCCTACCCTATCTTGTTGGTGCTGGCGGGATTGGCAATTGGCTTTGTTCCTTCTATGCCGCAGGTGGAGCTGGACCCCGAGATTGTTTTCCTTATTTTTTTACCGCCCCTGTTATACGCAGCTGCATGGAACACTTCCTGGAAAGATTTCTGGGAGAACCGCCGCCCCATCAGCCTGCTGTCTTTCGGGTTGGTAATATTTACTTCAGTTGCCATTGCGTTTTTGTCCAATGCTATCATTCCTGATTTTCCTTTGGCCTACGGCTTTTTATTAGGTGGAATTATTTCTCCGCCGGATGCAGTAGCTGCTACATCTGTGTTGCAGGACCTGCGCATTCCGAAAAGAATTGTAACGATACTTGAAGGAGAGAGCCTTATCAACGACGCATCCTCGCTCATCGTTTTCCGTTTTGCTCTTGCAGCCATTTTAACCGGCAGCTTCAGCATCGGGCAGGCCACCGGCAGTTTTTTTATAGTAGCCGGTCTTGGTATTGCGGTTGGTATTGCATTGGCATTTATCATTTACTGGGTACATAAATTATTACCTACGGATGCCAATACAGATACCGCAATCACATTGATCTCTCCCTATATCATGTACCTGGTAGCGGAGCAGTTTCATTTATCAGGCGTAATGGCCGTGGTAAGCGGTGGTTTGTTTTTGACCTTTCGCTCTCACAAAATATTTGCCTACAATACCCGCATGCAAACCTATGCGGTATGGGGCACGCTTACTTATTTGCTGAATGGCCTTGTGTTTATTTTGATCGGTTTACAACTTCCTACTATTGTACAAGGACTTGAAACCGGCACCATGGCTTCTGCTATTTTATATGCTGTCATCATCAGCGTTGTTACCATTCTCATTCGTATCATTTGGGTTTACCCGGGAGCATATATCCCGAGGATATTGTTTCCTTCTATCCGTAACAAAGAACCAAGGCCATCGGGCAGAACGGTTTTCCTGGTAGCATGGAGTGGTATGAGAGGTGTGGTATCACTGGCTTCCGCTTTATCTATTCCGCTTACACTAAATGGAGCGGCTTTCCCGCATCGCAGTCTTTTGCTCTTCATCACATTCGTGGTCATACTCATCACGCTGGTGTTCCAGGGGCTTAGCCTGCCATGGCTTATCCGTACATTAAAAGTGGAAGAAAATACCAGCGAGGCAGAAGAGGAGCTTGACCTTGCTATTCGTTTGCAAATGGCAGATGCAGTAGTGGATTACCTCAACTTAAATTATGCCGACGAAATAAAAGAAATAGAAGCGTACCAGAGAGTAAAAGAAAGATACGATCGTATGGCACAGCATACTTACCGCCGTTTGGTAGATGGAGATAGCTCTGGCCCCGATTTTTTGCCTGGTTACAGGAGAATGTTGCGGGAGCTGGTGCATGTAAAGCGCCAGGCATTGCAGCGCCTGAACAGGGAAGACCTTTATTCGCTGGAAATGATCAGGGAAAAAGAATATGAGCTTGACCTGGAAGAAGCGAGGCTGGATGAGGGCAGGGAATAGGTTATTACACGAATTACACGAAAAAAGCTTTGCCAAGGTTTTAAACTTTGCCAAAGCTGGTCATCACCAAAATCAGCGTTCAAAAATCCTGTCTTTAAATCGCTGGTACAAAAAAGAAACTACGAGCAACACCGTTCCGGTAAAAATATAGGCGATCACTTTTTGCGGTGAACTGAATTGACTGCTGTCGAAAAACAAGAGCTTTAATAATGTGAATGCAAACAGTGCAATAGCGGCTAAGCGGAAAAGCTTGATCCTGTAATACATTCCTGCTACAAACACTGCGATGGCCATAACTACCCAGATGATCGTAATGGTAAAGCCATCAAACTTCAAAGGAAAATAAAGGATGAGCGCAGTAATGCCAACAGCCAACAAAGCATTGGTCAAAAGCTGCTGCCTCGCTATTAATTTCTTTACTGCTGCTGCAGCGATAAAATATACGGCGGCAAATATCAATGCTGCTGTTGCGCTTAATTCAAAACTGTCGCCGGAAAATAAAATGCTCAGGGCTAAATAAAACAAAGCTGCATTTAAAATAAGGATAATGCTGTCTGAATATTGGATTTCATACCTGCGGTATAATTTAAACCCGAGTGTACTTAAAGTGAACAGGATATAAAAAGCGACCGCAAAAAATAATTCTGCATTGTAATACCTGCCTTCCGGGTCAAGATAGAGGCAGCTGAAATAAATGATCCAGGTTGTAAAAAATCCGAGGTAGTTTAACGAAAGCCAGTACTTCTTAAAAGAAAGAAAAAGCATGCCCAGGTTGATCAAAAGAATGTAGGAAAACAAGCCTGTAATGTTATCAGAATTTCCCCTCACAAAAAACGGGATGCCGTAAGCGCCAACCAGTCCAAGCATGGCGATCTCTGCCCTGTTGTATTTTAATGATTGATAAACCGTAAATATGGTGAGCAAAAGCATGATCGAAAAAGCAACCGGTCTTGGTATCATGCTGTAATAAGCAAGTGCTGAATAAGTAGTAAAATAAGCTGATGCCATAGCGCCGCTAAAAAGTATGGCGCTGAAGAGCTCATATTTTTCCTTTAGTTTTAAAGAAAGAAAAAATAAGGCAAGGCCTGCAGCATAGGCAAGAATGATACGCAGTGCAGGCGATATCAGGTTAATGTCGATCGCATATTTAACACCGATGGTAAGGCCGATGATGAGCACAATGATGCCTACAAAATGGATGAGCTTTAAGCCTACAAAATTTTCCAGCGTGAAAGAATTGCTTTTTGGTGGCGGAGCTGGCGAAATGATCCTTCTCTTTTTAAGATCGGCGACCTCCTGCTTCAGCTGCCCGATCTCTTCATGGCATTTTTCAACGCTGTTATTAAGCGCATCAATTTTAGCGAGCAATTCAGCTATCTTATTGTCGGGGATCATATCTGTCAAACTTAAACAAAAACGGGTAAACAATTTTTGTGCAAATAATTTTACGATATTCACTTTAAAATAAGCCATGAACCGAAGAATAGCTGCGGTACTAAAAGCAATTGCCTGCTGTGTATTGTTCACGGCGCTGCTGGTAGTTGTTTCCCCTTTAAAAAGCATGCTTCCGCCGCAATATGAAAGATATGCTTATGGAATAACGGGTACACTGGTAGCTTTTGTAGTAGTTGGGCTATTTGTAAAAATAGCTAAGACCAGTTGGGCTGCCATAGGGTTGCAATGGCGCTCTTTTACCATTAAAAATTTCCTGGTTGGACTGGTAGCCGGCACTATCCTCTGTGCAGCAATGATGTTTATCATTATTTATTTTAACGATCTGCAACTGGAAAGAATTACTGCTACAACATTGCTTCCTTTCCTTGGATGGGCCATGTCTTTGTTGCTGCTATCGTTTATGGAAGAAGTGGCTTTCAGGACCTATGCATTTACAACACTGGATAAAGCTGCAGGTCCATGGACTGCACAGATCATAATTGCAATATTGTTTGCCTTGTATCATGTTGCCGGCGG
>CAYOLS010000212.1:0-5662 GCA_964404845.1 uncultured Ferruginibacter sp. | reverse complement strand
TTCTTTATCCGAAGAAAGGTTCTTTAAATATATCCTGTTGATGAAGGTCTGCCTGCTCGGCGCAAAATTATTTGGATTGATGCGAAGCCCTGCAATGCGAAGCTCAGGCCTTGCCAACTCTTCCACAGATGGATAGGGGTTGTATTCGGAGAATAACATCCACTCGCCTTTGTCATCGATGCTTACAGCGGGAGTAGGTTTGGCCATCAGGATATCTTCCATGGCTTTGGGTGGTTTTTTATAGCCGCCGGCATCCTGGCCAGAAGAGGAAAGGCCCAGTAAACAAAGGGCACTACCCATAATAAAAGCAGTTTTGTTCATCTTGATAAGAATTTTATACTACAAGATAATTACAAAAGCAAAGTATACCATACCGTTTACGGAAATAAAAAGCCCCGGTTAACCGGGGCTTAAAAATTATCTTGTTTCGTTGCTAAGCGGAATATCTCTTTTCAGCATATCATTCCTGTTCGCCATTTCCCATGCTGTGTGGAAGATCATCCTGGCCCTTTTTTCCATCAGTGCCCAGTATATCTTTTCTACATCATCGCCTGGTTTGTGGTAATCCGATTTCAGCATACCATCGTAGAAAAACAATACAGGTACACCCTTGCGTGCAAAGTTGTAGTGGTCGCTGCGGAAATAAATACGGTTCGGATCTTTTGGATCATCAAATTTATAATCCAGTACAAGGCCGGTGTATTTGTTGTTCATGCCTTCGTTGATGATCGGAAGGTCGCTGCTCAACTTGTCATGACCCACTACATATACATAGTTCAGTGAATCGTCTTTCATTCTTTCTGTATCAATACGACCGATCATGTCGATGTTCAGGTCAACCGTTGTTTTGTCCAAAGGATAAACAGGATGATCGCTATAGTATTCGCTACCCCATAATCCTTTTTCTTCACCGCTCACGGTCATGATGACTACGGTACGGCGTGGGCCTTTGCCTTCTGCTTTTGCTTTGGCAAATGCTTCACCGATCTGCATTACAGATACGGTACCGCTTCCATCGTCATCTGCACCATTGTTGATCTGGCCGTTGGCACTGATACCAATATGATCGTAGTGTGCAGTGATGAAAACAAATTCATCTTTTTTATCCGTTCCTTCAATTACGCCCAGCACATTGCTTGCGTTGATGGTGGTGCGGTATTTTTTATAATCGAATTTTGTTTTTGCTTTTTGCTCAAAATGATCTTTTGTTTCAAACAGGCTGTTGCTTTTTGCCTTGGTAATAGCAGCACCGATCTGCTCACCCAAAATGGTTTTGGCATAAGCGTGGCTCAGCTGTACGTAGTTGATCTTTTTAGCGTTGCTGCCAGGCCTTGGATAATAAACATTTGTTTTTTTACCTGCTTCTGCTGCACGGGCTGTAAAGGTCTCAGCACCGGCATTGATCACCATAGCGCCTACAGCACCTTTTTGTGCGGCCAGTTCTAATTTTTTAGTGAGACCAGGGAATGTCCAGGCAGAGCCACGGGCATTTTTTGTATCGATAAAATATTTGCCGTCTTTTTTAGGTTCGCCCAAAAAGAAAACAACCACTTTTCCTTTCACATTCAATCCCTCATAATCGTTGTAGTTAGCATCTTCAATACCATACCCTACAAATACCAGTGATTTACCGCTGGCTTTGCCGGTTTCGTTATTGTTAACCGGGCTGATATAATCTGTGCCATACACAGCTTCTTTGCCGCCAACTTTTAAGCTACCACTTACCATACTATCCTGGTAAAGCGGGTATAGCTGCTGGTAGCCTTTCAAAGGAGCAGGAGCAGCAAGCCCGATAGATTTAAAAAAGTTTTCGATGTACTCGGCCGCTTTGCGCTGGCCACGGGTGCCGGTTTCACGGCCTTCCATATCATCGCTGGCAATAATGTTCAAATGTTTTTGCAGTTCCGATGTGCGGATAACGCCTGCATATTTAGCAGCATCATCTACCTGTGCAAAAGCACCAACGCCCAGGAAGAGTAAGGGAAGAATAGAGAATTTTTTCATTATGTAATATTTGTCTTAGTAAGCAAAATAGGGAAAGAATCGGGGCTAAGAATATGTTTTATATAAACGGTTGGCTTGACGAATCAAAAAAAGTCTGCTTTTTACTTTCTTTTACTTTTTCGATATTCCTTGTAAATGTTCTTGTAATATTTATCGTAATCCTTGTAAAATTTCAAGAATAAAGGGCCTATATATTTTAAGACAATTCGGCTTGTATCGGGCTTCATGCTACATATCAATGCTTCGCAATATGAAACATTGAGCGCATTTTCTATTCGTGAATCAATAAATTTGATACGTTCTTCCTGGAAGCTGAAAATCTTTTCCAGGGCTTCCCAGTCAGATAAATTTATTTTTTCGATCGTAAAATCTGCAAACCTCTCCATATTATAATGCTCCATTTCCTCTTCATCATAGCGCATCTTCATTTCAGGAAAGGCGAGTAGCATATCATTGAAATAGTCCTTTGTAGTCAAACTTGCGTTTTAAGATAAAAGGTAGATTTAGCAAGCGATCTTCTTCACCCTGTTCGCATGCCTGCCGCCTTCAAATTCTGTGTGCATAAAGATGTCAAGCATTTTTTCAGCATCCCCATCCCTTACAAAGCGGGCGGGAATACAAATGATATTGGCATCGTTGTGCTTGCGGGCCAGTTCGGCCAGTTCTTCGCCCCAGCATATAGCCGCACGGATGCCCTGGTGTTTGTTGGCGGTAATGGCTACACCATTGGCACTGCCACATAATAAAATGCCGAAACTTGCCTCGCCATTTTCCACTGCGCTTGCAACGGGGTGCGCAAAATCAGGATAATCAACGGAGTCTTTGCTGTAGGTACCAAAATCTTTAAAAGGCATTTTTTCTCCTTCTAAAAAAGAGATCAGATCTTCTTTGCAATCAAAGCCGGCATGGTCGCAGCCGATAGCTATTGGTTTGGAGGAATCGAAAACATACATATGGATAAGTTTAAAAGTTCAAGGTTCATAGCTCATAGCTCATAGCTCATAGCTCATAGCTCATAGCTCATAGCTCATAAATACTCCGCAAAGTTACAGCTTCTACCTTACTAACTCCATTCCTTCTCCTCTTTCTCTCTCTTCTTATCAATGCGGGCAACGAGTATAACACCGATCTCGTATAATAATAAAAGCGGGAGTGCTACAATGATCTGGCTGGTCCAGTCGGGGGAAGGGGTGATAATAGCGGCCAGGAATAAGATGATAACAAAAGCATACTTGCGCATATTACGGAGGAACCGGGCACTGATAAGGCCGATTTTTCCCAGCACCACTGCCAGTATGGGCAATTCGAAGGCAATACCGCAGCCGAGTATCAGGTTATTTAAACTATCAATATAATCGCTGAGCGTAGGCTTGTATTCATATGCACCGGTAGTTCCCAGTGTAAAGTTTGCCAAAAAGTTGAATGTAAAAGGTGCCAGTATAAAATACCCGAAAGCACCACCTACAAAAAAGCAGAGCGATACCCAGAAAATGCTGCCACGGCTATACTTTACTTCCCTGGGAGACAGCGCCGGCTTTATAAAGCGCCACAGTTCCCAGAACAGGTAGGGGAATGCTACCACCAGGGCGCCGATCATGGCAATGGAAAGCGCCGACATAAAAGGACCGCTCACTGTATTACCCTGTAAATGAATATTGACAGGTGGCATACACAAAGTATCGCCCAGTTTTAATAAATGGCTCAGGTCGCAAAACCATTTGTAGGTAATAAAATCAGGATTGGCAGGCGCCATTATAATATGGTCGAATACCCAGTCTATTTTAATAAATATGGCCACCATTGCTACCAGCCAAACCAGCACCCCACGGGCAATATGCCAGCGAAGCGCTTCCAGGTGATCCATAAAGCTCATTTCGCCCTGGTCTTCTTCCTTTGAACTGCGTAATTTTTTGAAAAACTGTTGGCGGCTTTTATCGGTGGTAGTAGACACTATGATTTCAAAATTTGGGTGTAAAGGTAAGACAGATACGGGGTAAACATACGCAGGGTTTTAAAGCAGGTAAAAAAAGAAGCCCTTGTAGAAACAAGGGCCGTTTACCAAAACTAACTGCTTATGAGAAAATTTACTTTTTGTGTTGTTGTAATGTATAGACCAAACAAGGTGCCAAAAATTTAATCGCCAATGTTAAAAAAAATATAATGCTTTAAAATTTCATTGAGGGGCATAAAAAAAGTGCTCTCATGAGCACTTTATAGAAAGTTTTCGACAACATTATTTCTGCATGAAGCCTTTTATCAGGTCCATCAGGCCGCCGCCGCCGTTTCTTTGTTGCTGTTCCTGCGCACCTTGAGTAAATTGAGACACAATGTCCATTAATCCGCCGCCACCGCCTGCGTTATTTTGCTGGCCGCCGCCGGTAAACTGGCTGATGAGGCCGCCGATATCAAAACCACCGCTCTGTTCTGCCTGGGTTGCCTTTCCTCCGGTAATAGAGTTCAGCAGGCCTTCAATAGAAAATGTGCTGTTGCTGCTATCATTTGTTTTAGAGATAAGGCTGCTGATAACCTGTGGTATCAGGTTGTTGGCTACATTATTGGCCTGTGCACCGCCGATATTGTATTTGCTCATCAGCTTGCCGGCAAAATGCCCGATCATCATATTCACTATCGGGTTGCTCATCAGGCCGCCTTTTGAATCGCCGCCCTGCTGGCCACCACCGGTAAACATGGATATAATATTTTGTAAACCGCCGCCGGCTACCATATTCCTGAGGCCGGATGCCACAGTATTGGTTGCTTCTGCCACTACGGCATCATTTTGGTCATTTGGAATGTCGCTGCTATTTACAACAGGCTCTTTGGCATTTTCTTTCACCAGGTTAAATAATTCTTCAAGCATTTGTTTTCAATTTTTTGAATGATAAATTTTTTACAATCTGCAAGGAATACCGATCGGGCCGTTAAGATATATAAATTAATTCTCCGGTACTATTTTTTCAGATTAATTCTGTGATGCCATTTTTTCCGCATTTTCTGCAAACTGCAGCGCTTCCATAAATTCGCCTACTTCGCCGTTCAGTACTTCATCCAGGTTGTACACGGTAAGGCCAATGCGGTGATCTGTTACACGCCCCTGCGGAAAGTTGTAGGTGCGTATCTTGGCACTCCTGTCGCCCGTACTCACCAGGCTTTTGCGCAGGCCTGCAATAGCTTCCTCAGCTTTGCGTACTTCTTCATCATAGAGTTTTGTACGCAGCATATCCATCGCTTTTTCCCTGTTGGCCAGCTGGCTACGCTCTGTCTGGCATACTACTACAAGGCCTGTTGGCTTATGCGTTAAAAATACTTTTGTTTCCACCTTGTTCACGTTCTGGCCACCGGCACCGCCGCTTCGGGCTGTTTCCATTTTTACATCACTTTCTTTCAGCTCAAAATCCACTTCTTCTGCCTCCGGCATTACCGCCACGGTTACAGCACTGGTATGCACCCGGCCACTTGCTTCGGTATCCGGTACCCGTTGAACCCTGTGAACACCACTTTCAAATTTCATAGTGCCATATACATCATCGCCGGTAATTTCTACCTGCACTTCTTTAAAGCCGCCCACGGTTCCCTCACTTTCACTCAGCAGGGCAGTTTTCCAGCCTTTTTTCTCGCAGAATTTTATGTACATGCGCAGCAGGTCACCCGCAAACAG
>CAYOLS010000211.1:0-5712 GCA_964404845.1 uncultured Ferruginibacter sp. | reverse complement strand
GGCAAGCTCAGCCTGACAACTTTTACATTATACAAATTATCATGAGCGAAGAAAAAAGTCTGAATTTTTTAGAAGATATTATTGAAGCTGACCTGGCTGCAGGTAAATACCAATCCATCGTTACCCGTTTTCCCCCGGAACCCAACGGTTATCTTCACATGGGCCATGCCACCAGCATTTGCCTGAATTTTGGTTTAACAAAAAAATATCCCGGTTACACCAACCTGCGGTTCGACGATACCAATCCTGTTACAGAAGATACTGAATACGTAGAAAGCATCAAGGAAGATATCAAATGGCTTGGCTTTGAATGGAAGCACGAATTGTATGCTTCTGATTATTTTGATGAACTGTACAACTATGCCATTCAATTAATAAAAAAAGGACTGGCTTATGTAGATGATTCTACCAGCGAAGAAATTGCAGAACTGAAAGGCACGCCTACAGAGCCCGGAAAAGACAGCCCTTACCGCAACCGCTCCATAGAAGAAAACCTCGACCTGTTTGAAAGAATGAAGAAGGGCGAGTTTAAAGATGGTGCAAGGACCCTGCGTGCAAAAATAGACATGGCGCACACCAATATGCTCATGCGTGACCCTTTGCTGTACCGCATCAAGCATGCGCACCATCACCGCACGGGAGACAAATGGTGCATTTACCCGATGTATGATTTTGCTCACGGGCAAAGTGATTCCATTGAGAACATCACCCACTCTATCTGCACACTTGAATTTGTGCCGCACAGGGAATTGTACGACTGGCTGATAGAAAAACTGGAAATATACCCTTCGCATCAATACGAATTTGCCCGCCGCAACCTGAGTTACACGGTAATGAGCAAAAGAAAATTGCTGCAGCTGGTAAACGATAATCATGTGAACGGCTGGGACGATCCCCGCATGCCTACCATCAGTGGAATGCGACGCCGTGGCTTTACGCCGGCAAGCATCCGCAAATTTTGCGATACCATTGGTATTGCCAAAAGAGAGAACGTAGTTGATTTTAGTTTACTGGAGTTTTGTTTGAGAGAAGACCTCAACAACACAGCCCTGCGTGCTATGGCAGTATTGGATCCTGTGAAGCTGGTGATCACTAATTATGCGGATGATGCCACAGAAGAGCTTACCAGCGAGAACGGTCCTGACGAAGCTTATGGCCATCGCCGCATTCCTTTCAGCAAAGAGCTGTGGATAGAGCGGGAAGACTTTATGGAAGAACCTGCAAAAAAATGGTTCAGGCTGGCGCCCGGCGCCATGGTGCGTTTGAAAAGCGCTTACATCGTTCGCTGCGATCATTTTATTAAAGACGAGAATGGCTTGATCACAGAAATACAATGTACTTATTTCCCTGAAAGCAAGAGCGGACAAGATACCAGCGGTCTCCACACAAAAGGTGTGATCCATTGGGTATCGGCCAAACATGCGGCGATGGCTGAAGTAAGATTGTATGACCGTTTGTTCAAAGTAGAGAACCCTTCCAGCGAAGACGGTGATTTTAAAGATTATATCAACCCCGATAGCCTGACTGTGATCAATGCATTTATCGAGCCTTCTTTAAAAGAAGCTACAGCTGATAAACGCTACCAGTTCTTACGTAAAGGTTATTTCTGCCTGGATAAAGATTCTGCAGAAGACAAGTTGGTGTTTAACAGGACGGTTACATTGAAAGATGCCTGGGCGAAGGAAGTGAAGAAATAATATCCATACGATGAATGCAACAGGTAAATGGATAGGACAATATACTTATGGAGAAGGTTATCCTCCTGAAATGAAAGGAGAATCCGAGCCTTTTGAGATCGATATCGTAGACAATGACGGTAGCTTGACCGGCTCCTGCATTGATAATGTTGTAAAGGCCAAACCTGGTAATGAATCTTACATCAATGGATTTTTAAGAGGCGATCAAATCGAATTTAAAAAGCGGTACAGGTATCACCTTGATATTGATGGCGATGAAATGGAAAATGAACCAGGACAAAAATCAGATGGAGTAGATTATACAGGAAGATTAAAGAAAGCATTTTTCAGCCGCAGGTATTATTTTAAAGGCAAATGGTCTATCACAATAGAATACCTTGATGAAGGTAACAACAGGGCAATTTTTACCTGCATGGGCAAATGGAAAATGACTAAAAAAGGCTAATACTATTGTTCCTCCTGCTTATTGATCTTTATATCAGGGAACAGCGACATTAAAAACTGTATAAAAGATAATACCACTACAAGATAGATACCCGCCTTCTTCTCCGGGCAATACGCATTATAACAGGATGTATAAAGAATATAAGTTTTGATGGCATAAGCCAGCATCAATCCTGTAACAAACAGGTTCGTTCTTTTGGCCCATATTTTAGGGATAAGCGCCAACGCTATTGCGGCAACAGAAAATATTATGAGGAACTTGCCGGGTTTACCGTAAGCATTCTTCTCAGAAAAAAATCCTGTAAAATTCTTTTGAACATCGGCATGATAGGTCCATGGCATAAAACAAACCACTATCAATGCTATAGCCGCTGCCAGGCCTATCCATTTACTGTATTTCATATTACGATAACAACTTTGTAATGAACAGCGGCGAAGTTATCGTTTTAAACAAATAGTAGCACTAAAATTTAAACCAGAGCCAATGCATAAGCCTAAATGCTCTTATATAAAAGAAATGTCAGGCTGAGTTTGTTGAAGCCGTCGTTAAATGATCAATAAATCCGCCTCCCCCATGCTCAGGCTGACAATATTTTGAAATTGACAAGCAGATCTAATCAAACAGCTTTTTCCCTTCCGCCAGCTTTTTATAACGCATCAGCGCTTCCACGTAATAATAATCAGCATATGTAAGCGGCACATCCACTTCCGATTTGGCCGGCAAATGCCCTACTCCATGCTTTAATAAAAATCCGCCGTTGGCTCCTACCGGAGCCCTGTAAGCTGTACTGCTCAGTGATCGCAAAATGTCAGCAGCAGCCTGGAAATATTCTTTTGATTTCTGTTTATTGTAAGTAGATAATTCCAGCAAAGCAGCAGCCATAATGGAACCCGTAGAAACATCTCTCAACGCATCTGGGATGCCTGGCGCATTATAATCCCAGTAAGGAATATTGTCCGCCGTTTTGTTGGGGTGGTTGAGCATATACGCAGCAATTTTGTTGGCCATTTCCAGGTAACGCACATCTTTTGTTTCCCTGTAGGTTTCTGTAAAGCCGTACAGGCCCCAGGCCTGTCCCCTTGCCCATGCAGAAGTATCGTGCGCCCCCTGTGCGGTCTTCTTTGAAATGATGCCGCCATTCTCCGAATCATACACCACTAAATGATAAGAGCTGTTGTCGCCCCTGAAGTGATTTTTAATAGTTGTATTGGCATGCGTTACGGCAATTTTATAAAAAGAAGAATCGCCGGTCACTTTTGTTGCATAGAATAACAATTCAAGGTTCATCATATTGTCAATGATGACAATAAATTCTTTTTTATTTTTCGAATCCCAGGAACGGATACTTTGTGTAACCGGGCTGAAGCGGGTTGACAGGGATTTAGCGCTTTGCACCAATATGTTTTGAAAAGCCGTATCAGGCGCTACCCTGTTAAGATTACCAAAGCTGCAGTACATCATAAATCCAAGGTCATGCGTGGTAGTATTGAATTTTTCTTTTTCGAGCAACTTTAATTTTTCCTTTGTTTCCTTTTTAAGCGTGTCGTTCTTAAAGTTTTCCTGCAGCAGCAGCAATGTACCGGGATAAAAGCCGCTGCACCACCAGCCGGAATTGCTCGGCACCAGCTTTCCTTCTTTGTTCAATGACCTTGGGAAAACACTGTCTGGAATTTGCGTGCTGAAATAAAGGTATTGCCGGTAAGCATGCTGCAGGTTGCTGTCAACAAAATTTACAATATCCTTTCTTTCGTTTTTGTCAACATGCCATGTAGGAGAACAATTACTTAAAACAGCAAGCACAGCAATAGCAGGGAATACAAGGGAAAGGCGAAACTTCATCAGCATAGTAATTTTAGCATCCAATAAAGCACTAAGATAATCTTCTATACAGCTTACCATAGCAGTTGCGCAGAATTTAATAACTAAAACGTTTTCGGCAATTGTATAAATTAAACCAATATTTCAATCTGAAAACAATGTCAGGCTGAGCTTGTCGAAGTCGTTAGTAACATAAAACACAACAGCGTGAACCATGTTCACGCTGTTCCTGTTAAAATTAAAAACCAACAAATATTAATTAACTGAAACTGTTACTCTTAAAAAAGTAGCAGGAATAGAAGTTTTGTTGCTGTCAGTGCTCTTGTTCTGGTTAATGAACAATGCTTCCAGCTCTTCCTGCAGTTGGGCAGCTTTGCCATCTTTTTCTGCTGCTTCAAATGCATTCATCGTCGGGCCATAGTAGGTTTTGAAGATACGTACAAATTCCCTCGGTGAAAATGGTGCGTTGAAAGTGAACGTATCTTTTACGCAGGTCACATTCTCTTTTGGAATGCCTGCCTGTGCAAAACGATCCACTACTTCTTCTTCCTTACCCCAGAGCATCGGGCTTATAAAGCCTTCCGGTGGCGCCGGCGTATATGCGGAACTGATCTTTAATATCTGTGCTACCAGTGTCGGGTCGCCCGGTATCCAGTTGCCCATTACGATCTTTCCGCCAGACCTGGTAACTCGTACCATTTCTTTTGCCACTTCGTAAGGTTTGGGGGCAAACATGGCACCGAAAATGGTAACCACCAGGTCAAAACTGTCATCCTCCAGGCCATCCAGTGAAATGGCATCACCTTCCTGGAAAGTACAGTTGCTCAAACCTTCGGCCTGCGCTCTTTTGTTGCCTGCTTCTACCAGGTTGCGTGCAATATCAACGCCCAGTACTTTGGCGCCCAGTCTTGCTTCTGGTATGGCCGTGGTGCCGTCTCCGCAACCAAGGTCTAAAATTGTAAGATCTTTAGTAATGCCCAATGAAGCCACCAATACTTCACCGCTCTCCCGCATGTTGTCAGCTAATTTTGTGAAGTCTCCTTTTTCCCAGAGTGCTTTGTTAGGATTCATGTCTATAAGTTTTTAAATTAATAATAATGCAAAACTATACTGCATTATTATCATGGATATTGCTGTAAGGCCCATCAATTTGACTATGGGGTTCAATCTTCAAAAGCCTTTATATCCATATCAATAAAATGCCTTACAAATTAATAAATATTAAAATATAATACATTTAAATTTCTTTTGCGCAATCAAGTGCTTTCCTATATATTTGCAAGCAAATACTTGCACAATATGGAAATACGCAGAGATGTCTTCCAGGCAATAGCCGACCCTACACGCAGGGCAATCATCGGTATGATCGCCAAAGAACCCGTGAATGTTAACAGCATTGCCGGGCAGTTTGATGTAAGCCGGCAGGCAATTTCGCTGCATCTTAAGATCCTATCAGAGTGTGGTTTACTCAATATTGAAAAACACGGGAGGGAACGCTACTGCGAAATAAGGCTTGAAAAATTGAATGAAGTCCATGAGTGGGTAGCGCAATACCACCAGTTGTGGAAAGGCAGGTTGGCCGCACTCAAAAATTTTATAGAGCAGGATGATCTGCAACCCGGAAGCGACCCTACCGGTAATACTAAATCATAAAAAAATAAAAGATGGAAACGCATGTAAACAAAAATGAAGTGTTGATTGAAGAAGTCTTTAATGCGAGTGCAGAAAAAGTATTTTCTGCCTGGACAGATC
>CAYOLS010000210.1:0-5731 GCA_964404845.1 uncultured Ferruginibacter sp. | reverse complement strand
GGTAAGAGACCTGGTAGGCCATGGCCTTGGCCGCAGCATGCACGAAGAACCGCAGGTACCTAACTATGGTAAACGTGGTACATTGGCAAAATTAAAAGCCGGCATGGTGATCGCTATTGAACCCATGATCAATATGGGAGTGAAAGAAGTGTACCAGGAAGATGATGGCTGGACCATCCGTACGGCTGATAATAAACTCTCTGCTCATTTTGAGCATGATGTACACATCACCAAAGGAGACCCGGATATTCTTTCTTCTTTTGAGGAAATTGAAGCGGCTGAGAAAGCCAATCCAAATCTGAGCTGGAGCTACTAAGCTTTATTTTTCCTGTTTATTTTTAAAGGAGGGAACAAGGTTTGCAAAAAGCCTGTTCAATAAACTCTGTTCGCCGGTATTGATGGCTGCTTTGGCAACAGCACTACCGGCATTTATTGTGCTGCTATAAGGAAAAGAAATGTTTATCCTGTATCCTTTACCAGCGCTCAATGCAGCAATTGATTCTACCTTTCCCTCTGTGATGTTGTTATCCTTCAAATCATTTATTGTGATATAGGCTTTTTGTCCCACCCGGATGACTTCACCTGATTTCGGCGGAACATTTGCCCATCCATGATACCTGTTGGAATCATTCGTTATTGTATCGCTCAATGTAATGTTCATACTCGTAGTATCCGGCACTTTTATAAAAGCAGTGAGCAGTATAGCTGCTATCACCATAAACAGCATGATGAACATTCCCCAGTTTACAATAAAGCCTGGTTTTACGGAAATGACCTCGCTCATTTCACGGCTCCGCAGCGAACGGTTGGAAGGATGTATTTTTCCATGATCTGCTTTATTTCCATTGATGTGTTCCGGCATAAAAATATTTTAGGTTCCCAGTTCCAGTTGATTTTTTACGAGCTCAAAATAACGGCCCTTACTGTAAGCAAGCTGCTCATGCGTACCTGATTCAACAATGGCTCCATTGTGCAATACAATGATATTGTCTGCATTTTTTACAGTGCTTAAACGATGTGCAACGATCACCACCGTTTTATTGGTAAAAAATTGCTGGAGATTGTCCATGATCACTTTTTCATTATCGGCATCGAGTGAATTTGTGGCTTCATCAAAGAACAGGAAAGCAGGATCTTTATAAACAGCTCTCGCAATAAGCAGGCGCTGTTTCTGACCCGAGCTGATACCATTTCCTTCTGCCCCTATTCTTGTATTAAAGCCAAGCGGCAATGAATCGATGAACTCATGAATATTAGCAACCCTGCATGCATGTTTCAGCTTTTTAGCATCGGGGTTCTCATCGCTAACGGCAATGTTCTTTGCAATGGTATCATTAAAAATATAACCTTCCTGCATTACGCTTCCGCACTGGCTTCGCCAGAATTTTGGACTGATCCTTTGCAGGTTCTCTTTACCAACGCTGATGTCTCCATCATATTCATTGTAAAATTTGAGCAACAGTTTAAGCAGCGTCGTCTTACCGCTGCCACTCGATCCTACAATAGCTGTAATTTTTCCTTCCGGTATTTTTAAGTATACATTCTTCAACACAGGCGTATTGCCAGCTCCCGCATAAGTAAAGGAAATATCTTTCAGGCTGATAGAACTGTCATCAGGCAATTGCTGTATAAAATTTTCTTCGGCTGGCTCCTCTTCTTTCAGTTCATGAATTTCATTGAGGCGTGCAAGACTGATCCTTGCATCTTGCGCCTGCTGTGTAAAACCTACCAGTTGCTCAATAGGGCCATTTAACTGGCCAATGATGTATTGAATGGCAAGCATGGCGCCCAACGTTAATTGCCCGTCTACCACTGCCTTTGCAACAAAAAATGTGATCAGGATATTTTTACCTTCATTGATAAAGAAGGCACCTGCCTGCTGATACTGGCTCAGCGATAAACTTTTAAAGCTGAATTTAAACAAGGAAGCCTGCAGGCTTTCCCATTCCCATCTCCTGATCTGTTCTGCATTGTTCAGCTTGATTTCCTGCATGCCATGCACCAGCTGCATAGTAGCAGTATTTTCTTTTGCAGCCACTGCAAAACGGCTGTAGTCCAGTATTTTCCTGTACCGCAGGAAGACCCTGATCCATAAAAGATACAATATGCTGCCTGCCAGGAAAATAAAGAACACATAATAATTGTAGCGCAGCAATACAACCGAAAATATAATGAGGTTAAAAAAGGAGAACAGGGTAGTGAGCGCAGAGCCTGTTAAAAAACCTTCAATTCGCTTGTGATCATTGATGCGTTGTACAATATCACCCGTCATTTTTGTATCAAAATAGCTGATCGGCAGTTTCATGAGTTTTATCCAGAAATCTGACAGGATGGACAAGTTTACACGGGTGCTTATGTAGAGCAGCAAACGGCTGCGGATAAAATCGATCACAGTGCGGCCAAAGAAGAGCATAGACTGTGCAATGAGCACGAGATAGATAAAAGAAAGATTGTTTTGATTGATGCCTTTGTCTACCAGGCTTTGCGTAAGCAACGGGAACACCAGCTGTAGCGCATTGCCAAGTAGTAGCCCGAGGATCAGTTGTACGATGAATTTTTTTTGCTGCAGGAAATAGCCCAGCAAAATTCCCCAGCCAAGTTTTTTCTCTTTATAATTTTCCTGCTTATAAAATTCAGGAGTGGGTTCCAGCAGCAATGCAATGCCAAAGGCTTCTCCTTCAAAACTATCGCTGGTCCATAGTTTTGAAAAATCTTTTTTTGAAAGTGTTACAATGCCTTTTGCCGGATCGGAAATGCTGAATTTATTCTTTGCGGTTTTGAACAACACTACAAAATGCTCCTGTTGCCAGTGCAGGATGCAGGGCAGGTTTACTTCGGCAGATAATTGTTTCAGTGATAGCTGTACTGCTTGTGTTCTCATGCCGATGCTTTCCGCAGCATTACTGATGCCGAGGAGATTCACCCCTTCTTTTCCTATTTCGGCCCGGTTTCTCAGGACCTCTATGTCGATCTTTTTCCCATAGTGCCGGCAGATCATAGCCAGCGATGTGGGACCACAATCCATCATGTCTTTTTGTTGTATATAAGGAAAGCGGGGCATAGGAATAAGGCAAAAATTTAAAGGCGATAAAGACTTTAATGGTATAAAATTTCCGGTCTGCCTTTATTATTGAGCAGGCCGGAAATTAGTTGACTGAGGGTGTAAATCTTAATTGAAATACTTATAGCTTCAACTCATGTTATTAATCACAGGCATAACCAGTATAAACTGAGCAGCTGCCATCTGGTACACATACAGCGCCGGGGCAATTGTTTGGATGCTCAGCATCATAAATGCATTCGGTCCAGTGTACGCCGGGAGCAGTAGAGCCGGTACAATTATACTTGTACAAAGGCGGGGGAAGTTGCCCGCCGGCTACCTCTTTCATTTCTTCTTTACTAAGCGTTTTAAGCTGTTGATATTTTTTTATCATAGTAACGTGGCAGTTTTATAATTTAAAAACTACCAAAAACTTTAAGATTACTATTCAATTTATCCTGTTAAGGATTCACCGGGCAGCTTACTTCCGGTGGCACAGGGTCTTCGCATGTGCCGCTTCGTAAAACACAAAAAGCACCTTCGGGGCAGTTCTGAAGAACGGGGGCAGAATCGCTGCAAACAAAAAAGGTATAAATATTGGGATCTCCGGGATACTGGTAATGACACCTGTACCGATTAGAACTAAAGCTGCTGGTACCTCCTTTAATTTGTTTTAATTCCGCTGTGCTGAGCGACTTGAAATGTTGATACTTTTTCATAATTCCGGCAGTTTTATGATTTAAAAGCTGCCAAAAACTTTAAAGTGTGAAATGGTATCGGATACTACCGGAAACGGTTACCCGCAGATATCATACGGACATCCATACGGACCCCATTCTACATTGGGGGTACCATATTTGTTTACACAGCAACTGTGTGCATAACCGGTTACGATGGTGCATCCGCCGGTAACAAGGGTACCGTTGTTAAGCCTGCATTTAAAATCACGGTAGTCGGGCCATACGATCCCACCCGTGATCTTTTTCATTTCCTGGTTGCTTAACGTTTTAAGCGATTGATATTGTTTAAGCATAGTGAATAACAGTTTTATAATTCAAAAGCTGCTAAAAACTTTAATGATAAAATTGAATGACTGTGTTATAATTCCAGGCCTGGGATCCAGCACGGGCAATACCATTCCTCATGCTCCGGATCGCAATAAGGAAGCGGATCAGGCCCGTTGTTGAAGCAATAGGCCGGCGGTCTCGGTTCTCCATGGCGATAGCAACGGCAATTCCGGTTCAGTGAACTGCTGCCACCTTTTACTTCCTTCATTTCCTCCGAAGAAAGTTTTTTAAAGTGCTGTTGTAGTGTCATCATGATACAGGCAGTTTATAGTGTAACTGCAAACTTTAAAATGAAGAATAATCTGCTGTTGTAGTATGTGTATTAAATGACAGCTTTTAAGCTGCCAAATGCTTTAGCGTTTAAAAAATATTTCTCAATTCTTCTATCCTGTAAGTTTCCGGCAATCGTTTTCCATTTATAAAAAAAGTAGGGGTATGGGTGATGGAAGTTTTATTACACCACTCTCTCATGGCTGTGATTTTTTCGCCCTGGCGGGCCAGTTCTCCATTTTTTGGATATTTTAAAGCGAAGGCCTCGTAATTTTTATCAGGGGGAAGATACCAGTCGTCCAGCGCCTGCGCTACCTGGTGCTCCGCACCCGATTCTGCAATGGCCAGTAAATGGCTTACTGGTTTCCTGCCCTTATCTTTTTCTTCATTGGTAGCGGTGAAAATTATTTTCACGTTCACATTGCTGTTTTCCTTCACCAGCTCTTCCAGCACCGGGTGTGCTTTGGCACAGGGGCCGCAGTAAGGATTACACACTTTGATGATCGTAATGCCTGCATTGGGATTTCCTATATCAATACCCAGGTGCTGCCACCCGTCAGCAGCAGTATCCTGTTGCTGCAACAGTTGGTTAAACTGTTCTGGGTTATACAAAAGCCTTTTATAAGCGGCTTCATAATTGCCGGCATCTTTGGCCTGGTATAATGTTTTTTTGAAGGCGAACCAGGCGAGCACAGGAATTAAAATGCTTGTAAGAAAACCTGTTGCAACAGCTACAGAAAAATATGGTACTACCGGTTGTTGCCAGTAAGAAAAAACGGCCCATACCAGTTCAATTAATAGAATGAATTGCACAGATAAACAAAGCGGACACCATTGTTTAGCTACTCTTGCCTGGTAATACACGCTGAAAATAATATAGGGTGAAACAGCCGTTGCAGCCAATGCAAGGAATGGTATCTTTACTGCCAATGGTACACCGGGGTAAAGCAGGAATAAAAAAGTAGCGGCAAAATAAAAGAAACCGGCTTCACTCCATTTGATGCCGAATATTTTACCTGCCTTGCTGTTTACTACGGCATCGCAACCGGTTTGTTTGCCGGTGCTGCAAATATTTTTTACCAGGCTGCTTGTCTTATCATAATCGTATACCAGCAGTAAAACTGCAATGGCTACCCCTGCAATTTTTGTGAGCAGGAGCATGCTGTTAAGCAAAGGGTCGTTATTGCCTGCGGTAGAATAAAAATTTACCATCAGCAAAATAGCAACCAGTGCTGTGGCTGCGATCCATGCTGTTTTTTTTCTGTGTTCATTCGTTTCCTTTGTCCTGTGTTTATCGTAGGATGGTTCTTTGCTTGCAGCATTGGGCTCTGCTACCAGTATGATCTTTTCCCAT
>CAYOLS010000209.1:0-5748 GCA_964404845.1 uncultured Ferruginibacter sp. | reverse complement strand
GTTACAGCACCATCTGCATTGTTGAGCATGGTAAAGCAGCCATCTACATTTTTAGCATCGAAATATTTTTTAAGGCTGTTGTCGATCTTCGCTTTATTAACCGAACAGGATTGAATGATCAGCGTACAGCCAGCCAATAGCAGGCAAAAGAAAAATTTTCCGGATCTCATCAGCATTATTTTTTTGATTCTTTAAGTTTGTTCTGGTGTTCTGCAGTAGCATCCAGCGCTTCGTAAAAATCTTTCCCGAAGCGGCGTATCAATGGTTCTTTTAAAAACTGGTAAACCGGTACTTTTAATTTTTTACCGAGCGAGCAGGCTGCTTTGCAATGATCTTCCCGGGGACGGTAGTTCGCAAATTCAGTTATGCCATCTTTGCTTTTTTTAACGATCACAGGAAACAGGTGGCAGCTGATGGGCTTTTTCCATTTTACTTTTCCATCAAGATAAGCCTGTTCAATACCGCATTTTACAATGCCCGCTTTGTCCCTGATAGCGTACACACAAATCGCACTATTGATGGTAGGCGTTACCCAGCCGAATTCTTTATCGTATACATACCTGCCCTGCCTGTTTATTTCGTCAACATGTTCTTTATCCAGGTAGGGTATCACTTTATCAAATACCTCGTCTATTTTTTTCAGCTCTTTATGATCGAGTGGTGCACCGGCATCACCATCCACACAACAAGCACCTTTGCATGCGGTCAGGTCGCAAACAAATGCCTCATCTATCAGCTGATCGCTTACCAGTACATTGTCAATAACTATCATGATTACAAAAATACAATTAATTCACCGGTGAAGCAGCCATTGATGAAGTTGGGGCTTTGTTATTTTTCCAGCGGAAAGTATTAATCAAATGTTCAATATCCTTTTGTAAGAATTCCTGCACAGGTTTCAGGGAATCAGCATTGGGCGTAGTATCAAAGTATAAAGCACCCCTGATAAAATTCCTGGTAGTATCACTCATAAAGAACTGGCGGGCCGTGGCTGCATTGCCTCCTACTTTAAAATACACGCCGGAAACACCGTTTGAAGTGGTGAACAAGCTGTCTTTTATGGAAGTAGCCACCGCTTCATTCTTATTCGTAAGATTAAAAGCATCGTTCACCATCCTGTCGAAATAATTAACGCCGAGGGAGTCTTTATAGGTACCATCTGCCTGCTTTACTTTATACAGGGCTTTACCGCCAATGGTCTTATAGCTCAGGAATATTCTTGCATTGAATTGCGGGAAATCAACATTGCGCCAGTAAGGATTTTCCGGGTTGCTGTCAAAATAAGTACTGTCCTTTACAATTTTTGCATATTCGGGATATTCAAAAGTGTAAGGTACTTCCGGATCGTTGAACACAACATATTTTCTTTCAGGAAAATCTACTTTAAAATATCCTTTCTTTTTGGAAGTATACGTGCTGTTACAACCGGCTATGAGGAACAGGAAAATAACTGGATAAAGAAATTTCATTTATGCGTCTTGCAATGCTTTGGGTTGAATAATTATTTTAACCTTGTCGATCCTGTTCTTGTTTATTTCCAGCGGGATAAAAGTAAAATCGCCGCTTACCAGCGATGTATTCGCCTGCGGGAATTCACCTGCAATTTCCAGCACCAGGCCGGCTACCGAATCGCTGTCGCCTCTTATCTTATCAAAAGTATCAACAGGCAATCCCATGGCTTTGCAGGCATCATTGATCATGAACCTGCCCTCAAAAATATAATTATGATCGTCTAATTTTTTGTTAACACTTTCCTCGTCGTCAAACTCATCTTTTATTTCGCCGATGATCTCTTCCATAATATCTTCCAGCGTAACGATGCCGGAAGTACCTCCAAACTCATCCACCACAATGGCAAAGTGAATGCGTTTGCTGCGAAATTCCTGTAAGAGATCTTCTATCAGTTTTTGCTCATGCACAAAGTATGGCTGGCGGATGAGCGTATGCCAGTCAAAATCTTCCGCTTCATTGATATGCGGCAGCAGGTCCTTGGTATGCAACATGCCAGAGATATCATCCAAACTACTGTTGTACACCGGTAGCCGGGAATAATGCAGCTCTTCTACTTTTTTAATAACATCGGGAAACCTGCTGTTGTACTCGATGCCGTTCACATCCATACGGGTACGCATGATCTGCTTTACTTCTATATCGCCGAATTTGCGGATGCCTTTTAATATTTGCTTTTCTTCGGTGGTAGCTTCATTCTCCGGCAGCAGGTCGATGGCATAGTCAAGATTGTTGTTATCTGTGGAGGAAAAGCGATCGCCGCCAACTTTTCGTCCTACGCTATCTGTAAAATTTACCACCCGTTTGCTGAGACCGTAGAAAATGCTGTTGAATATTTCCAGTATCAGCGAAGCAGAAGCAGCAAACCATACTTTGTGGTGCGCTGCCCAAACTTTTGGCAGCACTTCCACGAACAATACCAGGAAAATAGAAATGGAAACTATTTTAATGATCAAAATACCGACAGCCGAAATATTGGTGCCGGCCAGTAAGTTCCCGATAAGGAAATTACTTACCAATATGGCGCCGATGTTTACAAACACATTTGCCATGAGCATGGATGCCTGTAATATTTTCGGTTGTTCCAGTAAATGAACAATGCGCCTGAAAGATGGCTGCTGTTTGGTTTTGAGCAGGTTGATATCTTTAGCTGTAAGTGAGAACAAAGCCACTTCGCTTCCGGCTATAAAAAAAGAAAGCAGGAATAACAATACTGCAAGAAAGCTCAGGATAATGTTTGCCGTAGGGGTTAAAACAGATAGTAAAGGAAAAAGTCCTGCAGTTTGAATGGCCGAATGGTAGTCCAACTTGATTTGTTTTGGTGATCTATAGCTTGCCGCAGCAAGATTTATATTGAATTAAAAAGGTAAACGCTCAGGGCCGTTCTCATCCGGTGTATCGGGAATATCGCCATGACCGGGTGGTGCAGGATTTTCCATTCCTTCAAAGCCCTGTACATGACCTGCTTCATTTCTTTTGTCGAGCATGATCAGGTTATCGCCTACTACTTCTGTGGCAAATTTTTTATTGCCGTCCTTATCTTCCCAGCTCCTCGTTTTTAAACGTCCTTCTATGTATACCAGGCTGCCACGGTGCAGGTATTTCTGCGCCAGCTCTGCAAGCCCTCTCCACAATACCACTGTATGCCATTCTGTTTGAGAGATCAGTTTGCCGCTGCGATCCTTGTAGGTTTCTGTTGTTGCCAGTGAAAATTTTGCCACACCAATATTCCCTTCAAGAAATTGTATATCCGGATCTTTTCCCAAATTGCCTATGAGCATTACCCTGTTTACCCCTCTCATAATTTTTTATTTATGTATTTGCTTATTGATTCATTCGGCAGTTCTAAGGTAATTTAAAGATACAATTTTCAGCTTATTTGACATCACCCAACACCGAATGGAGCATTTTATCCAATTCTTCCTCTTCACTACCATATCTCCCTATTATTGTGCCATTTTTATCCACCAGTATCTTGGTTGGATAAGATTTGATATTATATACATTTCCGGTTTACCGGTCAGTACATGTTGGTCATACTACCGTTTCTTCTAAATTACAAAAAGCAGTTCTACGGCCAATATTATTTCCAGCCGGCATCCTGCAAATAATCATTCAATAATTTAGGAAATGCTTTCTTTTTCAGTTGCAGCAGCGGTATTTTTTCATACCCATGCGGTTCTTCTGCGCCCGTAAGCTGCAAATGCACAAACCATGCATGCACGGTCTGGTGTGTAAGCTGTTGCTTGTATTGGGGCGAAACTGATAATAATTTTATTGGGGCCGGCAGTACGCTTTTCCATTCCCTGGTAGCCATTAACGCATGTACATCCGCTTTTTCCGGCCATTCCAGCAATACAAATTCATAAAGATTTTGCCAGATATCTTTGCCCAGCCTTTCCCGCACAAAAACGCTCCCTTTTTTTTCAACGACCAAAAAATAGAACCATCGGTTTTTTTTCACGATTTTTTTCTCCTTGACCGGCAATTCATTTACACTGCCCGTATTATATGCTGCGCAATGTTTACTCAGCATACATTCTATACAAAACGGTAATTGCGGCTTGCAGACCGTAGCGCCAAAATCCATAATGGCCTGGTTATACAAACCGGGTTCTTTTGTATCCAGCAGTTCCTGCGCTAACCCGGCAAATTGTTTTTTTCCTTCCGTGCTGTCGATAGGCGTTTGAATACCAAAGAAGCGGGCGAGCACCCGGTTTACATTTCCGTCTACTACGGCATGTGGAAGATTGAAGGCAAAAGAGGCAATGGCCGATGCAGTATAAGGCCCCACTCCTTTTAGTTGTACTATATTATTATATTCAGTAGGAAATTTTCCACCAAGCTCAGTATATATGAACCGGGCAGTAGCCAGCAGGTTCCTGCAACGGCTATAGTAGCCAAGACCTTCCCATAGTTTAAACACTTCTTCGTCCTTGGCAGTGGCCAGTTTTTTAATATTGGGGAATTTTTTCACAAAACGGAGATAATATTCCCAACCCTGCTCCACCCTTGTCTGCTGCAAAATGATCTCGCTGAGCCATATTTTATAGGGGTCTTTTTCGCCCTTCCAGGGCATCTGGCGCTGATTTGTATCCCTGTTCCAGAGCAGCAGCGACCGTATAAAAAAGAGCTTATTACTATTTTTCATTATGAATATATAAATATGCTATACACAAACCTATTGATAATCAGGCCTATTTTTTGTATTAATAAAAAAATATACTAAATTGAACATCTAAATTCTTTTATATGAGAAAAGCAGACCTTATTAGTAAGATTTCCGACAAAACCGGAATACCAAAAGTAGACGTTTTGGTAACGCTTGAAACCATGTTTAAAGAAATAAAATCCACCCTGGCAAACGGCGAAAACCTTTATATCAGGGGTTTTGGCAGCTTTATCATTAAGAAACGTGCTGCCAAAATAGGCCGCAATATCAAGAAAAATATAGCAGTTTCCATTCCTGAGCATTTTATTCCCGCCTTTAAACCTGCCAAAGAATTTGTACAGGATATTAAAACCAGCGACAACATAAAAGAAATCCCAAAACTGGAAGATGAGAACGACGGTTAGTGTAACTTTGCGCCTCAATAGTTTTTGAAGTGAAGAAACCTATCATTTTAGCCGTTGCAGGCCTTGCATTAACAACCCTCTTATTTTTGTTTGGACGCACCAGTGTGCCCAAAAAGCCATTGCCTGCCAGTGAGGCAGCAGTCGCAGTTCAAGCATTTGATATTGAGCATTTTATAGATAGTGCTACCAAGCAGCTGACTCCTGCGCAGGCACTCTATGTTACCGAACTGGAGAACGGTATCAGCCGTGGCGATGTTCCCACACAAAAAAAACAGGCACTTACCGGCCTGGCCAACTTCTGGAAAGACAGCGCAAAACTGTTTGAGCCTTATGCTTATTACATTTCCGAAGAAGCTAAGTTGGATAATTCAGAAAAAAACCTCACCTTTGCAGCCCAATTATTGTTAGATGACCTGCGGGCGGAACATGATCCGGCCAAATTGAACTGGAAATCTACCACAGCAATTGAGCTATTTGAAAAAGCTATCCAGTTGAATCCCAACAACGATGATCTACGGATCGGGCTTGGTAGCTGCTATGTTTTCGGAAAGGGACGCAGCGGCGACGCACAGCAAACCATGAAGGGCATACAGGAGCTGCTGGGTGTTGTAAGAAAGGATTCCACCAATATGAAAGCACAGTTTGTGCTGGGTGTAGGTGGTT
>CAYOLS010000208.1:0-5788 GCA_964404845.1 uncultured Ferruginibacter sp. | reverse complement strand
GCAGAAAAAAAAGTAGCGGTATTGGTAGATGCAGAAGAAACCTGGATACAGGATCCCGTGGATGCCATCACCATGCTGATGATGGACGAATACAACAAAGGAAGGGTAGTGGTATACAATACCATTCAGTTATACAGGCACGACAGGCTGGCTTTTTTAAAAGCAAGCTATGAAGCCGCCATCGAAAGAAATTTTATCCTCGGCGCAAAAATTGTAAGAGGTGCTTATATGGAAAAGGAAAGAAAACGTGCAGAAGAAAAAGGTTATCCTTCTCCTATACAACCAGATAAAGAAAGCAGCGACAGGGATTACAATGCAGCAGTAGATTTTTGTATCAGTCACCTGGATAATATTGCTGTGATCGTTGCTTCGCACAATGAATACAGCAACCTGCTTGCAACACAATTGCTGGATCAGAAAAATCTTCCGCACCACCACCCGCATGTGCATTTTTCTCAATTGTATGGCATGAGCGATAATATTACTTTCAATCTTGCTAAAAGTGGCTGCAGTGTAAGCAAGTATCTTCCTTTCGGGCCTATCAAAGACGTAGTGCCTTACCTGATGCGCCGTGCACAGGAGAACAGTTCTGTATCAGGACAAACGGGCCGTGAACTGGGGTTGATAAAGAAAGAGTTGAAGAGAAGGGGATAATTCCTTGACCATAGTCGATGGTCCATAGTCCATATACGATTAAAATGGATGAGAGTGTTTCCCTATTTATAGAAGATGTAAAATTTTGCAAGCTGTTCTATGGACCATAGTCTGGACTATTAACCTGCTTTTACTGCACCCTCACCACTCTATCCCCGGCAAGCGCAAACACATTATCTTCCCGATTTATCTTCAATGCATACGTGCCGGTGAATTTTCCAAAGGCAGGTAGCACAGAGAATCTTTCATTAAAATAAAAGCAAGGCACTTGTACAAATTGTTTTCCTAATCCTCTCAATTGGATGCAGGGATGTATATGGCCGCTGAAATAATATTTTTTATTGGAAACAGTTGCTTCGTTGATGTCGTGTGTAAAAACAAAATCGCCGATCGCGAGTTCGTTGTAGTGGAGCTGCAGGTTGGCTTCCTTATACCATTGCAGCGATAAAATGTCATGGTTGCCGATGACCAGGTGAAACTCAACATCAGGCAGATCATCCCTCCATTTTAAAAACAGTGCTAACTCTTTATTGGCATGACTGTGGAACATGTCGCCTACTACAATGATCTTGGCAGGTTTGTATAGTTGTATGGAAGTAATGAGCCTTTGGAGATCTTCTTTAAAAATATCCTGCGGAATACCGATGCCGTGTTTGCGGAAATGGCCACTTTTACCTAAATGCAGGTCGCTAAGGATCAATGTTTTTTCTTCTTCCCAGAAAATGGTCCTGTCTGCCGACAATAAAAAATGATTTCCTGCTATTTTATGCAGGAGATAGTGACTCATACTACAAATTTAATCCTTGTTTTTATAGACAGTGTATCAATTTGAAAATACTGTTAGCCCCTATAACTATCGGGATTGCCGAAGCCGGCATCCCGAGTTACAAACAACATCGCCTTCGACAAGCTCAGGCTGACATCTCTTTTGTTATTAAAAATTCAAACTGAGACACTATCTTTTTATAAATGGTTTGGTATGTATTATTAGTTGGTGTAATTTGGGTAAAACTAATATATTATGAGCGATCAAAACATGCCCCAGGATTCACTGAACATCAATGAATTTGATAAACCAAAATTACCAACCGGGTTAAATGTATTAACTATTCTAACCTTTATTGGTTGTGCCTTACAGCTGTTGGGAACGGTTTTTAGTTTTGCGACAGCAAAGAAAAATTACGAAGAAAAAGACAAGCTGTTGCAACAAATGAATTCCGGTGAGGCGCCGAGCTGGGTTAAATCGATGATGCCCGATCCGGCAAAGTATGAAGAAATGGTAACCAAATCTTTTGAGAACAGGATACCTATCCTGATCCTTGGTCTTATTGCTGTTGGTTTATGTTTTTATGGTGCATTGCAAATGAGAAAGCTGAAAAAAGAAGGTTTCCCTATTTATGTGGCAGGTCAGCTGGTACCTTTTATCAGCAATCTTATTTTCATAGGTGCAATGATGTTCTCAGGCGTTGGATTTATGATAGGCGTAAGCATTACTGTTTTATTCATCCTGTTGTACTTTGTACAGAGAAAATACCTGGTGTACTAAAATATATTTATGGAAAAGAAAGAGGCCATGCTAAAAGCATGGCCTCTTTTATTATTAATTTTTCCTGAATAACAAAGTGAGTATTCTTGGAAGTTCTTTATTGTCTTCATCAAACCATTCCTGTAAGCTCATTAAAGAAAATCCATTGTTACCTGCAAGGCCGGTAAACTCTGAAACGTGGTGGACATAGCAATCGAGTATAAAAGTTTCATCTGCTTTATCAAATCTTGCCTTGCTGCCACTGTATTGCTTGAACGGATGTAATTCACCGATATAAAAATGCCCGCCTTTATTTAAAGATGCAGCCGCTTTTTCAAATACAGGTTTCAGATGTTCGATATGTTCCAACACAAGACTACAGGTGATGAGATCAACCGGTTCTTTTACAAAATGCCAGTCTTCATTAATATCAGCCTGCACAAAATTTACTTTACTGCTTTGTACTCTTTCCTTTGCTTTGGCCATCATGCTTTCAGAAAAATCTACTGATGTAACAGTCGCTGCTTTTTGTAATAACCATTCTGTATTTTTACCTGTGCCACACCCGAGCTCAAGTACAGCTGAATAAGGAAGGTCTTTTAAGATTTCTTTTTTTGCATTCAGTTCTGCATCACGGGTTTTGTTCACTACATCGTTGTAGGTTTCGGCCCATTGGTTGTATGCTTGCTTGTTGTTCATTGTTTGATTGTTTAATTGTTTGATGGTTGAAGTGTTGCGGGTTACAGCATCTTTTGAAACAAAAGGGCTATAATGCTGCACATTGTTACGCAGCACAAGGGAGTGACACAACGATGTTGAGGGTTATTGTTCTGCCGGTACAGAAAACTTTTCTTTGATCTTGCCTGTAAGGTCTGTCTCCATCATGCGGCAGGCAATATTGATCATATTTTTAAACGCAGTAGCGTGGGAGATACCATGACCAATGATGACCGGCTTTGCAACTCCAAGAACGGGCACACCACCATAGGATTCAAAATTGAAGCGATCAAAATGTTCGTCCTTGATATTGCGGCGCTGGGTGATATCGTAAATGCTTTCGGCCATTTTTAAAACCACGTTGCCGGTAAAACCTTCGCACACCATTACATCCGATTTGTCGAGCAGGATATCCCTACCTTCAATATTGCCAACGAAGTTGATGTCTTTGTTTTCCTTTAAAAGCGGGTAAGTTGCCTGCGCCAGCAGGTTTCCTTTGCCTTCTTCTTCACCAAGATTTACCAATCCAACTTTTGGTTGATCGATCTTTAAAATATGCTCTGCATACAAAGAGCCAAGCACCGCAAATTGGTTCAGGTTCTCCGGTTTGCAATCAGCATTCAGTCCAACATCTACCAGTAAACCCAACGAGCCGTTTTCTCTTGGCATATAAGCGCCGATGGTAGGTCTTTGCACACCTTCAATGGCTTTGATGCTGAAGAGGGCGCCCACCATCATAGCTCCTGTATTGCCGGCGCTGATGAATGCATCCGTTTTACCGGTAGCCAGCAGGTGAAATCCTATTGCAATGGAGGAACGTTGTTTTTCTTTCAGCGCTTTGGTAGGATGTTCATGCATTTCAATTACTTCGGGTGCATGAACAATGCTGTAACCTGCAGCAGGAATATTGTTGATGGCTGCAACGGCTTTTATTTTTTCTTCATCGCCGATCAGAACAAGGTGAACATCATTTTTATTTTCTGCAAAAAAAGCTTCCACACCTTTTACTGCTTCCAACGGGGCAAAGTCGCCGCCCATCATGTCCAAACCTATTTTGATCATATCGGAGAAATTATAAAATTAAAAATTCCAAAACCAGCATTAAAGTTACTTAATCCTGACTTTGGAATCAATTTCTTAAGAGCAAAAATAATTAAGCTTTCAAAGGAGCTTTCTCTGCTACCAATTTTCCTTTGTAGTATAATTTTCCTTCGCTTACATGCGCACGGTGACGCACATGCATTTCGCCTGTTGTAGAATCAACGCTTAATGTAGTTGCTTCTGCTTTATAATGCGTTCTTCTTTTTGCACTGCGTTGCTGACTATGGCGCCTTTTTGGATTTGGCATGACTTGTTTATTTTAAAATTTACTATTAATTGTTTTATTCCCTGAGTTAATTCTTTTTGAACTGGTCCAATCCCTTCCAGATATTATTGCTGGAATCGGCTTCGTTCTGTGCTGACCTTTCTTCCATTTCTTTCAGTTTGGCCAGTACTTCTTTATTGCATTTTGATCCGCCTTTTTCGTCTTCGCCACACATTTTCTGCATTGGCACGCTGAGCATTACAAATTCATAGAGCCAGTCGCTTACATCCAGGTGGCTTTCTGTCCGGGAGATGTAGAACACATCAGGATCTTCTTCCTGCTCATTCATTACTTCCGGGTCGTCTACCAGCTTTACCAGCATTTTGAATTCGTCCCAAAGGTCGATCTGCAAAGGGTTACCACAACGGTCGCACGTAACATCTGCCTTTCCATCTATTTCAAATTTGAGGCGCATGAAACCGGTATTCTTTTCCAAAGTGAGCTTTACATTTGCGGTAGCATTTGTAAAATCTTCGGCACCTTTTTCTATAAAGAACTTATCATTTAACTCGTAGCTGAACTCGTGTAAACCGGGCTTCAACCCCACAAATGCTATCTCAAATGCCCGTCTGTTAGCCATTGCGTTCAGTTTAAAGGACGGCAAAGGTAATGCAAAATTATTAATTATGAGCTATGATTTTAGAGATTTTATAGCGGAAACAGCTATAAACAGGCGCTATTTCCTAATTTTAGCGCCATGAAACCCGGTAAAAAGGCTATTATCCTGGCTATTGTATTAAGTATTTGTATAATAATAAGAATTTACAGCACTTCTGAAACCAGGGTGGAAAATGGATATGCGGCCGGTTTTTTCCCTTCATTTTCAACCGGCTTGAGGTATTTTTTAGGAAAGATCCCTTTTAGCGTAGGGGATATTCTTTATGGGGCGCTTATTATTTTCCTCGGCTGGAAATTGTTCCGCTTCTTCCGATTTGTTTATCAAAAAAGAAACAGGGCTGCTTACTGGCAACGGTTTAAACAATTTGTATATAGCACGACCCTCGTTCTTGCGACCATTTATATCATCTTTAATGTTTTCTGGGGTATTAACTACAACCGCAAAGGCATTGCCTGGCAGTTGGGCCTGCCCGAACAAAAATATACCACGGAAGAATTGCGGCAGATGAATTGCCTTTTACTGGATAAAGTAAATAACAGTAAAAGAAGTTTGGTAAGAAGCGGAGCAGCTTATCCAACTGACAAGGAGTTGTTTGCAAAAGTATCAGGCGCTTATGCAGTTCTTGCGAAGCAATATTCTTTCCTCGAATACCGCCCGGCATCCATCAAATCATCGATGTGGGGCTGGTTTGGAAATTATGCAGGCTTTACAGGGTATTACAATCCCTTTACCGGCGAAGCGCAGGTGAATACGACCATTCCAAAATTTTTACAACCCTATACTTCCTGCCATGAAGTGGCGCACCAGATCGGTTATGCAAAAGAAATGGAAGCAAATTTTGTAGGATACCTGGCGGCAAGTTCATCAAAAGATACGCTGCTGCATTATTCTGTTTACTTAGATCTCT
>CAYOLS010000207.1:0-5845 GCA_964404845.1 uncultured Ferruginibacter sp. | reverse complement strand
TGCCGATAATGCAGAGGATAATAATAATGTCGGCATAGTTCGATGCGCCTGCGGGCATTGTAATGATGTTTAGTGGTGTGTTTGCCAAAAGCAAATCAACTCCCGTGTGGCTGGCCATTACCGGTATGGCGTTGTTATTTGTTTTGAATGCGCTTGAACTCAACAGCGGCCGTCCTTTGCTGTCAGTAGATACAAGGGACATGCTGCGTATCAACAGCTTTAACCTTACCTTCCTTGCTGTTGCGTTCGGCTGTACCTTACTCTACTTCTTGTTGAGCGGAAAAGATGTTGAAAAAGTAGGTGAGCATGTAGGTGAATATTTTGCACTGATATTTTTTGTGCTCTGCGGTGTTTCGCTGGTAGCTACTTACAATACCCTGCTCATTTTATTTATTGGTATTGAGATACTGTCCATACCATTGTACATTTTAACCGGCAGTGATAAAAGAAATTTAAAAAGCAATGAGGCTGCGCTGAAATATTTCCTGATGGGTGCTTTCTCCACCGGCATTATGCTCATGGGCATTGCATTTATTTATGGCGGAAATCCCAATGCCTCTTTCTTTATCAACAATATCCAGATAGGGACCGGCCCGTTGCCTGTGATGATAGCAGTAGGTCTTGTGTTACTGCTTATTTCTCTTGCCTTTAAAGTTTCTGCAGCACCTTTCCATTTCTGGACACCGGATGTATACGATGGTGCTCCTACCGTATTTACATCCTTTATGGCCACAATTGTAAAAGTGGCGGCGTTCTTTGCATTCATCAGGCTTTTTGAAAATGCTTTCGGAAAAGTGCATGCTCAATGGCAGGTACTGATCGTTGTAATTACTGTGGCTACATTGCTCATCGGTAATATTACTGCAGTATTTCAGCAAAGCGTAAAAAGAATGCTGGCCTATTCAAGTATTGCACAGGCCGGTTTCATGCTGCTTGCGTTATTTGCTTTGAATGACAGGGCTAAAGAAGGTCTTATTTTATATTCTGCCGCATACAGCCTTGCAACCATTGGTTTCTTTGCCATCCTCATTAAAATGAGCGACTACACTGTTGAAGGTTTCAATGGTTTGGGAAAAACACAACCGGTGCTGGGTGTAACTGCAACCATATTCCTGTTGTCGCTCACAGGTATCCCGCTGACAGCAGGCTTTCAAAGTAAATTTTATATGCTGCTTGCAGCTGTTGAGAACGGCCATCATTTCTGGATCGTTATTGCGGCCGTGTTATTTGCCGCCATCAGCGCTTATTATTACTTCAGGGTTATACAGGCCATCTGGTTCAAACCGTCAAAAGAAGAAGATACGGTGGCGATCCGTTATGCAATGGATGTTACCCCCGGCTTCAAATTCCTGCTCATTTTTACTGCAGTGATGATCATTGTTTTGGGAATATATCCCGAGCTGCTCATTCAATGGTTGTATCACTAAAAAGCCATTCATAAAAACTTTGGCGATCTGTCTTTAATGCTTCTTAACTTTAGCGATATAAAGTAATTGATGACAAACAAAGATTCGCTCGCTCTCTCCTGGAAAAATGTTCGTGGCAACCGCTTGCGTACCGCTATTACGGTCATAATAATGGCGCTGGGTATCTTTGCCCTCATCCTTATCATTACGGCCATTAAAGTGGCCAGCAACAGCCTTACCAGCAGCCTGTCCACCATGGGTGCCAATGCATTCAGCATCCGCTATAAAGAAAGAAATATCCGCTTTGGCGGTGATGGCGGCGGAGAAGCTACCAAAACAAAAAAGAACAACCGCCAGCGCAAATCGACCACCGGTATTCCCATCAGCTATGATGATGCCCGCATATTCAAGGAGCGTTATAATTTTCCCGGCGCTAAAGTTGGTTTGGCACTGAGGGGCGCTTCCGGTATCGTTGTCAACAACAGTAAACGAAAAACAAATCCAGAGATCACTACTTTTGGTGGCGATGAAAATTACCTGGAACTGAATGGTTACAACATACAGTACGGAAGAAATTTTACGCCTGCAGAAGTTAACTCAGGAACCAATGTATGCATACTCGGCCAGGCAGTTGCCACCCGTTTGTATCCCGACAACGTGGAGAAAGCCGTTGATGCGGTGATCAGTGTTGATCATATTCCCTACAAAGTAATTGCAGTGCTGGAAGACAAGGGTTCCAGCGCTTTCTTCAATTCAAGCAAGGTAGTGCTGCTGCCCATTACCAGTGTACGCAGGATGTATGCTACGGCTACCACAAGCTACAATATAGCTGTGATGGTTCCTGATATAAAGCTCATGGATATTGCCACGGGAGAAGCCAGTGGTACATTCAGGCCCATACGCAAGCTGGATGTAAAAGATGGCGATAATTTTTATATTGACAAAAGCGACAGCGTAGCGGAATCACTTTTAAAAAATCTTAGCTTTTTGGAAGTAGGAACGATCGGTATAGCTTTCATCACATTGATAGGTTCTGCCATAGGCTTAATGAATATTATGCTGGTGGCTGTAAGTGAGCGTACCAAAGAGATCGGCCTTGCTAAAGCGTTGGGTTGCACTGCAAAAGACATAAGGGCACAGTTCCTGTATGAGTCTGTATTCATCAGCCTGATGGGGGCTGCAGCCGGAATAGTGGCAGGAATATTGTTTGGTAACCTGCTGGCACTGGCAATGAATACGGGGTTTGTGGTTCCATGGGGCTGGGTGATTGCGGCGATAGTGGTATGTACCTTGGTGGGCCTGGCAGCCGGATTATATCCTGCCTACAAAGCAGCGAAATTAGACCCAATTGTTGCCCTTAGATATGAGTAGAAGATTAATATGATGAACGCTGTATTTTTTACAGGTTACCAATATGTTATGGGTTTAAAAATAGCATAAAAAAAAATGGGGGCCTTGTATTAGCTTTCAATTATTTTATTAACTTGTGCGCTCCTGTTATTTTATACCTTTTGAAAATCATCGACCATATTTTATTTTTTATGAGCATTAGCTAACAAACAATAATTATTTAACAACTAGTATTTAAATTTTCACTATCTAAAAAATCGAATGTTATGGCAGAAACTAAACCAACTGCATCAGTAAAACCGGTGACTTCAGTTCAGGCAAAAAAATCAGGTAATTCAATCAGCTGGATAGCTCCGGTCCTTTGTATTATTACCGGGTATCTTATATGGCGATTTGTATTAGGAAATGCGGCAAATTTTAAACATGCAGGAACAGGTTGGTTTTGGCCCGACCACCACGAACCACTGCCTGGAAAAGGTTTTGCCGGTATGTATCTCGGTGGTATCATTGTACCAATCCTTATTGGTACCTTCCTTACCGCATTAGTGTTTGTAATTGAGAGGTTCCTTACCATTTCAAAAGCAACAGGTAACGGTAACAATGCTGATTTCGTACGTAAAGTACAATATCACCTCGCAAATAAAAATGTTGATGCTGCTTTGGCAGAATGCGATAAACAAAAAGGCTCTGTAGGTAATGTAATGAAAGCAGGCCTACACCGCTACAAAGAAATGATCAACAACTCAGAATTATCAACTGAGCAGAAAGTACTGGCTATCCAGAAAGAAGTAGAAGAAGCTACTGCACTGGAATTACCAATGTTGGAAAAGAACCTCGTGTTCCTGTCAACGATCGCCTCGGTAGCAACCCTTTTGGGGCTGTTAGGAACGGTATTGGGTATGATCCGTTCATTCGCTGCCCTGGGTGCTGATGGTGGCGGTGGTGCTGCAGCAAGTGCGCTTTCTCAAGGTATCTCTGAGGCCCTTTACAACACGGCTTTGGGTATCGGTACTTCTGCTGTTGCGATCATTTTCTATAACATGTTCACTACCAGGATCGATGGTATTACTTATGGTATCGATGAATCAGGTTTCACTTTAACACAGTCTTTCGCTTCTCTATACAAATAATTGTATGGAAAAACGGATCTGAATCATCTTAGTATATCATAAATTAATTAACAAGAAATGCCAAAAGTTAAAATACCCCGCAAGAGTACTACCGTTGATATGACGGCGATGTGCGACGTGGCTTTTCTATTGTTGTCATTCTTCATATTGGCAACCAAGCAAAAGCCGCCGGAAGTGATGGCAGTAACACCGCCTAACTCCATTTCGGCAAAAGCTGCACCGGATAAGTCAATCCTTATCACCATGACCAAAGATGGCAGAGCTTTTCTTAGCCTGGGTGACGATACAAAAAAACAACAGGTCCTGGAAAACGTAAATCTTACGCAATCTTTGGGTCTTAGTCCGGCAGAACTGGCCAAATGGAAAAAAGAAGAATTCTACGGTCTTCCACTAGCACAGGTAAAAAGTTCACTTGCATTAAGCGATCCCATTTCTCCTACGAGGATGCCTGGTATTCCTATTATGGATACCACCAAAAATGAGCTGGAAACCTGGCTGCGCAGCGTAACCAATGTATATGCCGGCGAAGACCAAAGTAAGCTTCAGGAAATACTCTTGGTAAAAGGAGATGGGGAAACACTTTATCCCGTGTTCAATAATATTAAAAGGGCTTTTAAAAAGAACCAGTTATTCAAATTCAGGATCGTAACCAATGGTGAAAATGTTCCGGTTGGTTCCGAACTGTTTAAAGAATCGCTTAACAAGTAAAAGCTCCATTTTTAAAAAATAAAAAAGAAGTACGATGGCAGAAATGGATACCTCGTCGGGTGGCGGCCATAAGAAAGGGCCCGGCGTAAAAAAAGGAAAAAAATTATCAACAAGAGTAGATCTTACTCCGATGGTTGACCTTGGTTTCCTGCTTGTAACATTCTTTGTGTTCACCACTACCATGTCTCAGAGCACTGCAATGAACATGAATGAGCCCAAAGATGATGATCCGAACGAGCAAATGAAAGTAAAAAATTCAGGTGCTATGACGATCCTGCTTGGCAAGAAGGACCAGATATATTATTACTACGGTCAATTGGACGCTGCTACATTATCAGAGCAGTTCAAGAGCACCAATTTTAAAGATATTAGGGATTTGATCGTGGAGAAAAAGAAAGCTACTCCTTTGGATGACCTGATGTATATCATTAAATCCGATTCAAGTTCAAACTTTAAAAATGCAATTGATATCCTTGACGAAATGTCGATCTCTGCAGTGCCCCCGGGTCACTATGCACAGGTAGACATTACGCCTACTGAATCGCTGATGATCAGGGAAACAGAGGCAGCAAACGGTATCAAATAATTTTTATGGAATTCAGCACAATCTGAATCTAATAACAAAGACATTAAAATGGAAGCAAATAAAATTTTAAATGCAGATCTTCTGGACATCATCTTTGATGGAAAGAATAAATCGTATGGTGCATACGATCTGCGTAAAACCTACTCATCAAGGTTGAAGAAAGCATTGCTCGCTGTTTTGGCAGCGCTTGTGATCATTCTTGCAGGTTCGGTATTTGCCAATAAAATTGGTAAGTCCGACAAAAATGACATTGATGTGTTGGATACGCAGCTGGCGGAATTAAAAACGGATGAACCACCACCGCCAACACCACCACCACCACCGGAAGTGAACCAGGTGAAATTTACACCGCCAAAAGTGGTGAAAGATGAAGAGGTAAAACCTGAAGAAAAGATCGAAGAGATCAAAGACGATGCGGCTATCAGTACCAAAACAGTAGAAACTGATAACAAGGTACAGATAGTACAGGCACCGGTAGAAGATAAAGGAACACAGGTAGTAGAAGCGCCTGTGGTAGAAGACGAAAGCAAGGTATTTACCAAAGTGGAAATTGAAGCTGAATTCCCGGGCGGACAGCCTGCATGGATGAAGTTCGTAAGAAACAACGTTAATGCAGATATTCCAATCGATAACGAAGCGCCAGAAGGTACCTACAGGGTTGTTGT
>CAYOLS010000206.1:0-5867 GCA_964404845.1 uncultured Ferruginibacter sp. | reverse complement strand
AAAAGATCTTCAATACGGGCAAGATCCTGCTCCGTAGCATCCAGCTTCAGCTTGGCTTCTTTTTTTCTTGTTTTGTAAATGGTGATACCTGCGGCCTGCTCCAGCATTTTTCTACGGCTATTCTCTTTGTCCTTGATGATATCATCTACCATTCCGAGTTCAATGATGGCATAGCTGTCGGTGCTTACACCGGTATCCATAAACAGGTTGTGAATGTCTTTTAAGCGGCAGGCCACATCATTCAGCCTGTATTCGCTTTCACCGCTCTTGTAATATTTTCGGGTAACCGTTACCGTATTGAATTCGGTAGGCAACAGGTTCTTTGTATTTTCAAAAGTAAGGCTTACTTCTGCAAGGCCGCTTGCGCTCCTGCTCTTGCTGCCGTTGAAAACAAGGCTCTCCAGGTTCTCACTACGCAGGTTGCTGATCTTATGCTCCCCTATCACCCAACGGATACTGTCGATGATATTACTCTTACCGCAACCATTTGGCCCGATAACGCCGGTAATACCCTCATCAAAATTGAGTACGGTCTTATCTGCAAAACTTTTAAATCCTTTGATTTCTAAACTCTTTAAACGCACGTCTTTTCTATTTTAAGTAAGACGGCAAATATAATGGAATGGCTTAGAATAAATTTTTGATTCAGAAGAGATTACACCCTAATTATTCACAGGTTGTACACAGGTTTTACTGTATAAAAAATGTTGGAATAAATACAATAATTTGTCCAATGACAGCAAATAGTAATATGGTTGTAAAGGGCGCTGGTGTTATTTTTGTAACTCCTTAATTTTCACCTTTCAAAACCTCTAACATGTATAAAATAGTGATCCTTTCTTCTTCTGTACGTATGGGCCGTAAAAGCAACCGGGTGGCCAGCTTTTTTTTGAATTATATTAAAGAAAATAATATAGCTACGGTTGACCTGGTTGACCTGGACGTTTACAATTTCCCCATTTTTGAAGAGCGACTGAAATTTTTGAAAGAACCGCCTGCCGGGCTGCTGGAATATGCGGCTAAGATCAAAGAAGCGGATGGGGTGCTGGTCGTATCGCCGGAATACAACGGCGGCTACCCTGCCAGCATTAAAAATGCCATTGATGTACTGATAGAAGAATGGAAACGTAAGCCGGTGGCCATTTCTACAGTAAGCGCCGGGCCATTTGGCGGTAATAACATGATCTCTTCCCTGCAATACTGCCTTTGGAAATTAGGTGCACTCACCGTTCCGGCCCTGTTCCCGGTGGCAACTGTTGAAAAAGCCTATGATGAAAACGGCGTACCTGCAGATAAAGAGGGCACTGAAAAAAGAGCATCCAGGTTTGTAGCCGAACTGGTTTGGATAATGGAGGCAGTGAAAAAAATGCAATAGTTAAAAAAATTACAATAAGTACGAAAAACGCCGTATTTCATTTTGCTCCCTTATTTTTGGCATTCTAAAAATATAGAATACATGAAAAAAATGTTACTCATGGCCGCTGTTTTATACGGTGGCAATTTAATGGCCCAGACCATGATAAGCCAGGCCACTATCAACACTACCACTACCATGATCTCTCCTGAAGAAGAGGACGCAAGCAGTATCCAGTCAGCAGGTGGTGATGGCGGCGGAAGAATGGCCTTCAGGGCTTTTACAGATGGCGAAACAAAATCTGTTACCTACCTGAAAAATGACCTGGTGAAAACAGTTACCAAAACAGATATGGGTCGCAGCACTATTATAAGGGACAATGCAAAAAAAGTTACCACTACCCTCATGGAAATGATGGGCAACAAAACCGGCTTTTACGCTACTGATGAAGACCAGGCGAATATGCGTAAAAGAATGGATAGCATGATGCAGGCTACAAGAAATTCATCAGATACAAGTACGAGAAGAGTGGCAAGACCGGAAGATGTTCCAACCGAAATTGTTTACACGGAAGAAACGAAAAAGATAGCGGGTTACACCTGTAAAAAAGCATACATCGTCAGCACAAGATTTTTAGGTATTAAAGACAGTGCTGCCGTCTGGTACACGCCGGATATTAAGCTGCAAAACATTTCCAGCACGGGAGGTCTTTCTGGTTTCGGTAGTTTCAACTTTGGCAATAACATTACCGGCAGCTTTAGTAAGATCAATGGTTTTGTAATGAGCTACGAAACAAAAATGGGCCGCAACCGCAGAATGCTGGTGGAAGTGACCAGGATAGATACGGGCAAAGAAATTGCGGACAAAGAATTTGACATCCCCAAAGATTTTGATGTAAAGCCGATGAAAGATATGCAGAACATGATACAAAGCCGTGGCGGAGCGGGAGGAGAAAACAGGACGATCATCCGGATGAATTAATAAAAAATAAAATGCCCCGATCAAGATCGGGGCAATTTATTTTTAGCCTACTTATTACAAAGCAGCTTTTTTCTTATCAGTGTCTGCCATTTTTTTGGCATCTTTCAAATAGTTATATACTTCGCTCATGTTGGTAAGCAGTTCCCTGTACTTGGCTTTTTCAACCGGCTTCAGCGATGGTTGTGCATCGTAATGCGCAGCAACCTTATCAGCATAACTTAAGAAATCAGCCATAGCTGCTTTTGTTTTGGCAGTAAGGTCTGCTTTCTTTTTCACATCTTCGGGTTTGGCGCCTTTTACCATATTAGCTGCAATGCTCAGGTCGGAACTTACATTATACAGGTGTTTTGTCATTAACACAGAAGCATCAATGCCTTTGTCATTGGCGATGGCATTTTTTAATGTAGCGGTCAGCTTATCTTTTGCTGCATTTTCATCCGCAGGTTTTTTATCGCCTACATACAAAACGTTGAACTGATCGATCGCATAATTGTAGTTGAGTAAAAAGTTGGCAGGATTTTTTGCGATCAGCTCTTCATATTTTGCAAACAATGGTGCATTGTCGCCGCTTTTTTTAGCAGCTTCCCTTACGCTTTCCATTTCTACGTCTGTCCAGAAATCATTTTCAGGATAGATCCTTTTTGCTTTTTCGAGCAGCGCCTGCAAATTGGCAGCATCTTGTTTTTTGCTGTAGTAATCCACCAGGAACTCATATACTTCCTGGTATTGTTTGTCAGCTACATTGGCATCGGTGAGCTTTTTGTAATAGCTCATCGCTTCATCTTCTTTCTTGGCCTGCATAGCAGCGATCGCCGTATTTAACACTAACCCGGTGTCCAGCTTGTACAAAGTAGTTCCCTGGTAGGTATAATTTTTGGCAAAAATATAATCTTCAACATCCTGTGCTGCTTTAAAAGCATTGAATGCATTTTCATAGTCTTTATTGTTGAATGCATTCGCACCTACATCATACAAACTGGCGTACAGGTTAAGGTATGAGTTGAACATTTCTGTTTTCATGCGCAGGTCCAGCTTGTCCATTTGCTGGTTCTTTTTAAATGCATCGAAGGCCTGCATTTTAAGATTGTATTTTTCTGCATCTGCCAGTGATTTTTCATAAGAATAAGCGTTGTAAGCCCTTCCTTTAAAATACCATGCATCAGCTTTGGCTGCATTTTTAGGATCTGCTATATGCTTGTCAATAGCCTCTTTGGCCTCAGCATATTTTTCTGTGTTCAGCAGCTTGTTCACATCATCCAAGCTCTGGGAATTTCCTGCCAGAGTTCCCAGGCACAATGCAACTGTAATAGAAAATTTTGTCATGTGTGTTGTAGATTTTTAGTCGTTAAAGATATTCCTTTCTGATAAATTAAGGATTAAATCCCGCCCTAAATTTCATAAACCGTGCCAGCGATCGTTCAAATTTTGTTATATGCTTAACAAGGATTGAGATAGTATAATTTTAAAAGTTTGTCAGGCTGAGCTTGTCGAAGCCGGTATTCGTCAACTGTAAACTCCGCCTTCGATAAGCTCAGGCTGACATTACTGGTACAAAGAAAACCTGTCACAAACACAACCTATGCCCAATAGTTCGTATTTTTAACCCCTTATTTTAACTACTTGATCAGCCAGGAGACCATACAAAAAATTCAGAGCCAGATTGATATACTGGACATTGTGGGCTCCTATGTAAAGCTTAAAAAAAGAGGAGCGAACTACCTGGGCCTTTGTCCATTCCATAATGAAAAGTCCCCTTCTTTTACCGTATCGCCTACCAAGGAAATTTATAAATGTTTTGGTTGTGGTAAAAGCGGCAACAGCATCAGCTTCCTTATGGACCTGGAAAAGTACAGCTACGTGGAAGCGTTGCGCTGGCTGGCGAATAAATACAATATTGAAGTAGAAGAAACTGCTGTAAGCCCGGAAGTACGTATACAGCAGCAGACATCCGACAGTCTTTTTATCATCAACAAATTTGCGCAGGAATTTTTCAGCCATGCGCTCACTGATACAGAAGAGGGGCAGGATATTGCCCTGAGCTATTTAAAGCAACGTGGATTCAGGGATGATATCATTAAAAAATTCCAGATCGGTTATGACCCGGAAGGCGGCGATGCTTTTGCCAAAGCGGCTGTTTCAGCACAATACAATACCGAGCTTTTATTAAAAACGGGGTTGGTTGTTCAGCGTGACGACAGGCTGAGAGACAATTACCGTGGCCGCATTATTTTTCCTATTCACAATCCCAGCGGGAAGGTGCTGGGCTTTGGTGCCCGTATCATTAAAAAAAATGACAAGGCGCCCAAGTACATCAATACGCCGGAGAACGAGATCTATGTAAAAAGTAAGATACTCTACGGCTCCTACTTTGCCCGCATGGCCATCGACAAAGCAGATGAATGCCTGCTGGTAGAAGGCTATACCGACGTGGTGAGCCTGCACCAAGCGGGTGTAGAGAACGTGGTGGCGAGTGGCGGTACTTCTTTAACGACCGACCAGCTAAGGCTGATAAAAAAATATTGCAACAACCTTACGATCGTTTATGATGGTGATGGTGCCGGTATCAAAGCTGCATTGCGTGGGCTTGACCTGGCGCTGGAAGAAAGGCTGGATGTAAAGCTGGTACTGATCCCTGATGGTGAAGACCCGGATAGTTATGTAAACAAAGTGGGTGCAGAGGCGTTCAAGCAATTTGTACAGGCGAATAAAAAAGATTTCATCTTATTCCAGCTGGATATTGCATTGAAAGATGCAGGCAATGATCCTGCAAAAAAATCGGCCGTGGTGAACCAGGTGGCGGAAACCATCAGCCGCATCAACCGTGCGGAGGATTTTACAAAGCGGCAGGATTATATCAAACAGGTTTCCCAGGTTTTAAAAATTGATGAGGGTGGATTTATAGCGCTGGTCAATAAAATACTAAGGGATAAAATAAACAAGGAAGAGAGCAGGCAATACAATCCTGTAGTTCCTGAAGAAAGCAGCAGTGAAGGAGTACCTGCTGATACAGTGAGCGACATGCTGCTCAACCGGGATGAACTGAATGAGCGTGCTATGATCCGCAGCCTGCTGGAGTTTGGCAACCAGCAATGGAACGATACCCAAACAGTGGCCGAACACCTGCTGGCAGAAATAGAAGAAAATGAGCTGGATAAAATGATGGAAAACCCTTCCCTGGCCGCAATTTTAGACCAGTACAAAATATGGTACGCAGCAGGGCTAAAACCTACCGATAAAAATTTCCTTTACAACGAAGACAGGCAACTGACAGATATTATCATCAGCATTATGCAGACGAATGATAACGAGATCAGTCCTAACTGGAAAGAAAAATACGAAGGGCATATTCCTACAAGGGAAGACCTGTTCAGAGAAGAAGTTTTTTCTACGCTCAATTACCTGAAGCTGCGGAAGATAAAAAAAATGATACTGGAGAACCAGCAGGAAATGCTGCACCCCTTACCTGCCGAAGAACAAATGATATTACTACAGACACACCAGCATTTGAAAGAAATGGAGATAGAGCTAACCC
>CAYOLS010000205.1:0-5876 GCA_964404845.1 uncultured Ferruginibacter sp. | reverse complement strand
GCTTTACAACCCGGAGAGTCCCTCGTTCACACTCATCACTCATCGTTCACATCTCCTATCTTATCTCTCATAGCTCCTATCTCATCTCTAACTCCCCGCTCTTTGCCTCTCCTCCTCGCTGCCCGTCGCTCTTCTTCTTGCAGCCTGTACTGTTTTTTTACCAAAGCGGTAAGTGAAGCTCAGGTTGGCAACCCTTGTTTCCCTTTGTGCATGCCATTTTTCAATGTAGTTATCGTAAGTGATGGTAGCTTTTGGAAGATTGGTCCAGAAGATATCCGTAACATTAAATCTCACTGTTCCCTTTCCCTGCAGGATCGTTTTCTGAGCGCCTGCGCTGATACCCCATTGTGGCCTTGTTACCATAAATCCATATTGGCCACCACCGTTGAATACACCATTCAGTTCAGCAGCCCAGCCTTTTTTAAAGGTGAAGCTGTTGTTGATGCGGAGATCTACTGAAGGCTTGCCATTGTTGAGCTTTGTGCCCGCCAGGTTGCCATTGAAGTGATTGTAAAACACATCCGCATTGTTCACCATATTCCACCACTTGGTTACTTTAACCGGCGCTGCAATTGAAAGACCTGCATAATCGGAACTGCTGATGTTAACCGGTATCTGTACCGTAACATTATCGCCCTGCGGGTTTTGCGGGAATACATCATTATAGCGGGCTATCACTACGTTCTGGTTATTTTTTGTGTGGCTATAGCTCAGTGAGAAATTGATGTTCTTTATGGTATAGTTCAGTTCATACGCCCAGGTGAACTGTGGTAATAAGCCAGGGTTGCCGGTAGCGTAAGTGGTTACATCAATTAAAAACAGGAATGGATTGAGCTGTGAATAGCCTGGCCTGTCAATGCGCCTGCTTACGGATATGCCAATGGTCTGGTCTTCTTTTATTTTATAGTTGAAGAACGCTGTTGGAAACAGCTGGATATAGCTGCTGTCCCAGCCTACTTTACCGATCTCCTGGTAAGTTTTAATATTGGTTTGCTCTGCACGCAGGCCCAGCTGCATATCCCATTTCTTAAAATCTTTTTTAAAGTTGATATAAGCAGCATTGTTATTTTCATCGTACAGGAAGTGGTTTGTTTTTCCTGTGTCTTTTACAGGCGTGCCGGTGCTTACATCATAAAATTTTGCATCATTGTCTGTTGAAACAAAGCTTGTTTTTAAACCAGCTTCCAGCGAAGCGCCTTTTTTCAACGGATTTACATAATCCACTTTAGCAGTCGTGAAATGCAGCTTGCCTTTTTGTCTGCCATCTAAAACATATTCTGTTACCGGGAGGCCGCCGGTAGGTTTATAATACATTGTAGCATTGTTCGACAGGGAACGGGAATTGTATATACCATAATCCACATCGGCTGTTATTTCCCTGCGGGTGCTGTCGAAAGTATGTTTGAAATTAATGTTACCAACAAAATTATTGTTGTGATCATTATTGGTAGCCAGCGTGGTGAAATTAAAGAACGGATCGTGGTTCTCGTCAAATACCTGCGACACATTATCATTCTTCCGTGTAAAATGATTGAAGTTGGTATTGAGCACTACACCCCATACTGTTTTTTTAGACGCATAGTAATCAGCGCCAACTCTTACCGTGTTGCTGCTGAAGGGAGCCCTGCTAAAATTATCTTTCAGATCAGAGCCGGAGAAAACACCGTTCTCATAAAAATTACGGTCCAGGTACAAATGATTTAAATTTTTGCGGTAGCCATAATTATAGCTGCCGAACAGGTTGAATTTTTTATCCCTGTGATTGAGAGAAATACCTGCATTGGCTTTGTGATAAACACCTTGCCCGTAACCAACATTCAAAGTTCCGTTGGTACCCATGCGCTGGTCTTTTTTGAGACGGATATCAATGATACCGGAATTTCCCGCAGCATCGTATTTGCTGGAAGGATTGGTGATGATCTCGATACGATCAATGCTGTTGCTTGGCAGTCCACGCAGGTAATTTACCAGGTCGGCACCGCTCATTGGCGAAGGTTTCCCATCGATCATGATGATAACGCCCTGTCTTCCTTTCAATGCAATATTATCATTGGGGTCGATGGTAACGCCGGGAGAACGTTCCAGCACTTCAAAAGCTGAGCTGCCGGCATTCACCACGCTGTTGTCTACATTCACTACTATCCTATCGTTCATGCGCTGGATAAAAGGTTTTTTCGCTGTAACGGTCACAGTTTTCAGGTCGGCCGCTGCTTTTGGCTGCATGCTGGTAGCAGGCAATTCAACTGTTGGATTGGCTGCGCTTATGATGATGCTGTCTGTCAGCACATCTGTAAAACCAGCGGCGGTAATTTTGACAAAATATGTCCCGTTGGCTACATTTTCAAAAACCACCAGGCCATTTTTATCTGCCAGTGTTGATTTGACCAGTTGTTTGCCGCCAGGTTTCAGCAATGCGGCTGTGGCATTTTCAAGCCCGGTGTTCTTATCATTGCGGACTGTCAGGGAAATTTTACCAGACTGTGCAAATACAACAGCCGATAAAAAACTAAGGAATACTAAAGTAAAAATCTTCTTCATTGCTATAATTTCATGCAAAACTGTATTACTAACGAGTACGTTCGTAGTTAATTTATACTAAAATGGGATGAGGCAATATGAAAGGTGAATGAGGGAAATAGGCAATGTCTGAATTTTACATCAACAATTGCACGAATTATTTTACGGTTGTAATAGCAGTATATGCCTGGGCCTTTAGAAATTCGTGTAATTCGTGCTATAAAAATTTCCTGTTTCCCGAATTCGTGCAATTCGCTTCAATTCGTGCAATAAAATATTATATTCGTTACCGGTTCATTTTAAAACAAAACATTCAATTTATGACCAAAGAACTTTTTTCATGGTACAGTCCATCGCTGGATAAGGAAATGCCTATTGTCTCTTACGGCCACTATGGCTTTGTGCTTTTGCTGGTACCTACTGCTGCGGCAGATTACCTGGAGTATGAAAGATTCCAGTTGATGGATATACTGGCGCCTTATATTGATGCAGGCAAGCTGCGGGTATTTTCTGTGAACAGCATCAACAACGAAAGCTGGCTCAACAATGAAATGCAGGGTGAGCACAAAGCGATCCGTCAAAACCAGTTCAACAAGTACATTTTTGATGAAGTGATCCCTTTCATCAAAACCAATACATCTGCAGAAACGCCTGTCATTCTTTGCGGCGCTTCTTTTGGTGCGCTGCACAGCATGAACCTGTTCTTAAAGCGCCCCGACCTGATCGATGGTGTTATCGCTATGAGCGGCGTGTATGATCTTACAGAATACACCAAGGGCTTTTATGATGAGCAAGTGTATTTCAATTCGCCGAGCCATTATATTCCTAATTTATCAGACAACTGGTATTTGGAAAATATCCGCAAGAGCAAACACATCCATATACTTACCGGCAGCGGAGATTATGAAGACCCTGAAGCTTCCCGTAAATTTTCTATGGTGCTCAACAGCAAGGGTATTCCGCATGAGCTGGATGTGTGGGGACCGGAGTGGAAGCACGACTGGCCTACCTGGAGAGCGATGTTGCCACATTACCTGGAAACAAGGTTCTAAAAAAATCTTTACACATAACACAAAGGGGATGACAATTGCCACCCCCTTTTTTATTGTGGTTTAAAAAGCTACTAATTCTTGATCACCTTATGAACAGTCTGGTTGCCGGTTACTACAGATATGATCTGCAACACATAAGTACCGGAAGCAAGATTGCCCACATTGATCGTTTCTGTAACAGCCGCTGTTGTCTTGTTTACTTTTTTATAGTAAACTGTTTGTCCTGACTGTGCTGTTAACTTCAGTACAAACTCGCCGGTGGCTTTATTGTTCAGCTGTACTTTAAAGTATTCTGCAAAAGGATTTGGATACACAGCTACTGAATTGTTATTCAGCTCTACAATATCCTCGCCTTTGTACACCTGTGGTGCCTGTGCTGTTTCTGGTTCAGGTTCAACACCTCTTCCTGATACAATACCGGTTTGTTCTATGATGCTGAAGCCTGCCAGGTAATTCCATACGCCGATCCTGCTGATGTTCACCGTTATGTTACCGCTTGCATCAGCAGCAATGTCTGTAAACTTCGCATAGTCGTTTACGTTATTATCGGTATTGATGGTATCTTTTCTATTACCGATCATGTACAGGGTCTGGTTACCGGTTGCTTTCCTGCTTGCATAAAACTCGATCGTATATTTTTTTGATGGGCTCAGGCCTTTCAGCGTAAGATTGCGCTGGCTGGTAGAAGCCGAGTTGTAACGCAATATTGTCGCAGCCGGTATGGTAGCGCCGGTAGCATAACCTGTACCGTTATCAACCACCATGATGTCGCCCTCAAGAGAAGCTTTCACCGTACTCGTTGTCCTGTCTTCGTACAGGAAGTTGCTGCTGTTTACAGCACTGCTGATATTCCAGTTGTTCCATTTTGCATCGGTAGATGGATTGGTGCCACCGAATACATTCACCCGGATCGCTTTTCCTGTGCTGGTCACTAGTGTTACTGCAACCTGCGTGGTGGCTGTGGCAGTAGCACCTGCGTTATCCGTAACCTTCAGCTGGAAGGTATAGATACCCTGCACCAGGCCATTAATGGTAGTAGACGCTGCGTTTGCATTGCCGAAGCTGAAGCCATCCGGACCGGAAATTTTTGTCCACTGGTAAGAAGTGATCGTACCATCGCTGTCGGTTCCTGAACCTGTTAAGGTTGCAGCCGCTGTTGTGATATTTTGGTTGGCGCCTGCATTTGCAACAGGCAGGTTGTTCACCCTGAACAAAGAAGTGGCTGGGATCTGTTGCTTGGTGACGGTTGCAGAAGCATAGCTTACTGTAAACACTTCGCCACCACCTTGTTCAAAGAACACACCGTTGATCGCATGCTTACCTGCTTTCAAACCAATAACACCTGATCTTTCCTGTGCACCATGCAAGCCATCGTTGTCCACTACCTGTACAGCATCGATATATAATTTACTACCGTCATCGGATGTGGTGTAGAAAGTATATTCACCATCTGCAGGCACATTGATATAACCTGTAAAGCTGAAACCGATCTGGTCAGTTCTGTTAGCTACACTTATATCAAAATTGCTCACTGTTCCTGTTTTCACAGGAGTTAGCGTTGCAAAGTTTGGCAGCACGCTCCAGCTCCCTTCGTAATATTTATAATCCAAACCATTTACAGTATTAGCCGGGTTAACCGCAGGCAATAAAGTAACAGCTGCTGCATTAACCGTAACCTGTACCGTATCTTTTGCGGTAAGTCCGCCATTGTCTGTAACAGTTAATTCAAATTTATAAACGCCTTGTACCAGTCCGCTTACTGCTGTAGAGGCAGTTGTTGCAGCAGCAATGGTCGCTGTTCCACCAGACACTTTTGCCCATGCGTAAGAAACAATGGAACCATCTGTATCAGTACCGCTACCAGTTAATGTTACAGTTGCTGTTGGTAAGGTGATCGTTTGATCTGCACCTGCATTGACTGTTGGAGCCATGTTCGGCGGAGCCGGTGAGCCTCCTGTACAGGAAAGTATATTATTACTGTTCGTACTTCCTGCTACATTCAGCTTCAGGTAAGTACTTTGCCAGTTGGCAGGCGCTCCCGGTATACAGAATGTATTGTTGTATACAGATGATGGATTAGAGTTGTTGTAATAACCTGTTATAAAAATAGCGCTGGCAGTTTTCGGATTATTCACTGCATTGTTGTACAGGTTCACCGTTTGTTTCGGGTTTACTTCCACGCCATTTAAAAAGTCGCTTACATAAATAGATTGCTGGCCCTGCGTTCCGTTAGAGTTGGTAACGCCATCGTAACCGCAGCTATCTAAAGTATTACCATACACATTGATGGTACCATAGCCAAATATT
>CAYOLS010000204.1:0-5945 GCA_964404845.1 uncultured Ferruginibacter sp. | reverse complement strand
AATTTAATCATATAAATCCCCAATAGCAACTACAGTTACACACAGGTGTTAATTAGCGGGAGGCTTTATAAGGAATGGCAAGGGGTAGTAGGGAGTATCAATAAAAGTAGTTTATACGTAATAACTAAAGCGTTGAAGACAAAAATTTTTACTACTCCATTGATTAATTACTGATTATTGACAATCCTGCCTCCACTAACCATTAACTATTGACCACTAACTCTCCTACCTGTTAACCCTGCTTCTTTTCTATATATGCCATTAAATTCCGCCTCGCCTTGTTCTTTATTTTGCGTTGAAAAAAAGAGTTCCAGCCCAACAGCCATCCGCTGAAACCCAGGGCCTGCTTGCTCCATTTATGAAGACTGAAAGCATCGCTGTGCTCAACGATCTTTCCATTGTGCAGCTTCATGTGCGCTTTTACATTGTTCACCACTTTGCGACCCGTTTGGGAAAAAGTATAAGTGGCCACCCACTCGCAGGTGTAATATTCTTCATCCAGCGCTTTGATATTTCCATAGCTGATGCTGAGGTCCTTTGCGTTTTTGCAAAGCATTTCCCACATGTCTTTTGCACGGCCATGTTCCAGCAGCTCAAATACCGGGTCATAAAAAACAATATCATCGCTATAACAGGCATTCATCGCTGCAGCATCCCTTTGTTGAAAGGCAGTGTAAAAATTGCTGATCAATTGTTCATTCGCATCCATAGCAAGTCAGTTTGTTTTGGTAAATTTAACGATCTAAACTCATTGAATCATGAATAAGCTCCTGCTGATCGTACTTTCTATCTTTTCATCTTTTTTTGTAAACGGCCAGAACGCAGACAGCACCTGGTTTGTAAGCAATTACACTAAGAAAGAAGTGTACATTTCTATGAGGGATGGTATAAAATTGTTCACCAGTTTTTATATTCCTAAGGATCAGTCAGAGAAACATCCCTTCTTAATGACCCGTACGCCTTATTCCTGTGCCCCTTATGGTGAAACCTATGCTGCTATCTGGAATAGCTATAAAATGGCCTATGCAAAGGAGCATTACATTTTTGTAACGCAGGATGTACGTGGACGTTATATGAGCGAAGGAGAGTTCATGGATGTACGTCCTTTCAACGCTAAGAAAAAAGGAAAAGAGGTCGATGAAGCAAGCGATACCTACGACGCTATAGACTGGATGGTAAAAAATATTGCCAACAACAATGGCAATGTAGGCGTTACCGGCACTTCTTACCCAGGCTTTTACAGTACCGAAGCGGCTTTGAGCAATCACCCTGCATTAAAAGCTGTGAGCCCACAGGCGCCTGTTACGGATTGGTTCATCGGTGATGACTTCCATCACAACGGTGCTTTTTTCCAGATGGATGCTTTCGGCTTCTATCCTGTTTTTGGCAAGCCCCACCCGGCGCCTACCAAAAACTATGGTTCCGGTTTTGTAAGGACCAATAAAGACAATTACGATTTTTTTTTAAAAGCAGGTACACTTAAGAACCTGAGTAACATGATCGGCGACAGCATTAAGTTCTGGCACGAAATGATGGAGCACCCCAACTACGATGCCTGGTGGCAGGCCCGCAATGCAAGGGTTGGCCTATACAATGTAAAGCCCGCCATGCTTTGGGTGGGCGGCTTATTTGATGCAGAAGATTGCTGGGGCGCATGGAATTCTTTTAAAGCCACCGAAAAGCAGAGTCCGCAAACGAATAATAAAATTGTGATGGGCCCCTGGTACCACGGGCAATGGAGCCGTGAAGGAAGTTTTCTCGGCAATGTGCGCTTTGAAAGCAATACTTCTGATTATTTCCAGAAAAATATCGAGATACCCTTCTTTCAATATTATCTAAAAGGGAAAGGAAGTGTGGTTGAATTATCGAAAGCTACTATCTTTTTTACAGGAGAAAATCAATGGAGAACATTTGAACAATGGCCCCCGAAAAGTAATGCTGTTTTTACTTCATTGTTCGTCACCAACAACAATTACCTGAGTTTCCGTTCTCCGGTTACACAATCAATGCCTGGGCCTGAATATTCTTATATAAGTGACCCTGCAAAGCCCGTACCTTACACAGAAGATGTACATAATGGCCGCACAAGAGAATACATGACCGACGACCAGCGCTTTGCATGGAGAAGGCCGGATGTATTAAGCTTTGAAATGAACATTGAGGAAGACCTTACATTGGCAGGTCCCGTTATTGCAAACCTCGTCACCAGCATTTCTACCACCGATGCCGATTTTGTTGTAAAGCTGATCGATGTGTTCCCCGAAGATTTTAATTATCCTGCTACCGTAAAAGGCGATGGTAAAACTTATCCCATGGGCGGCTACCAGATGCTGGTTCGTGGAGAGATCATGAGAGGCAGGTTCAGGAACAGCTTTTCTGCACCTGAAGCATTTGAGCCCAATAAGACAACAACTGTAAAATTTGAATTGCCGGATGTAGCGCATACTTTTAAAAAAGGGCACAAGCTTATGATACAGGTCCAAAGCAGTTGGTTCCCGCTGGCAGACAGGAACCCGCAGAAATTTGTGGACATCTACAAAGCCAGTGAAAGTGATTTTCAAAAAGCTACCATTAAAATATTATCAGGAACTTATTTTGACTTACCAATATTAAAAAACTAATGAAGAAGATTTTCGCTTGCATCGCCACATTGATCTCTTTACATAGCAATGCTCAAAACAATTTAAACCTTGTTCCTGCGCCGGTCAGTTATACGGCAGGCAATGGCAGTTTCACTATCAATAATAAAACAGCCATTGTTGCAGGTACACCCGAAGAAAAAGAAGTAGCTGCTCTTTTTAATACATTCCTACAATCGAAAGGCTACAAGGCGCTTCCCGTTACAGGCTATGTTTCAAAAATAGGGACCAGCATACGTTTCAGTATTGATACAAGAAATGACACTGCAGAAGGTTATCATATCAATATTGCCGATAAAAAAATAGCTTTTATAACGGGTAATGATCCTGCCGGGCTTTTCTATGGGCTACAGACTTTCATTCAATTGTTTCCGATTAAGCAGGCCGCAACTGTACGATCCAATTATTCGTTATCCATTCCTCAACTATCTATTAACGACTATCCCCGTTTCAAATACCGTGGCATGCACCTAGATGTTGCCCGTCATTTTGCATCTATTGATTTTTTGAAAAAATATATTGACTACCTCGCCTTTCACAAGCTTAACACTTTTCACTGGCATCTTACTGATGACCAGGGATGGCGCATTGAGATAAAAAAATATCCTTTGCTTACACAAATTGGCGGTTGCCGTGCACAAACACTGGTAGGCCGCTATGGAAGCGATGTGTACGATGGCAAAAAATATTGCGGTTATTATACACAGGAGCAGGTTAAAGAAGTGGTGCGTTATGCAACATCAAAACACATTACTGTAATTCCAGAAATAGAAATGCCGGGGCATGCGTTGGCTGCATTGTCTGCCTATCCCGGTTTAGGTTGCACCAAAGGCCCTTACAAAACTGCAGAAACCTGGGGTGTATTTGATGATGTGTTTTGCGCAGGCAACGACAGTACTTTTAATTTTTTGCAGGATGTGATGGATGAAGTGCTCACACTGTTCCCTTCCAAAATGATCCATATCGGCGGTGACGAATGCCCCAAGACAAGGTGGAAGACATGTGCTGCCTGCCAGCAAAGAATGAAAAAAGAAAACCTGAAAGATGAACACGAGCTGCAGAGTTATTTTATCCAGCGTATGGAAAAATACCTGAATGGCAAAGGCAGGAATATCATTGGCTGGGATGAGATACTGGAGGGCGGTCTTGCACCCAACGCCACAGTAATGAGCTGGCGTGGTGAAGAAGGCGGCATTACTGCTGCCAAACAAAAGCACAATGTGATAATGACACCCGGCGGATGGATGTATTTTGATTACAGCCAGTCAACCAATGAAGACAGCATCGTTATTGGTGGATTTGTTCCGCTTGAAAAAGTGTATGGTTACGAACCTATTCCTGCTGCGCTGAATGCCGACGAAGCAAAATATGTATTAGGCGCACAGGCCAATGTGTGGAGAGAATATATGAACAATGATAAAAAAACGGAGTACATGATCTTCCCACGCATGAGCGCATTGAGTGAAGTGTTGTGGAGCCCCAAAGAAAAAAGAGACTGGGCAGATTTTGAAAGAAGATTACCATCCATCTTTGAAAGATACAAAAGCTGGAATGCCGGTTACAGCAATGCTTATTACGATCTGCAAAGCAAAGTGATCCCTTTACCCAACAATGGCATTGGCTGGGAATTGAAAAGCAAAAATTCAAAAGGCAAAATTGTTTACAGTACTGCTGGCAAAGAAAATAATTATTCGCAACCGGTTATTGTAACGCAATCCATTGATTTAACAGGAATATTGTTTGATGAAAACAACAGGCAATTGAGTAATCCTGTGAAGCAATCTTTTCACATTAACAAAGCAAGCGGCAAACCGGTAACACTGGCGGAGCCTCCATCCAAAGGATATGCAGGTAGTGGAGGATTTACATTGGCAGATGGCGTACAGAACAATATGGGCATGAATAAATCTGCGCAGTTCCTTGGCTATTCAGGCAAAGACCTGGATGCAGTGGTCGATCTCGGCGAAGTGCAATCCATTCAACAAATCACTTTGCATGCATTTGAGCAGGCAGGCAGCTGGATATATCGTCCGCAGTTTGTTTCCATTTATGTGAGTGAGGACGGCAGTAATTACCAGTTACTCGATACCATCATTAACCAGGAAAACAAAAAGAACCTGGAATACAGCAGCAGTAAAAATACAAAGGGCCGGTTCATAAAGATCATTGCAAAAAATGCAGGCGTAATAGAAATGGGCAAACCCGGTGCAGGCAGCAAAGCCTGGTTATTTGTAGATGAAATAGAAGTGAAATGATTTACTACGCATAACAACACTTAACACCCAACCCGTAACAAATGACAACAGCTGATCAACTGGCACATCGTTTCAGGGAGGTAATTTTAAATGGGAAATGGATCGCCAATACAAATTTTAAAGAACAACTCAGCGATACCGGTTGGAAAATGGCGACTACACCCGTGGGTAGCCTGAATACCATTGCAAAACTTACTTTTCATATACATTATTATATAGCGGGGCTGATAAAAGTATTAGAGGGCGGACCGCTGGACATAAAAGACAAATACAGCTTTGATCTTCCTCCCATTCAATCACAGGAAGATTGGGAAAAGCTGTTAAATCAACTCCTGGATGATGCAGAAAAATTTGCAACCCTTATCAGTAAGATGCCCGCTCATCAATTGAACGAAGCATTTGTGGATGAAAAATATGGCAGCTGGCAGCGCAATATTGATGCGATCATTGAACATAGCTATTATCACCTTGGCCAGGTGGTGATGATAAAAAAATTGCTGATGTGATTTATTCAGGGTGAGCCACCTTACAAAAGTGACCCACCCTGAATAAATCCTGCGGTTTTTTGCAGGCGATTTTACGTTCTTCTTCCGATGGTCAAATGAGTTTGGCTTAACAATCTTATTGTTTTAATTTTAAGACTCTCAACAGATAAATTCATTGACATGACCAAGATCGATCTGACAGATTCATTAGAAAAAATACCGGTTAAAATATTTTCCACCCCGCAGCAAGGCTCTTTATTTGTTGCAAAGCTGATAGCAGACCTTATCAAAGAAAAAAACAGCGCAGGACAAAAAGCAGTGATCGGCCTGGCAACAGGTTCTACTCCCAAATCATTATATGCAGAGCTGGTACGTATGCATCAGCAGGAAGGCCTCAGCTTTAAAAATGTAATTACTTTCAACCTTGATCAATATTACCCGATGGATAAGGATGCTTTGCAGAGCTATCATTATTTTATGCGGAAATATTTGTTTGAGCATACAGATATTGACCCCAATAATTATCATGTGCCCGATGGCATGATCCCGAAAGAAAAAGTAAAGGA
>CAYOLS010000203.1:0-5962 GCA_964404845.1 uncultured Ferruginibacter sp. | reverse complement strand
AAAATAATTTCCCTGGGAGAAGGCAGCGATGCTGCATACAAAAAATATAAGAAGGGATAATGTTTTCTTCATCAGACATTGGTGGTTTAAAAGGAAGCCCGAAAATACATTATTGATTGTTAAGTTTTTGTTGCAAAATCCTGCAACTATATTCAATCGTTTGAGCCAGTGGATGATATTCAAACCCGGGCAATGCCTGTAGCAATTTACTGTTGTCGAAATTTGCTGTTGCCATGGCCGTTCTTGCAGTTTCTTTTGTTACCAGCGGTGCCTTGCCCGTAAAGCTGCTCTTGATCGCTTCTATCATACTTACCAGCGATGCAAGAAAAGGCGTTACTTTTTTATGTGGCCTTTTTTTATTGAACTCATCAGCAATGCCATTGAATACATTCTGGTAGGTTTCATTGTGGCCACTGACAATAAATTTTTCTTCGTTTATACCGGAGTTCATTAAAAGGATCATTGCATTCACCACATCCCTCACATCTACAAAACCCGTGGTGCCTGTGGTGTACCACGGAAATTCATCGTAGGCTGATTTGAATATAGCGGTTGAGCCATCGTTCCAGTTTCCCGGGCCAAGTATGATGGTAGGATTTACGATCACTGCATTCAGTCCTTCGGCAACGCCTCTCCATACTTCCATTTCACCCAGGTACTTGCTTTCGCCGTAGCGGCTATTGCTTGTTTCGGGTGTCCATTGCACCTTTTCAGTGATCACTTCGTTTACCCTTATGCGTCCGAGCGCCGCAACAGAACTTACATGCAGCATTTTTTTTACACCTGCGCCGATCGCTGCGTCTACTATATTGGCCGTACCTTCTACATTTACCTTGTACAGCTTTTCAACATCTTTTTTATGAAAGCTTACCAGCCCTGCACAATGATAGAGCTGCGTTATGCCTTCCATCACTTCTTCCAATTGCAGCACATCCAGGATATCGCATTGTACCTGCACCAAATTATCATTATTGAAAGATGGCAGCGGTGTTTTATTGTAAATGGCTTTTACTTTTTCGCCTTTGCTTAAAAGCGTTTCGATCAATGCAGCCCCCAATAAACCCGATCCGCCTGTTACTAATATCATCTGTTGTTTTTTTAAATTCTGCTATTAAACCGTCTTAGACAAGCTCAGACTGACAAAATTTATTTACTGTTATACTCATAAAAACCCTTGCCCGTTTTACGCCCCAACTCACCGTTGGCCACTTTGTCTATCTGCAGCTGTGATGGCTTGAACCTTGGTTCATGGTCAAATGCTTCATATAAAGAAGTGCTCACAGCAAGGTTAATATCCATGCCGATCAGGTCCATTAATTTAAAAGGTCCCATTTTAAAACCGGCGGCTTCCATAGCAGCATCAATATCTTCTACAGGCGTATTGTTCTTTAAGGCGAGGTGCATGGCTTCCAGGTAAAAATGCCTGGCAACACGATTTACAATAAAACCCGGTGCATCTTTGCAAAGCACGGGTACTTTATCAATGCTGCGGCAAAGCTCTATGAGCTGTTGTGCAGTTTCTTCAGAAGTAAGATCGCCCTGCACTACTTCTACCAGCTTCATAATATGTGCAGGATTAAAAAAATGCATGCCTGCTACCCTTCCGGGCTGCGGAATGTCTTTTTGTATTGAGTTGATGGAAAGTGAAGAAGTGTTGCTGGCTAAGATACACTTGGGGGTATTGATAGCTGCCAGTTTTTTAAAAAGATCGGTCTTGACCTCCAGCTTTTCTACAATAGCTTCCAGCACCATGTCTGCCACACAGTCGCTGATATCGCTGGTAAAATGAATGGATTGAAAAATACTGTCTTTTGTTTCTGCAGTTATCTTTTGTTTGTCTACGAGAAATTGCAGGTTCTTATCAATGCTTTTGCGGGCATTGTCCAGCACAGTTGCATTGATATCGCAGAGTATTACGGGAAAATTTTTCAGGGCTGCTGCCAGGGTAATTCCGCTTCCCATGGTGCCGGCACCTACCACTGCTATATTTTTGATCATGTGCAAAAATAAAAACTGCTGTGTTAATTGAGTGATTTCTTTTACAGCGTGGAGTAAACTGTAGAAAACACCTGCACACAGCAGTTTGTAGTAAGTTTCAAAGGTTTATTGTTTGGCTTCCGCCTCTACTTTTGCTTCCTGTTTCATTTTTTCATTGGCAGTAATTACAAATTCAACCCTGCGGTTCAACGCTTTGCCATTGGCAGTGGTATTGTCAGCGATCGGTTGTGCTTCACCATACCATTTAATGATCAGCCTGTTGGAAGCAATACCTGTATTCCTGAGATAATTGGCAACCGCTTCTGCCCTGCGCTGCGATAAACCGAGGTTGTATTCATCTTTACCAACATCATCGGTATGACCTTCTACCAAAAGGTCGGTATCAGGATATTCGTTGAATATTTTGATCATTTTATCCAGCGCCAGTTTTGAATTGGCAGTGATATCGTATTTATTAGTTGCAAAATATACACCGGCTTTTGATCCGTCGGGATTGGCTTCATCAAAAGTTACCCTGATACCTTCTCCCACACGTTCTACCTTTGCACCCGGAATTTCCGTTTTGATCTTTTCTGCCTGCCTGTCCATTTTGTTACCGATGATACCACCCGCAACACCACCTACCACGGCGCCGAGTATAGCACCCAATGCAGTATTTTTCTTATTACCTACATTGTTACCGATGATGCCGCCGATAACAGCACCACCTGCTGCGCCTACTGCCACACCTTTATCCTGCTTGCTCATTCTTCTTGTGGCATCGCAGCTGCTAAACATTAAAGCCAGACCTGCAAGACCAAACATTGTTCCTGATAAAATATTTTTCATAATTGTTTTTTGTTGGGTAATCAAATTAGTTTCTTACAAAATTGTAAATGAAAGACGCCTGTTTACCTTCAAAGGTCACATCGCTTTTTAATTTCATCGTATTGTTATCCAGTTGAACAATGGTGAATCGGTAGCCTGCATTGCCCTCTTCTATTGCCTTGTATTTATCATCTACTTTTTTAAACTGGAATAATTTCGGCTGACCGGGTGCTTCGTAAATAGACCAGCGGAAATTGCGTTTAACGGCTACACATTCCCCACCATTCTGGTTGATGGTATAAGAACCTAAACTATTGTTGTCGTTAAAGCTCCAGGAGCTGCCTACAAAACATTTCAGGTCTGCTTCATTCAGCAGTTCTGCTTTTGTCTGGCTTGCCAGCACAATGCCTTCCGTTACTACGGTCTGCAATTGCCATTTGCCATCTATTTGTTTGCGATAAGTGCGGGCTTCTTTAGAAGTGGCGCAGGAGACAAAAAATAATACTGCTACCAGTAAGCCCAAAAAGAGATTGATCTTTTTCATAACTGTCGGTTAAGGTTTTGAATGAATTTTCAATTATAGTGCCAAACATGGCATCTCTAAGAAACATTGGTTCCTTAAATCTACTACAATTCCAAGACGATTTTTTTTAATTTAGGTTACAGACACAAACTGGTCAAGGAACCTTGTATCATTTTCGCTGAAGAGGCGAAGGTCTTTTATCTGGTAGCTCAGCATGGTAATTCTTTCGATACCCATACCAAAGGCAAAGCCAGTGTATTTATTGGAGTCTATACCACAGTTCTCTAATACTTTAGGATGCACCATTCCGCAACCTAAAATTTCTACCCAGCCTGTTTTTTTACAAACATTGCAGCCTTTGCCGCCACAGATGAGGCAGCTGATGTCCATTTCGGCGCTTGGTTCGGTAAAAGGAAAATAAGAAGGGCGGAAACGCACTTTTACATCGGCGCCAAACATTTCCTGCACAAAAAAGTACAGGGTTTGTTTAAGGTCGGCAAAAGAAACATTTTCTGCTATGTACAAGCCTTCCACCTGGTTAAAGAAGCAGTGTGCCCTTGCGCTGATGGTCTCATTCCTGTACACACGGCCGGGGCAGATGATGCGGAGCGGCAATTTTCCTTTTTCCATTTCCCTTATCTGTACACTGCTCGTATGCGTACGCAATAACCAGTCGGGGTTGGTAGAAATATAAAAAGTATCCTGCATATCACGGGCCGGGTGATTTTCCGGCAGGTTGAGTGCAGAGAAATTATGCCAGTCGTCTTCTATTTCCGGGCCTTCCGCCACGGCAAAACCAAGGCGGTTGAAAATAGAGATGATCTTATTTTGTACAATGCTGATGGGATGGCGGGTACCAATGGCCTGCGAAGTGCCCGGCAAGGTAAGGTCAATGGCTGCCGCTTTGGCAACAGAGCCGTTCTCAGAGCCGTTTTTCAGCTCATTAAAACGTTCTTCTACAAATATTTTAAAATCGTTCAACAGCTGTCCTGCCTCTTTTTTCTGCTCAGCCGCCACATTTTTCATTTCGCCCATAATGGTTTTAACCAGGCCCTTGGTGCCCAGGTATTTTATGCGGAAAGCTTCTATTTCATCCTTTGTTTGGGCAAGAGATCCCTTTATTTCCTTTTTGTATTGTTCTATCTGTGCTAACAACTGTTCCATGGGGCAAAGGTAAGGAGAGAAAGTTGATAGTCCATAGACCATGGCCCATAGACAAGCAAGAGAATTTAAAGAATATTTATTTCCGGAAAAATGTATGAACATCAACCCTCCAGACTCGGCTATGGACTATGGTCTATTGTCTATGGACTTTTCATAAATAATTAACAATCCCCTCCTTCCGAAATATCCTTCCGCTCCATTATCTTCATATCCTAAATCAAAACATTGTATGGACCCCGACTCTGGAGCATATTTTAAACGCTCCCACATTACCAAAATCGCCCTTTTTACTACCCTCGCTTTTTCTGCCTTTTACTTTTACAAAGAACATCGCAAAGCACAGAATGCCAGAATGAGAATGATTGTCAAAAAAGACAGCACGACCATTATTACGGCATCCCTGCCAAAAGAAGAAGCGGAAACTTCTACTCCACAAAAGAAGAAGAAAAAGAAAACCATTTACCTCACTTTCGACGATGGCCCTAACAAGGGTACCAAAAACGTAATGGACATCATCAATGATGAACAGATCCCTGTTACGTTGTTCGTTATTGGTGAGCACGTGTACGGCAGCAGGTTGCAGGCCGCTGTATACGACAGTGTACGCAAGTCTGCTTACGTGGAGCTGGCGAATCACAGCTTTACACATGCACACAACAAGTTCAGCCATTTTTATTCAGCGCCGGAAAACGTAGTGAATGATTTTAAAAGATGCGCAGACAGCCTGAGTCTTTCTTCCAATATTGTAAGAACGCCGGGCAGGAATATCTGGAGACTGAATGATATTAAACAGACGGATAATCATTTGAGCAAAGATGCTGCGGATGCCCTGCAAAAGAACGGCTACATTGTAATGGGCTGGGACCTTGAATGGCACTTCAACGACAAGTTGCAGGCTATACAAACCCCTGACCAGCTGGCTACACAGATAGACAGCATGTTTGTACACAACCGTACCAAAACCACGGACCATTTGGTATTGCTGGCGCACGACCAGGTGTACAGCAACAGCAAGGATTCTACTTCGCTGCGTAAACTGGTGAGCAAGCTGAAAGAAAAAGGCGACTACGATTTTGCTTTTATCAACAGGTACCCGGGTATAGAGAAAGTGCCGCAGGTGGATAGCAGTCTTATAAAAAAATGATTATTGCGTATTGATTATTAATTATTAAGCAGCATTCAATGCCGGGTGGACCGGAAAAAGGATAGGACTAAAAATAATCCCTTATTTTTATAGACAATAAAACCTCAACCATGTCATTATTTAAATCGGGAAATCCCACACTTGGGGAAAGCAAATTTAAAAGTACAGTTATTGAAGATGTGCTGGTTTTAGACCGGGACAATGTGATGACCGTTAAAGGGACCATGAATAAATTCGGATTCCTTTTTCTCATGACATTAGGAACTGCTTTTTATGCCTGGAAAGAAGTAGCAAACGGCGGTGATGCCTGGTCATTGATATTAACG
>CAYOLS010000202.1:0-5971 GCA_964404845.1 uncultured Ferruginibacter sp. | reverse complement strand
CTGTAAGCATTTCCTTTAATGTCATCTATCACCACACTGTCCTTCTCGATCTTATTGTTTTTATAGAGTTCGGCATTTTTATCTTTACCTGTTTCCTTGTTCTGGTCTTCCAGCAAGGCCCTTAATTGTGGCTGAGACAGGTTCTTAGGGTCAATGGTAGGAAGTTCCGAAGTAGGAAGTTCTATAGGTGGTTGGGCGGTAGCTGTAAAGCCTGCAATAAAAAGAAGGAAAAGAAGAAAAGTTCTTACAAACACTTTGCAAATAGCACTTCGCATTTTATATGGGGTTGATTTATACTGTATTGAATTGCGGCAAATATAATGGTTTTATCAGTGTGGCAGGTTCCGGAGCTGGTTGTACTCTTCCCAAATGTCTGTTACTATTTCGGCAGCAGGCTTAATATTACCCAGCAATGCACTCACCTGTCCTATCTCCAGTTCGCCTTCCTGCAGGTCGCCCTCAAACATTCCCTTCTTTGCCCTTCCCCTGCCCAACAGGGTTTCTAATGTTTCTTTTGAAGCGCCGCTGCTTTCCGCCTCCTGCACTTTATAATAAAAATCATTTTTTAATAACCTTACCGGTGTCAGTTGTTTAAGTGATAACTGCGTATCGCCTTCGCCGGCATTGATCACTGCATTTTTAAAATTAATATGGCTCGATGCTTCCTCGCTGGCCACAAAACGACTTCCTACCTGCACACCGGAAGCGCCTAATATCATCGCTGCCAGCATTTGCCTGCCCGTTGCTATCCCTCCTGCTGCAATCACAGGTATGGATACTTTTTCGCACACTGCCGGTATCAGTACAAAGCTGGTGGTCTCTTCCCGCCCGTTATGGCCGCCGGCTTCAAAGCCTTCTGCCACCACGGCATCGCAACCGGCATCCTGCGCTTTGAGCGCAAACTTACTGCTGCTTACCACATGCACTACTACAATGCCATGCTCTTTAAACAAGTTGGTATAGGTCTTTGGATTTCCTGCGCTGGTGAAAACTATCGGTACTTTTTCGTCAATGATCGTTTTTATATGCTTGTCAATATCAGGATACAATAAAGGGAGATTCACCGCAAAAGGCTTGTCGCTCGCCTGCTTGTATTTTTGAATATGCTCCAGCAAAACATGCGGGTACATGCTTCCTGCTCCCAGCATACCCAAACCACCGGCATTACTCACAGCGCTGGCGAGCCGCCAACCGCTTGCCCATATCATTCCGGCCTGGATGATAGGTTTTTCAATTTTAAACAGTTGGGTGATCCTGGCAGGCGATGAATGCATATAGATTAGCCAAATTAGTATAAAACAATATCAGGCCACGCCTGATTTTATACACATATTAACGTAGAAATTATTTTGTTCCGCCACCAAGGTCGATGGCAGTGTTGTCACCAATATTAAGGTTGCGGCTTACGCCTTTTACCTCGGCGTCGCTTCCTATCAAAGAGTTGTTGAGAACGATCTCGTACAGGTGCGAATAAGCGCCGATGATAGAATCCTTTACAATGGAATTATTGATGGTGGCATTTTCGCCGATGGCAACATTGGGACCGATCACAGAATTCTGGATCACACATCCTTCACCGATACTTACAGGGGGAATGATGATGCTGTTCTTAAAATGATGGTTCTCATCAATATTGTTCCCGAATTTTTTCAGCAGGATGGCATTGGATTCCAGCAGGGATTCTTTTTTACCGCAGTCGAACCAGTTATTTACTTTGAACGATTTGAATTTGGCCCCGTTCTGAATCATGCATTCAATAGCATCGGTAATGCTGAAATCGTCGTAAGGATTCGACTTGCTGGCGATGATCTTTTCAATACAATTGAACAGCGTAGCCGTTTCTTTAATTTTATATACTCCTACCAACGCCATATTGCTTTTGGGGATGGAGGGCTTTTCCACCACACGGGTAATAAAACCTTCTTCATCAATTTCAGCTACACCAAAGTTCCTGGGATCATCTACTTTTTTTACGCCAAGTGCAGAATAAGGGGAATCAATAAATTCTTTGATATCATATTCTGCAATGGTATCACCCAATACGATCAGCAACTCATCATTCCCCAGCAATGTATCTGCCAGCTCAATGGCATGGCCGGTACCGTAGCGCTCGCTCTGGGTCACAAAACTGCAATTGATGTCTGAATAATTATCGAGTACATAATCCTGGATCTTATCGCCCAGGTAACCTATAATAAAGATGAAATCTTTGATACCGGCATCTTTCAGCTGGTCAACAATAATGCTTAGAATGGTTTTTCCCGCTAAAGGAATTAATGCTTTAGGTTGTGTATATGTGTGCGGGCGAAGTTTTGTTCCTGCACCTGCAACCGGTATAATGGCCTTCATTGATAAACTTTCCGCTCCATACGGAGAATTTCGTTTAATTTTTCCATGCTTTGGGCAGTGAAAGTAGTGATTTTATATGTAAAAAATACACGCTCACGGGTTAGATTCCTGTTAATCCTTGCAAACCGTTCATTTCCACATGTTGAAATAATCAATAATAATTATTGATTATTGGTATGAATAAATATTATTGGTATGAATAAATAAGGTTCGGGGGCTTACCTGTTTCCCTGCTTTTGTGCTCTTTTAAAAAATACTGTCAGCCTGATCTTGTCGAAGGCGGGTTTCACAGGTACTAAAGACGACTTCGGCAAGCTCAGCCTGACAAAATTTTCAAAATGAAGCGCTTCTCCTGCCTATGGTTTTTGAGCAGGTAACTTATATTTGCCATCTAAATATGTAAAATGCAAAGAGACAAAGCCATTTTCGACCTGATAGACCAGGAACTTCAGCGCCAGCGGGAAGGAATTGAACTGATAGCCAGTGAAAATTTTACCAGCCTGCAGGTAATGCAGGCCATGGGCACTTCCCTTACCAATAAATATGCAGAAGGTTATCCTGGCAGGAGATATTATGGAGGCTGTGAAATTGTGGACCAGGTAGAACAGCTGGCGATCGACAGGCTGAAGCAGGCTTTTAACTGCGAATATGCGAACGTACAACCGCACAGCGGCGCACAGGCCAATGCTGCACTGATGCTGGCCATTTTACAGCCGGGCGATAAAATACTGGGTCTCGACCTTAGCATGGGCGGCCACTTAACACATGGTTCGCCGGTAAACTTTTCCGGTAAATTATACCAACCACATTTTTATACCGTAAAAAAAGACACCGGCCTCATTGATTATGAAATGCTGGAAGAAAAAGCCAGGGCAGAAAAGCCAAAGCTGATCATTGCCGGCGCTTCTGCCTATAGCCGTGATATTGATTATGCCCGCATGAGAAAAGTAGCGGATGAAGTAGGTGCCTTTTTAATGTGTGATATGGCGCATCCTGCAGGATTGATCTGCAAAGGTTTGCTGAGCTCTCCTTTCGATCATTGTCATTTTGTGACCAGCACTACCCATAAAACCTTACGTGGTCCACGTGGTGGCATCATTATGATGAAAGCTGATTTTGAAAATCCTTTTGGTTTAAAAGATCCCAAAGGAAATATCCGTATGATGAGCAACCTGATCGACATGGCCGTTTTTCCGGGTACACAGGGTGGCCCGCTGGAACATGTAATCGCTGCCAAAGCAGTGGCTTTTGGTGAACTGCTGACAGACGAATACACGGATTACATTACACAGGTACAAAAAAATGCACAGGCAATGGCCAAAGCATTTGTAGATAAGGATTACCAGATCATCAGCGGGGGTACGGACAATCACCTGATGCTGATCGACCTGCGCAATAAAAACATCACAGGTAAAAAAGCACAGGAAACATTAGACAAAGCGCATATCACTTTAAACAAAAATGCGGTGCCTTATGATGATAAGAGCCCGTTTGTAACCAGCGGTATCCGTGTAGGTCTTCCGGCCGTTACCACCCGTGGTATGAAGGAAGCGCACATGCAGACCGTGGTTGACCTTATTGATAAAGTACTGATGAATATTGATGATGAAGCGGTGATCGCATCTGTAAAAGATGAAGTAAAATCATTCATGAAACAATTTCCGTTATATCCTGAATTAAGCTAAACGAAAAATCTATGTTACAACGCATACAAACTATCTGGTTATTGCTGGCAGCAGCCTGCGCCTTCTTAAGCTTCCAGTTCCCTTTTTATACTGGTACTAACGCCGAGCTTATTCCATCGGCTATACTGGATGGCAAAACAACTATTCCTATTATATTAACAACAGCAGCTATCGGCATTGTAGCGTTGATCTGTATCTTTTTATACAAGAACAGGAAACTACAACTGCGCCTTACCGTGCTTTGCATTGCTTTGGAAGCCCTGCTGATATTTTTATACTACAGCCAGGTAAAAACATTTACAGCCGGCACTTATGCCCTTACCGCACTGCTACAAGGCTGCATTGTTTTCTTTTTGTTCCTTGCAGCAAGAGGAATTAACCATGATGAAAAAATAATAAAAGAAAGTAACAGGCTCAGATAATTAAAAAAGCGCTTCTCAAACGAAGCGCTTTTTACTTTCTTATTCTTTATTTCCCATTCCCTATTTCTTATTCCTCATACCCGTTTCATAAAATAAAAATTCATCGGCCTCGATACCACAAAGCCCAGCCTTTCATATACGCCGATCGCTCTTTCGTTATCATCTCTTACATGTAAAAAAGGTTTCTGGCCAGTTTCCAAAATGATCTGTAACTGATGTTGTAATAATACTGATGCATATCCTTTTCCCAAATGATCCGGGTGGGTACACACAGCGCTTAGTTCGGTATAATTGTCTACGTGCAGGCGCTGACCGGTCATAGCGACCAGTTTACCGTTATCAAAAATACCATGGTAATACCCGAAATCGATCGTTCTTTTCCCGAACGGCCCGGGTTTGGTAAGCCTTACCAGTTCTATCATTTCATCCACATGTTCCTCTGTTAAAGGAAACACGTTATTGAGTGCAGCATTTATAGCACCACCTTCATAAATGAATTGTAAACCGCCGATGGTATGCTGCAACTGCCAGCCCGCAGGCTCCGCTATCGCTGTAGGTTTGGCGAATAAGATCTTCCTTCCGTGCGGAAGCAGGTCGTGCAGCTGAGAAAAGCCATCGCTGTTATCTTCTGCAAAACCTGCAAAGGGCGACATTTCTTCTTCAAAATATTTCGCCTGTTCTGTACCATGACTGTATTGCCTGTCGCCGGAAAGCAATGCATTGTAAACAGGATTATTTAATAGGGGATGCACTTTGCAAAATTACCATTTCAACATATTGCCAAAGGCAAAAAAAGATAAACGGTAAGTCTATCTTACTGTTCCGAATAAAAAGGCGCTTCATTGTTGAAGCGCCTTTTAAATTTCTTATTTATTATTTTTCATTCCTTATTTAAACATATACCCTATCGAAAAACCAAACACCCTTGTATTGTATTTATTATCGCCGGGATCATTGTTCAACAAATTGCTGAAACCCGGTGTGTAGTTGGCGCTCAGCGTAAGATTATTGGCAAAGCGATAACCCATCAGCACATTGGCCCCCATTTCAAATCTTTTTAAAGGAGCATCCGCATCACCATCGGGGTCTTCGTACAGGTCCTGGTCTTCCTGCCCGTCCTGTTTTGATTTCGCACTCAACCCCAGTGAAAAGTTAGGGCCTCCACCTACAAAGAAGCCGCCTGTTTTGTATAAAAAATTGATCGGCAGATCAACAGTGTACAACGAAATAGAACCATCATCATTTTGCTTAACTGTTTTCATGTTGAACAGCAGGTTGGGCTGGATGGAAAAATTTTCATTGAAGGAAAGATCAGTTATAAAACCTACATGTGCGCCTGTACCCATTAAACCTGCACGGGTATTACCATCGGTCACTCTTAAAATATTGTGCTGTACACCTGCCTTTATACCAAAGCTGGTGGTTTGTGCCTGTGCAGCCGTTATAACGGTTACAAGCAAGAGTACGCTGAGTGTTTTTTTCATTGTTTCTAGTTTTGTTTGAAACAACATCTCA
>CAYOLS010000201.1:0-6153 GCA_964404845.1 uncultured Ferruginibacter sp. | reverse complement strand
TCACTTTTGATGAAGGCCTGAACATGATCGTTTTTGAGCACCTGGTTTCCGAAAGCAACCAGCCCAATAAAAAATGGACCCTTATCGGCGACGGCGATTATGAAGGTTTTAAATGGATGGACGGGCGTTGGGTATATGTAAACAAAATATTCAGCGAAGTAACACCGGAAGGTAAAGCCCCCACCCCTGTTCCATTGAACGACTCCAAACTGAACACACAACCACCGAGGGTGAATTGATGTGATACTTAATTGTTATTGATTTTATAAAACGGGCATTTAAAAGAACCCCGTTGCTGTATTTACGTATTTGTTATAAAAAATTATAACATGCAAAAAATTTTCCTCTCCCTGATGGCTGCATTGGTCAGCTTAAGCAGTTGCGCCAATAAAAAGTCAGTTGTTGTTGCGGCAGAACCTTTGCCTGCGACTGAACTTTCTTCTGTTAAAACCGATACTGTTACTTTTGGCAATGGTTGCTTCTGGTGCACAGAAGCCATCTTCCAGCAGGTGGATGGTGTTATAAAAGTAGAAAGCGGTTACAGCGGCGGGCATGTAGATAATCCTACTTATAAAGAAGTTTGCACAGGCACTACCGGTCATGCGGAATGCCTGAACATCATTTACGATCCTTCCAAAGTGAGCTATGATGAGCTGCTGGAAATTTTTTGGCAGACACACGACCCTACTACGCTCGACAGGCAAGGCAATGATGTTGGTCCGCAATACAGGAGTGTGATCTTCTATCACAATGAAGAACAAAAGCTGGTCGGGGAAAAATACAAAGATAAGCTGGATAAAAGCGGCGCTTTCGATGCGCCCATCGTTACTACGTTTGAACCTTTCACCAGGTTCTACAAAGCCGAAAACTATCACCAGAATTATTACAACGAAAATGGCAGCGAACCTTATTGCCAGTTTGTGATAAGACCTAAGCTGGAGAAGTTCAGGAAGGTGTTTAAAGATAAGTTGAAAAGACATTAATCAGATATGAACGATGAGATATGAGTGATGAGATGGGAAACAATTACCTTGCATCCCCTTTTATTTTCTCATATCTCATATCTCATATCTCATATCTCATATCTCATATCTCATATCTCATAATTGCTTCTTCGTTTTCCTAAGCTCCAACATATTAAGTCCGTTTGCATTAAACCCACTGATATTGGCATGCACAAGATGTATCGCCATATCGTACCAAAGCGGCACTACGGGTGCGTCTTCAACGATCAGCTTATCCATCTGGCGGTATAATTCATAGCGCACAGAATCATTTTCCTCCTGTAAGGCCCTTTCGTAGAGTTGATCGAATGCAGGATTATGATAACGGGTGTAATTGGGTGGTGCCGGGTTCTTGCTGTAGAACACACTCAGGTAATTCTCCGCATCAGGATAATCTGCGATCCAGCTTCCCCTGAAAAACAATGCCTGTGATTTACTCGTTTGCTCCAGCAGTAAACTTTTCTGCACAGATTCCACCTGCACATTGATGCCCACCTGCTTCAATTCATTGGCGACATAGCTCGCAAGGTTGGTATAAATAGGAATAGTAAGCAATTTTATTTCCGGCAGGCCTTTGCCATTGGGGTAACCCGCTTCCGAAAGCAGTTGCCGGGCTTTTGTAACATCATAGGCATACCCTTTTACTTTTTCCGCATCAAAGGAAGGAAGCCCTTGCGGAACAAAGCCACTTTCAGCAGCCGTACCGATAGAGTTGCGCAGGTACAGCATCATTTTTTTCCGGTCGATGGCATAGTTCATCGCCTGCCGCAGTTTTTTTACTTTTAAAGGAGAATTTTTCAGCAGCACATTATTCGTATCCTGCAGTATGCCGAAATATTCAATATTGAGATAAGGATGTTTGTTGAGCTGCAACACGCCTTCCCATTGCTTTTTAAGGTTGCCCGTCTTGGTCAGCACTTCATCTTTAAAAGAAGCATCAATGTCATTGATAAAATCCAGGCGCCCCTGGCGAAATTCTAAAAACTCCGTGGCTTTGCTGTCGTAAAAATTTACTTTAACTCCGTCAAGATAGGGCAATGCTATACCATTGCTGTCTTTTTCAAAATAGTGTTCATTCTTTTTTAATATCAATGCCTGTCCTTCTTCCCATGCTACAAATTGAAAAGGCCCTGTCCCCACTGCGTGCCTGCGAAAATCAGCACCGTATTTTTCTACTGCTTCTTTGGGCACAATGGAACAATACTGCATGCTTAAAATGCCGAGCATCGGATGGAAAGGCCGCTGCAGGTTGAGGCCAAAAGTAGAATCGTTCACCACAACAAACGGCTGGATGCTATCAACCCTGTTGTTGAATATCCAGGCGCCGGGACTTGCCGTAGCGCCGTCGATAATGCGGTTCAGGCTGTAGCGTACATCCTCGGCCGCCAGCTTTCTTCCTTTTCCGCCGGCAAATGCAGGATCATCATGAAAAAAAATATCCGTGCGCAAATGAAACAGGATGCTTTTTTTATCGGCGCTGAATTCCCAGCTTTTGGCAAGCAAGGGTTTTATTTCAAGCTGCTCATCCACTTCCACCAATGTATTGTACAACTGGTGTACAGCCCACATGACAGATTGATTTTTTGCGAAAGCCGGGTCCAGCGAGGCAATACCTGTTGTTTCATTGTAACGGAATATTTTTTTATCTGTATGGCTGCCGGAGCCGCATCCATAAAGTAGTAGTAGAAGAAAAGCAAGTTGTAACGTATTTCGGAGCATAGTGTGCATTGAGCATTCAAAGGTTCAAAAGTTTATGGCTCACCGATGGCCTTTATAACTTTGAACTTTTGAACCTTTTAAAATCATAAATTTAGACAAACCACTCCAATTACCATTTATCAATCAATTGACTTTATTATGACCGGGAATGGTAATTTTATGGCATAAACAACCAGTAACTATGTTGAATAAGATCAGGATCACAGGCGTTGCAGCCCTGTTACTCTTATGCAATGCCGGAATTGCGCAGCCATTGAACCAAAAAACTGTGTTCACCCACCAGGATACGCTGAGAGGCTCCATCGGTCCCGGCCGCCTTGGATGGGATGTACTGCATTATGATGTAACGGTACAACCCGATTACAATGCCAAAACAATTAAAGGGAAAAGCATCATTCGTTTTTATGACAGTGGTGCCAAGCTGATGCAGATAGACATGCAGGAGCCGATGATCATTGATAGCGCTGTAGCAGAAAGCAGGAACCTGAAAATTACCCGTGAAGGAAATGTGTACTGGGTAGAATTCAGGGATCCGAAAGCGATGTATAAAATTAAACCGGGACCAAGGGAGCTAACCGTTTACTTTCATGGCAAACCGGTGGAAGCTAAAAGACCACCATGGGATGGCGGCTGGATATGGAAAAAAGACAAACAAGGCAGCCCGTGGATGAGCGTTGCCTGCCAGGGCCTCGGCGCAAGCGTGTGGATGCCCTGTAAAGATCACCAGAGCGATGAGCCGGATAACGGTGCCATACTTCGTATGATCGTTCCCGATAGGCTCATGGGCATCGGCAACGGCCGCATGATCGATAAAAAATCATTGGGCAACGGGCTTACACAATACAGCTGGGAAGTAAAGAACCCGATCAATTCTTACAACATCATCCCTTATATCGGCAAGTACAGCCACTTTGGTGAAAAATACAAAGGCGAAAAAGGTACCCTGGATATGGACTATTGGGTGCTGGATTCTAACCTGACCAAAGCAAAAACACATTTTGCAGATGCACGCAGGACCATTGAGGCGCTGGAATACTGGTTTGGCCCCTATCCTTTTTACGAGGATGGTTACAAGCTGGTAGAAGCACCGCACCTGGGCATGGAACACCAGAGCGCCGTGGCTTATGGCAACAATTATAAAATGGGGTATATGGGCAATGATCTTTCCGGCACAGGCTGGGGATTGAAATGGGATTTTATCATTGTGCATGAAAGCGGCCACGAGTGGTTTGGTAACAATATTACCACCAAAGATGTGGCAGACATGTGGGTGCACGAAAGCTTTACCAACTACAGCGAAACATTGTTCACCGATTATTTTTATGGCAAAGAAGCCGGTAACGATTACCTCGTCGGCACAAGAAAAGGGATCAGGAATGATATACCCATCGTGGGCCCCTATGGTGTAAACAAAGAAGGCAGTGGCGACATGTATCCTAAAGGGGGTAATTTGTTGCAGACCATCCGTTATGTGATCGGTAATGATAAAAAGTTCAGGAATATTTTAAGAGGCCTGAATAAAACTTTCTATCACCAGACCGTTACCTCGCAGCAAATAGAAAGTTATGTAAGTAAAAAAGCAGGAAGAGATTTCTCAAAAGTATTTGATCAATACCTGCGGACAATTAAAATCCCTGAGCTTGAATACAAAACAGAAGGGAGCAATATTGCTTACCGTTGGGTGAATGTAGTGGATGGTTTTGACCTGCCTGTAAGAGTGCAGTTCGATTCAACTTCCAAAAAACAACAACTGATCTACCCTGTTACTGAATGGAAAACAATAAAGCAACCAAAGAACTTCGATATCAAACAGTTTAAGGTCGATCGGAATTTCTACGTCACTACCAAAAATGTATAATAAAAGGGAGCTTTGCTCCCTTTCTTTTTTAAAATTGGCAGCATCTTTGAATTTCTTCCTGTATGAAATCATCACCACTCATATTGCTTGTTGCACTGTTTTCCTGTACACAGAAAAGTAGTCGGGAAACAGCAACAATCAAAGACAGCATGCAGGATATTCCTGCGCCGGCATCAAAAGATTCCCTGGTACCTGTTCCTGCGGATTCAACTGCAACAATAATTCCTGCCAACAGGCTTATTGTTCCCGGCAAAAGCATTGGACTCACCAATATCAACGAACCGACAGAAACAGCCATGAAAAGCCTTGGTAAGCCCGATGCCGGTGATGCGGCCATGGGTAAATCGGTAAACACCTGGTATTCCAAAAATAATCCGGAGTATAAAACGCAGGTATATTCTTCTACACAGTTTGGCAGCGATGGCGACAGGCCGGTGGTAAAATCCATCCGCATCACCAACCCTTTCTTTCAAACGGCAAATGGTTTGAAACCCGGTAGTCATTCCAAAGAGATAATGGCTTACTTCAACGGTTTGCTGTTATCAGGTTCTTATAGATCGCCGCAAGGCACTGTAAAAGTATATGACGATACAAAAACAGGCATTGCATTCGAAGTAAATGAGCAGGATATCTGCGTTGGTATTTGTGTGCATGAAGCAGGCGAAAAAGCATTTGTGCAATACCTTCCTTTCGAAGAAAGTTTTACTGCTGCAGATAATTAATGATTTGAAGATTTGATAACTAACTAAAGAGGCGCAACATCTGTTGCGCCTCTTTAAATTCCTTATATAACTTCATTCCCTCATCTCATAACTCATATCTCATCGTTCATATCTCAAAGCTGCGTTCCCTTCACCACCGGCCTTCCCGCACCAATAAATCTTTTGCTGTAGTAATCATCGTTCAGGCTGCTGATGGTAACACCACTGCTGGTGCTTGCATGCACAAAATGATCATTGTTCAGGTAAACGCCTACATGGCTTACGCCGCCTCTTGTGTTAAAGAAAACAAGATCGCCTTCGTGCAGTTCATCCCTCTCAATTTTATCACAGGCAGCATACTGGTCTCTTGCCGTACGGGGAATACCGATTGCATATACAGTGCTCAGCAATAAACCTGTAAGAGCGCTACAGTCAATTCCTTTTTTGGTAGTGCCGCCATAACGGTAAGAAGTGCTCCACCATTCTTCTATAAAGCTGAACAGTGCGATGTTGCTGATGGCTTCTATTTCAGTATCCATCAGTTGTGCATATTTAAATTGCATGGCATTGCAGGCTTCCGTAGCCATTTTGCCCGCAGCAGGTTTAGCCGTAGTATGGCTTGTTGTACCGGCCACAGGCAAAGCCGTAGCTTCGTTGCCGGGCGTAGTAGTAGCATAGGAAACCCCTTCGTTCCTTAATTCTATGCCATCAATAAATTTTACAGATTTCTGCGCCTTTGCAGAAAAAGAAATTGCCGGTAAAGCCAATAAAATAACAGCGATCAGCCTCAAGTTTTTCATACGTAAAATATGTGGGTTTTACAGTATGTACGACTTTGGTCTACTGTGTTCTGCTCTTCTTTTTGTCTTTG
>CAYOLS010000200.1:0-6251 GCA_964404845.1 uncultured Ferruginibacter sp. | reverse complement strand
GATCGTACAGAATGTAAAGACGGGGTATAAAAAAAGCATTGCAAGAGGCTACAGCGGCGTGATCACCGAAGACAACAAATACGCTATATTAAAAATAAGAGCTCCTTTCCAGGACACCCGGCAGGCTAAGATCAAAAAGAAAAAGCCGGATGATATGCCAAAGGATTCACTTGCTATTGTATTGCTGGGCACAGACAGCGTGGTAAAAATAAGTCGCATCAAATCTTATAAAACGGCAGAAAAAGGATCGGGCTGGCTGGTCTATCATTTAGATAAACCATTGCCCGATTCCGTTAAGAAAAAAGCAGCGCCCGATTCGTTAAAACTTAAAGTAGATAAACTGGCAAAGTTGGCAGATTCGCTTATCCGCAGATCACTCGATTCTGTAAAAGGAAAAATAGAAAGAGAGGAGCTGATAAAAGCTGCAAACAAAGCAGTGAAAGAGATTTATAAAAAAGCAGATGAGCTGGAAATGGAAATAGCAGATGCCGAAGGCGATGATGCGCCCGGCGGCGGTGCAGGTTCAGAAGGAACGGAGCTCATCGTCCGCAATCTTTCTACAGCAGGTAATAAGTCGTTTAAGCTGGTGAATGAATACATGCTGGATGAAAAAGGGAACAACCTATTGATCGAAACAACGAAGAACAGCAAAGACAGCAACAGTAAGGCGCTGGTATTATTGTACAATATAACCTCCGGCAAAACCGATACGGTATTAAGGAGCTTCAATGATGCTAAGAATTTTGTGTTTGATGAAGAAGGAAAACAAGTGGCTTTTGTAGCAGAAAGGGACAGTAGCAGCAAATCGCTCCAGAAATTTTACAAGCTCTGGTATTTCAAACCGGGCATGGACAGTGCCAGCCTGCTGGCCGATAAAAATACTATTGGTATGCGGGTAGGCTTTACCGTTAGTGAGAATGGCAATATCCGTTTCAGCAAAGACGGTAAAAAGATATTTTTTGGTACGGCGCCTGTACAGCCTGCGAAAGATACCACGCTGGTCGACTTTGAACTGGCACGCCTGGATATATGGACATACAAAGACGATTACCTGCAGCCACAGCAGCTGAAGCAATTATCGCAGGAGCAGCGCAGGAGTTATCTTGCTGTAACAAGGCCTGGTACCAAAGAAATTGTACAGCTGGGCAGTGAAGACATGGAGAATGTAAGCATCGTTGACGAAGGCAATGCAGACTGGGTGTTGGCCCAAACTACCAAAGGAAACCGCCTGAGCTCGCAATGGGAGGGAAGATCAAGGTCAACAGCATATATTGTAAATACAACCACGGCTGCAAAAACACTTATTAAGAACAACAGCTACGGTTTCTATAGCGCTTCGCCGAATGGAAAATATGTGTACTGGTACGATCCTGCGGCAAAAAATTATTTCACTTACAATGTAGTGACAGCAGAGATCAATAATATCTCAGCGAAAATTAAAGAACCGTTGTACGATACCGAAAACGATGTGCCTGATTTTCCTTCTGCAGCCGGAACCATTGGCTGGGTGGGCAGCGACCAGTATTTTTTGATCAAGGATGAATTTGATATCTGGCAGGTTGATCCTAACGGGATAGAACAGCCAAAGAACATCAGCAATGGTTACGGAAGAAGGCACAAAACGGAGTTCAGCTATGTGCGCCTCGATCCTGAAAAAAGATTTATAGAGCCGGGCGAAACGATCCTGTTGCAATCACTCAACAAGGATTCCAAATTCGCTGGCTATTTCACTAAGAAAGCAGATGAACAAGGAGATCCTGTAAAGATCACTGAAGGCGCTTTTGCGAATGGTATGGTGATGAAGGCAAAACATGCAACAACCTATATTGCGCAACGTTCAACCCCAGCTGCTTCGGAATTGTATTATGGACAAAGTTTAAATGATCTTGCTGCTGTTACCAATGTGGCAGCGCAGCAAAAAGATTACAACTGGCTGAAAGCTGAATTGGTTCGCTGGAAAATGTTTGACGGAAAAATGAGCGAAGGCATTTTGTTCAAACCGGAAAATTTTGATCCGAAGAAAAAATATCCTGTGGTATTCTATTTCTACGAAAGAGATGCAGACGGTTTGTATGCTTACCGCACGCCTGCGCCAAGCGCATCTACTGTCAATATCGCTTATTTTGTAAGCAACGGCTACCTTGTATTTGATCCGAATATTTATTACAAAACTGGAGAGCCGGGGCAAAGCGCATATAACAGCGTAGTAAGTGCTGCTAAATATTTATCGGCCATGCCATGGGTAGATAGCACTAAAATGGGCATCCAGGGGCAAAGCTGGGGCGGTTACCAGGTGGCATATCTTGTTACCAAAACCAATATGTTCCGTGCTGCAGGTGCCGGTGCTCCTGTGGCAAATATGACCAGTGCCTATGGTGGTATCCGCTGGGGAAGTGGCATGAACCGCCAGTTCCAGTACGAGAAAACGCAGAGCAGGATCGGCGCTACTTTGTGGCAACGCCCTGATCTCTACTTAAAAAATTCTCCTTTGTTCAGCGCCGATAAAATTCAAACACCTTTGCTCATCATGCACAACGATGCCGATGGCGCCGTGCCATGGTACCAGGGTATTGAATTGTTCACTGCATTAAAAAGGCTGGACAAAAAAGTATGGCTGCTGCAATACAACGGCGAAGATCATAACCTGGTAGAAAGAAGGAACAGGAAAGACCTTTCCGTAAGGCTCAGCCAGTTCTTTGATCATTATTTAAAAGGTACCAAACCTGCCAAATGGATGACGGAAGGTTTACCTGCGGTAGATAAAGGAAGAGATTGGGGATTTGATCTGAGGTGAGCAGGGTGAGGCACCTGTGCATAGCGCACAGTAGCCTGTGCAGGTGACTCACCCAGAAAAGAAAAAAAGAAGCTTACGGGCTTCTTTTTTTATGCCGGTTATAATATGCTTATGCCGGCTTATAATTTAGGCATCTGTAAAAGCACCAGGTTATCCTGTAACCTGCATATAGCCTGCACAATTCAAAACCTGGTGCTTTATAGATGTGTCTGCTTTTATTGATTTAAAAGTAAAAACCGTTTTTATTATTTCATAGCTTTTTGGATGATAGTTTTGCACATTTCCCCCGGGTTTTAAACAATGTAAAGAGAATGCAGCGGCCCAACGCAAGCTCGCAGGAGCTACCTGCAAACAATAAAATGTTACGACAAACTCCGTAGGATTACCTGCTGTGCGGGTTTTACGAAGCAGGTATCATTCAATTTTAATAACCAATGTTTTTTGTATTTTACATTTCTAAAACGACAGGATATGTTATCAAAACCCATGCAGGAAGCATTGAACAAACAGGTGAAATTAGAAGCGGCTTCATCGCAGGCCTACCTTGCAATGGCCAGCTGGGCCGAAATACAACCCGGCCTCGACGGAGTGGCAGAATATTTTTTCCAGCAAAGCGAAGAAGAAAGAGTGCACATGCTCAAACTCATGCGCTTTATCAACGAACGTGGCGGATTTGCAATGGTGCCTGATCTCAGCCAGCCCATTGTAACATTCAAAAGCCTCAAAAGTCTTTTTGAAGAATTTTTAAAACATGAATTGGAGGTCAGCAATAGTATCAACGACCTTGTTGATCTTGCCTTACAGGAAAGAGACTATGCTACGCATAATTTCCTGCAATGGTATGTAAGCGAACAGATAGAAGAAGAAAAAAGCGCCCGCATCTTAAATGATAAATTAGAGCTGATAGGTGATGATAAAAGCGGGCTCTATTTGTTTGACCGGGATATTTTAAATACAAGGGGTAAAGCAGGAGGAAAATAATTTAAAATCAGTTGCGGGTTGGGTTTCACTAACCCGCAACTCTTAACCCATAACGTTCTTAAACGCCTCCCATTCCTTATCTGTCATCTCGAACTTTGTTTCGTTATTATGTACGGTGCCGGTTGCCGTCCAGCCCTGCTTTGCATAAAAAATCTCTGCCCTTGTGCCCGGCGAAGTGCCTAACCACACATGATCTTTGTTTTGATCAAAGTACCAGTCCATCATCATCCGGTGCAATTGTTTGCCTATTTCCCTGCCTTCAAATGCCGGGTCGATGAATAAGGCCCAGATATTGTTGTCTTTAAGATCAGCGATCGCAAACCCTACAACCGTATCATTCACTATACAAACCCAGCCTTTGCCTCTTACTGTCATAAATTCTTCACAATCGGCATTGCTTACCAGTGCAGGATCGCTCAGCATATTTTCTTTTACTGCGTTCCTTACTACCTGTATCTGTGGTATATCGCTTACCAGCGCCTCCCTGTATATCATGCGGCAAAATTAAAATTTTACTTTAACCGCATACTAAATACCCGCTACTATTTGACCAATATCAATTATAATATCGCTTTGCTATCGTAAATTACTATCCTTAAAACAACTGTTTATGCTCAAACGAACTTTACTGGCCTCGTTGCTGGCGGCTTCCATGGCAGCACAGGCGCAGGACAAACCTGTAGCTTTCAAAGGTGCCCTCATCTATACAGTAGCGGGTGAACCTATTGCCAACGGCGTATTGATAGTGCAGCAGGGAAAAATAATCAGCGTGGGTGGCGCAGGTACATCCATACCTGCCAATGCAACTGTTGTGGATGCAACCGGCAAAGTGATCATGCCCGGCCTGGTGGATAGCCACTCGCATTTAGGCGGACCTGAAGGCGGTGATGCATCTGCCGCCCTGAATCCCGATGCAAGGGCAATGGATGCGGTGAACCCTACAAGCGATGGATTTAAAAAAGCGCTGGCTGGTGGTATCACTACCATCAACATCATGCCGGGGAGCGGGCATTTAATGAGCGGGCAGACCATCTATGTAAAAATGCGTGACGGTAAAGTGATAGAAGACCTGCTCATCACCAATGAAAAAGGTGTGTATGGCGGTCTGAAAATGGCCAACGGTACCAACCCGATAAGAAGCACGCCCGGCGTATTTCCTGGCACAAGGGCAAAGAGCGCTGCCATGGCAAGAGAGCTTTTTACAAAAGCAGTAGAGTATAAAAAGAAAATTGAAAAAGCAGGAAAAGATTCATCCAGGCTGCCGGAAAGAGATCTACGTATGGAACCCTTGCTGGAAGTATTGCAGGGAAAAAGAGTGGTTCATTTTCATACACACAAAGCGAATGATATTTTAACTGCGATCCGCATTGCAAAAGAGTTTGGTTTCAAACCTGTGCTGCATCATGTGTCTGAAGGATGGAAAGTGGCGCCGGAGATCGCAGCAGCAGGTTTGTACTGCTCTATCATTACCATTGATGCACCGGGAGGAAAAGTAGAAGCGATGAACCTGTCACTCGGCACAGGCGCTGCGCTGGAAAAAGCAGGCGTTATGGTGGGGTTTCATACAGATGATGGTATTACCGATTCAAGACTGTTCATACGCTCTGCTGCGCTGATGGTGAGAGAAGGCATGAGCAGGAATAAAGCCATTGAAGCATTAACACTCGCAGGTGCCCGCATGCTCGATCTCAGCAGTCGCATCGGTTCGCTGGAAAAAGGCAAGGATGCAGATTTTATTATCCTTAGTGGTGATCCGTTCAGCGTTTATACCAAGCTGGAACAAACATGGGTTGAAGGCCAGAAGCGCTGGGACATCGGCATTCCTGCAGACAGGGCATTTTTGCTGGGTGGCTATGGCGTTTATTCCAATGACAGGGGCGAGTTTCATCACCATACCGATGATGAAACAGTGAACTAATCATCTTTCAAAACAACACAATGAAAAAAATATTTATACTGGTAACATGCGCTGCTTCATTTACTCTGGCAAAAGCGCAGGTAGCAATAAAAGCTGAAATGATGTACACTGTTTCTGGCAATCCTATTCAGAATGGTGTGGTATTGATAAAGAATGGCAAGATCGAAAATGTGGGAGCCAATCTCAGCATTCCACCTGGTTACAAAATTTACGAAGCAAAAGTGGCAACACCTGGACTGGTGGATGCAAGGAGCATGGTAGGTTTGTCTGGTGCGCTCAATATTCCTGTTGACCAGGATCAGCTGGAAAGATCAGGCCCCATACAACCTGACCTGCGTGCAATAGATGCGTACAATCCTGAGGAGACACTGGTGAAAATTGTAAGAGATAATGGCGTTACCACTATGCACACAGGTCATGGTATCGGTGCACTGGTAAGCGGGCAAACCATGGTGGTAAAAACAAAGATGGGAACGCCGGAAGATGTAGCGGTGCAACCTTTGGCAATGCTGGCTATGACGATCGGCCCTTCTGTATCGGGCAACTTTTCTTCTCCCG
>CAYOLS010000199.1:0-6285 GCA_964404845.1 uncultured Ferruginibacter sp. | reverse complement strand
TGGCGTTCATCATCGGCGTGGCCCGTGGTGTTTCTATTGTATTGAATGATGGCAATATCAGTGATAGTATTATTTATAATGCGGCCAATCTTACGAGTACACTTCCCCCGGCGCTGTTTATTGTAATGATGTTGCTGATGTTCATGCTGTTCACTTTATTCATTGCTTCTTCTTCGGGCATGGCGGTGCTTACAATGCCTATCATGGGTTCGCTGGCCATTATGGTAAATGTTCCGGGCAGGGAAATAGTGAATGCTTATTTATTCGGCATGGGTATTATGGGTTTTATTACACCTACGGGATTAATATTGCCGGCGCTGGCCATCAGCCATGTAAATATTAAAGCCTGGTGGAAGTTCATTTACCCGCTCATTATTATTCTTTTCATTGTTTGTGCGGCCTGCCTGGTGATCGGCATTTATCTTTAATCGCAAATACTATTTATTTTTTTTGCCGGGAAGACGAAAAGGCGGAACACAGGTTATCATGATTAATCATGACGGTCTGCGCCATCTGCGTTCTATAATAATTAACCTTGTAAAAACCTCGTGCAGTTTATTAACAGGTGGGGATTATTATTTAACTATTTGAACATACTAAAAAGTCAGCCTGTCTGTTATCTTGCAAGTGAAACCAAATCTAAAATCTGAAACTATGCAAAAATCAATAAGCCTTGCGATCGCAATGCTTTTACTGCTGAATGCAGGCCAGGCGCAATTTTACAAAAAGATATTACCGGGCAACAATATTTCTTCTGCGGTTGCGAACATTACCGAAAATTTCCAGAACAACTATTACAATATCCAGGGCGAGGAATTGCCTGCAGATGAAGGAAGGGAAATTTTCCGCTCCACTGTTGTGATACCGGGTGCTACGCAGGCTGTTATTTATCGTTTTCATTCCAAAGAAGATACTACAGCCAGCTTCCAGGCCATATTGTACGAAGGAGAAAGCTATAAGGAAGCGGTTAAAATTTATAAACAAACTTTCCGCCAGGTAAAGGGCACAAAATTCAATGCGGGTGCTGAAAAGATATCTTTCAGCGGCAGCATGGAAGAGCCTACAGAGAACCTTCGCTTCACTTCCAGCCAGCTAAGGCCTGATGTTAGCAGTGGGGCTTACAAACATTTTATTGCAGAAATAGAACTGATCAATTCGGTAGAAGGATGGACCGTGCAGCTCAACCTACACAGCCGGAAAGATGATACGGAACGATATTCAAATTAACATCAATCGATTTTTTAATTTAAAGAGCCGGCTTGTTCAGGCCGGCTCTTTGCATAATATGATTAGCGTATTGTTATTTCCCGGTTACCTGCTTTTCCAGCTCTGCAATTATTTTTTTTGCATTGCCATTACCCGGATCGAGCTGCAATGATCTCCTGTAATTGATGAGCGCATTTTTTTTATCGCCTTTTGAATAATACGCTTCGCCGAGGCTGTCAAACGCATTCCCGGATCTGGGAAATAATTTTGTGTTGTGTTTGAAAACGATCACAGCATCAGCTGCACGCTTCTTTTGCAGCAGGTAATAACCCAGTTCATTCAATGTAGCTTCACTATCGAAAGCGTATTGTTCTTTATTGGCTGCTGCCAGCTTACGATACCAGGGAAGTATCTGCACTCCTTTAACCGAATCTATTGCCGGCTGAAACAGCGCAGCAGCAGACCTTTTGGGCTGCCTGTAAGGTTTACCATCCAATATCTGTTGAATGGCCGTATTGAAATCTTCAAGATTATTTTGTTTGTTGTTGGACATAAGGATCACTGTTCGTCCCTGTTGCGGGTTACATACCAGCAGCGCCTGGTAGTTGCGGGCCGTGCCATCATGTTCCATACGGATGACCTTATCACCTTCCATGCGTCCGCCAAAACCAAGACCTGATTGCTTGCTTGGACTGTAAGGGATCAGCAGGAAACGGGTATATGCCGGCGAAATGAGCTTGTTCTGTACAACCTGTTGCGCCCATTTATAAAAATCATCCAGCGTTACAGCCCACCAGCCGGATATAGGTACAAATAAAGTATCCTGTTTGCCTGCATTGTCAAAAGCCCGGGCTACCATTGCATCCGATGCGACCGGGTCCATCACCGCATGGTCCATTCCCGAAGGAGCCAGCAATTTTTGTTGCACAAAATCTTTAAAGGAAAGACCGGTAACCGATTCAATGATCCTTCGTTGCAGGAAAACATTGTTATTGTTGTAAGCATATTGGGTACCAGGCTCAAAATCAAGTTTTGCCAGTTGCAGCAGGTTGTTCATATTCTGCGCATCGGAGTATACAGTATTCCATTGTATATCCGGCAAACCGCTGGTATAGCCCAACAGGTCACGCACTTGTATAGAAGCTGCCCATGCAGGCAATTGCGGTAAGTATTGGCTTACCTTATCTGACAATTTTATTTTCCCTTGCTCTACCAGCAACATCATACCAACAGCATTAAATTCCTTGGCGATGGAACCAATATGAAAACGATGTTGTGTAGTTAACTTTGTAGTTCGGCTGGCATCAGCATAACCAATAGCGGCTTTGTACACTTCTTTATTTCCATTCATTACAAGCACATTTCCATTGAACAGTCCGCTGCGAAAAGCTTTCTGCATAAGCGCATCAATTGTTGCCTGTTCATTTTTTTGTGCCGTGAGTGTTACAAAAGATAGAAGTAAAAAGAAAGTTGCTGCAAAATATTTATTCATGCTGCAAAATATTGTTTTTGCTATAAAAACAAACAGCAAAAGTATATAGGGTAATAAACCGGCAATGACAGGTATTATAATGCTATTGATTGACAGGATCGAGAATAATGGTCATTCGACTTTCAAATAAATAACCGGTGTAATATTATTGCGGCCCGGCGAATGCCGGGCCGCAATAATATTACTATCCTTTTTTAGAAGCAGGATAAGCCTGCTGCCGTATATCCATTTTGGGATTTGTATTTTGATCAGGGCATAAATAAGCCGTGATATAATTTTTCATGGAGCTTCGCTGGAGCCTTACAGGAATGTTGTAACCGGATGCTTTTTTAATGGCTTCCTGCACCTGCATCGCCTGTTTCTGCAAAGACGGATCACTGTATTTGATCATTGGCGATGAAAAATAATAAGGTGATCCTGCATCCTTACTGCTGCTGAAATTCATTTTGGAGCTGACATTAAAATCTTTATCTGCCTTGAGCATACTCACAATTGAATTGAATTTACTGTAATCCATTTTACTGATGTTGCCACAAATGAGCAGTTCCACAGTTGTAGTGCTGACAACGGGTTGTAAAGGCACAGAATCCAATACCTCGCTGCTGTATTCTATGAGTTTTAAATTATTGTCGAACAGCAACACATCGTTGGTACGGATGCGTTTGTACTTTCTTCCCTTATCCAATGCTGTATTGCCATTTACCATATAGGTTACCCGGTAGCCTTCCGGGTCAAGCTGCAGGTCAAAACTTGTATCTACCGGCATATTGGTAACAGCAGCTGCTTTAACCGAACTCTTCATAATTTGTACAATATTGATGGAAGCAATATTGCTTAAGGCCCCAAACCTGCGAACCGTGCCTGCCAGTACCGAAGATATATCATCCGGGTTCTGCCTTGCAAGCAAATAAAAAGAATCAGCCAATTCCTGGAAACGATACGCCACGGCAAATTCTATTTTGCTTTTTATGTTTTTAAAACTGTCCTGGTAAGCAGCATCCAACTGGTAATACTGTTGCGCCATTGCCAGGTTAAAAGAAAGGTCGCCCTGTTTGTCGGATGTGGAATAAGCAGTAGCAAAAGCCCCCGCCCTGTCCTTGCTGGAATCTTTGGCCAGCACATCCGGCAGAATAGTTTCGATCTTAGTTCCCGAATTATTATTAATACCTGCAAAGTAAAATACAGCGGCTATCAGTAAACCCAATACTATCGCAATCCATATAAAAGCTGATTTTTTCTTCCTGTTTTGCTTTGCTTTTTCTTCTATCAGGCTTTCTTTCTTTCGCAACTCTTCTTCCAGCCTTGCTTTGGCATCCTGCTCTTCTGCAAATTTTCTTTCAAGATCGCTGTAGTCGATCACTTCTTCGCCCTTCGCTTTTTTAATAAGCAGGTCACGGGCATCCGTCAGTAAATGAATATTCTGCAGGTCGTTCACCAGCACGGCCGCAATGTTCTCGTACACATAGCCAAGGTCGTGCGGGTCAAGCGTCCCTCTTTCTATTACAGACAACCTTTCGCCGTAAGCATAAAATGTTTTGTAAGGAATTTTCAATTGCCCGATCACCTGGTCGGGTGTAATGCTGAACTCTTCTACATTGCTTTCCTTTTTGGGCAACCACTCCAGCATGTCTGCGCTTTGGGTGTAGATCTTCTTCATCCATTCGTCCAGCAATTGCGTTTCTGCATTTTCTATGCGGCTTGGAATGGGCAGCACCCGTAGCCTGAAGCGATCGTAGATGACCTGCTTCTGCCCATCGATCGCTTTGCGTGCCACTTCTTTGATGCCATTAAAGCTTTGCTCATTGGGTGTGAACAGCAGCACAAGTATATCGGGCATGTGAATGGAACAGATACCGCTGCTGTCTGTTAAACCCGTACGGCTATCTATCAAAACAAAATCATATTCCTCCAGCCAGTATTCCCGCAGGTTTTCGAGGTATTGCCCGCCATCAGCTTCATTGTAAAAGCCGGTATAATCAAACTGCCTTACCTTATTAAAATAATATTCGTCTCTTTTCCCTGCGGTGAGCAGGTCGAGGGAAATGTCTTTTCCTATTTCAACATGATTGATATAATCTTTCCAGGGAATTTCTTCCACCAGTATTTCATCGCATTGCGCTTTTAAATGCAGGAGGTCGATCAGCCCTTTTTTCTGCTGCACTTTTGCAACATCGAGGTGATGGCAAAAATAATTTTCCATACCCGGTGCTTCCAGGTCCCAGTCAATCAACAATACCTTGTATTTCCAGCTCGCCATGAGCACACCGATATTGGCCATGGCCATGGAGCGACCTACCCCGCCCTTGTAAGAGTAAAATGTAATGACCCTGCTGGGTATTTTTTTTTCGTTTACCATGAAATAGGTTTTTGAATGCTGTCTCCCGCTTCACCTACACGGCTTTCGAAATAGCTGGTTAATTGTTTGAGTGTATTGGCCTGCCCCTCCGCCGTTTCAAAGTCGGGGTGCATTTCAGGTACATTATTAATAATATCTACGATGCTGCAGATATCTTCCTGCAATTTTTCCTGGAACTTGAGCGATTTCTCACTCCGGAAAAACGCTTCGCCCACTACATTAAAATCACTGTAATCGAGGTAGTTGATATTCTTCACCAGGTCGGGCAAGGGATCAACATCCCGGTACACAATAGGCCATATCAGTGTGCGTGGCACCGTGGAAGCCCCGAGCTTATGCACTTCCTGCTTATACTGCATGGTCAGGAATTCCTTTACACACCATTCGCTCCGCCGGAAATACGGCGGGCTCCAGATGGAAAGCATACACTTGGAATACATGAGGCTCCGGAACAATTCATTGCTGAAATCCACACCGGGCGTTAACCCGCTTGTGTCCAGGAAGATCCTTGGCTTGTTGGGAAGTTCATTATCTAGATAGTTTTCAAAAAAAGGAAGAAATATTTCGTTGAGCCATTGCTCATTGATCCTTCCTCTTTTGTAAGATATGAACACATCATACAGGTATGGCATAAACGGTAGTTTGATAAACAATGGCTGCCGGCTGAGCAGGCAGTAAAATTTTATTACCGGGATGAGGCTACAGGGGGTAAAACGGTTTCTCTTTATGAGCCAGCAATAGTAGCTGAGGCTATCGGATTAAAGTTTTACTAATATCTGAAAAATCTTTCACATAATCAAAACAAATGTGGATTATCCATTGAATTTCAGCAAAATACCACTACGTATAATAGGTAATACGAGCCGGAGTATATTTTTTAAGACCAGTCTTATCATTGAATTACCAACATATACACATGATCAAAAATCACTATGGCATAGTTTTCGTCTATAGAGGATAACAACGATTTTTTAAGCCGTTGCTAACCTTATCAATTAAGCCAAACCCGATTATTAAAACTTAAAAGCAAAAATTATGAAAAAGCTAATCTACGTATTGATAGTGTCTGCAAGTTTTGCAGCCTGTAAGGGAAAGAAAACAGATATGGATGCCAACAAAGAAATGGTAACGCTCAGCGATCCTGCTTACAACAGCAGCTACCTGACCGATACCGGTGCTGTGGCCAATGCTGATCAATATACCGGTGAAGTAGTGTCCGGTAAAGCAACTG
>CAYOLS010000198.1:0-6291 GCA_964404845.1 uncultured Ferruginibacter sp. | reverse complement strand
ATTCAGTGTACTTGATTCTATGCAACGCATATACGCCAAAGATTTCCAGGTGTTGCTCATCAATAGTCGCTCAACAGGCGATACTAAAGAAAAGCTGGAGCGCTTTTTTGATCGTTACAAAGCACAGGATGGTACCAAGACAATACTCCCTACCGCATTCAACGATACCCTGTTCAAGAAACTTTTGCCTCATACCAACCTGCCACACTACGCATGGATCGACAAGCAGGGAAAATTTATTGCCGCTACAGGGCCTGATGAAATAACCCCGGAAAATATCCTCCGTGCGCTGAATGGCGAAACGGCTCATTTAACGGGCCTGTTCCTCATGGATAGCCTTGACCTGTCAAAACCGATTTTTATAAAAGGCAATGCCGGCGACGGAAAAGAAATTATTTCCCGTTCCACATTTGCCGGTTATATCAAAGGTCTTCGGTCAGTTTCCCGTTTTAAAAAAGATACATCGGGACTTTACACGGGCTTTACAATTATCAATACTTCCCTGCTTCATTTGATAACAAGGGCGCATGCTGTGTTTGAACCGGTTAATCGCATTATCATCAGCAACGCTATTGCAGAAAAATTTGTTGAGAAAGAAGGTGAAGACCGCTTCGCTAATTATTACAGCTATGAGCGTATTACGCCACCTGTATCTATGGATGAATTGCAACAGCAGGTACAGCGTGATATCGAATACCAGTTCGGGATAAAAGCCAAATGGGAACCGGTGCCAGGCAATGTATACTTGGTAACTGTAGATACAGTGCTGTTAAAAAAATATAAAACCAGGGGCACTGTGTTTACCAATACATTGACTTCCTCCGGCAAAAGGCAATTCATTAATGCGTCACTTACTGATCTTATACTTTGGCTGAATACATTTTTAAGTCGTTCTGTTTTGCAGGACCAAAAAATAGCTTTCAATCTTGATCTCAGTATTCCGCCTGCCGTTGCTGCCAATGAAAAAACTTTGATAGAATGGCTGAAAGCCAAAGGTATTTTTCTTGAAGCTGCTGTCAAAGACACCGATCGTTTTATTATTTACCCATCATCAAACTAACTTACTATGAAATTTATACTATCATTATTCTGTGCCTGTATCGGCTGTATACCAGTATGGGCACAGCTTTGTACAGCCACACTCGTAAGCGAACAAACAGGCTTACCTGTTAAAAAAGCTACGGTTACACTTCGCCCGGCCGGGCTTCAAACATTTACTGCTGAAAATGGAAGCTTCGCTTTTAATTGTTCGCAAGGGGACAGCATTATTATAGAACATCCTGCTTTCTACAGGATGCTTCTTGTTATAAACAAAGATGGATTACCGTTCAAAATAGAGTTGCGGGCGCTGGTTACAGAACTACAGGCAGTAGAAGTAAATACGGGCTACCAGAAAATTTCAAAAGAAAGAGCAACGGGTTCTTTTGATAATATCAGCAACAGTGTGCTCAATCAACAGGTATCTACCAACATACTTGACCGCCTTGAATCGGTTGCCAACGGACTGTATATTGACAAGAAAACAAATACCACTTTGCCACGGTTCTCTATTCGTGGACTCAGTACCATACAAGGGCCGGCGGAGCCATTGATAGTTGTTGACAATTTTCCTTATTCAGGAAACATCAGCAATATCAATCCAAATGATGTGGAAAGCATTACCATTTTAAAAGACGCAGCTGCGGCATCCATCTGGGGTGCAAGGGCTGGGAATGGTGTGATCGTTATCACTACCAAAAAGGGAAGGTTCAATCAACCGCTGAAAATAGAATTCAACAGCAATGTCAGCATCGCTGAAAAACCTGGCCTTTTTGCGTACAACAACATCAGCGCTGCTGATTTTGCAGATGTAGAACAGCAGCTATTTGTCAATGGTCATTTCACTTCAGACCTGAATGCTTTCAACAGGCCCGCCGTTTCTCCTGTGGTGGAAATATTGGCGGCACAGGCTGCGGGGCAGTTAACGGGAGCGCAGGCACAGGAAAAGATCGCAGCTATAAAACAACATGATCTCCGGAAAGATTTTACAAAATATATGTACAGGCATGCAGTGAACAAACAGTATGCATTGTCTGTACGGGGAGGAAATGAAAAAATGAACTGGCTGTTTTCCGGAGGCTATGATGATAACATTGGGCAGTCGTTTGAAAAGTATGATCGCCTTACGGCAAGAGTTGAAAATAATTACAGGCTGAGCAAAAAAATACAACTACAGGCTGGCATCATTTATACCAATAGCAAAGCAAAAGCTGGCAAGCCGGGTTTCAACAATATGACTGCAAGCGGCGGCATGTTGCCAATATACACTTCCCTGGTGGATCAGAACGGGAATCCTGTGCCTGTTATGCGAAATTATCGCTTGCCGTACATTGATACAGCTGGTGCAGGAAGATTGCTTAACTGGAATTATTACCCTGTTACTGATAATGATCATATCAGCAACATCAATACTACTAATGCCATTCTTGGTAACATTGCCATTACTGCATCCATCTTTAAAGGATTGTCTGCCGATATCCGTTACCAGTATGAATCACAGCAAAGCAATACAAAGCTGTTGTATGGAGAGAAAAGTTATATGGCAAGAAATCTTGTCAATTCGTTCAGTGATGTTAATTACAACACAGGCATTGTAACCTATGCTATTCCAAAAGGAGGCATACTTGATATTACAAATGCTGATTTGATATCGCACAATATCCGCAGTCAACTGAATTACAATGCATCATTTGGCGATTATGGAATAACAGCAATTGCAGGGCTTGATACGAGGGAAGCAGTATCTGAGAGTAATAGTAACCGAACTTACGGCTACAAAGAATCTACGATCGGTTTTTCTCCTGTGAACTATACCATACCCTACAAGCAATTTGTTTCAGGCTTTAATGATTTTATTCCTGACAATAAAAATTTTGAAAGCCGCAACAACAGGTTTGTTTCAATGTATGCCAATGCAGCGCTTACTTTCAAAAGCAAATACACCTGGTCTTTAAGCGGAAGAAGGGATGCCTCTAACTTGTTTGGCGTAAACACCAATGATAAATGGACACCTTTATGGTCAACCGGCCTTGCATGGGATATCGATAAAGAAAGCTTTTACAAAATTTCCTGGTTGCAGGCACTTAAACTCAGGGCAACTTATGGAGTGAGCGGAAATATTGATGCAAACAGGAGCGCATCTACTGTATTGGCCTATACCATTAATTCTACTTACACATTGTTGCCAATGGCCAGGATTGATCAATTCAGCAACAGGGACCTGCGTTGGGAAAGAACTGCGATGTTTAATATCGGTGCAGACTTCAGGGCGTTTAACAACAGGATCACGGGTTCTGTAGAATACTACAGGAAAAAAGGAACAGACCTGCTCGGCTATGCCCCGGTTGATTATACGGCTGTGCCTACAGATAATATTATTAAAAATGTAGCATCTATGAAAGCCTCGGGTTGGGATATTGCTATCAACAGCATCAACCTGCAGGGAGCTTTCAGCTGGCAAACTTCTGTTAACCTGAATACAAATAAAGACAGGGTTACGGATTATTTATTGCCCAATCGTACTGCTACTAATTTTTTGGGTGGCGGCATGAGCATATCTGCCATGGAAGGAAGGCCGGTATATGCATTGTATGCCTACAAATGGGGCGGCTTGTCTGCTACCGGCGATCCGCAGGGATATGTGGATGGACAGTTAAGCACAGACTACACAACGCTCACCGGCGAAGCGTATCCTATTGACAGCCTTGAATACAAAGGAAGGATAATGCCTGCCTGCTTTGGATCGATGGGCAATACTTTTAGCTACAAAGGAATATCGCTGACCATTCGCCTTGGCTTCAAGTTTGGATATTATTTTCAGCGCAACTCCATTCATTATGGTAATCTTTTCAATAGCCGGGAAGGGCATGGCGATTATGCACTACGCTGGCAAAACCCCGGCGACGAAACCAGCACAAATGTACCTGCAGCTGTGTACCCGGCTCAACCACTTCGGGATATGTTTTACAATAACTCGGAAGCATTGGTGGAAAAAGGAGATCATATCCGGCTACATTATGTTACCGCCAGTTATGACGTCGCAAGGTTTTTAAAACGAAAGCAGGTAAAGCAATTTGATGTTTACATCAGCGTAAGCAATCCCGGCATCATCTGGCGTGCAAACAAACACAATATCGATCCTGATTACAGGGATGGTACCATTCTGCCTCCTGCCAGCACAAGCATTGGCGTGCGCATTGCACTTTGATCATCTTTAAAAAATAAACAATGAAAACAACATACAATTACATCGCCTGCATACTATTTCTTGTAATAACCCTGCCGGGTTTGTCCTGCAAAAAATTCCTGGATGAAAAGCCTGATAAAAAACTGGTGGTACCATCTACGCTTACTGACCTTTGGGCTATCATGGATTATACCAATGTAATGATCGTTAATGATCCTTATGTAGATGAGATCGGCGCTGATAATTTTTACCTGCTCCCGGCATTTTTAAATAATATGGCAGAAACCGATCGCAATCTCTATTTATGGAACAGCGCTAATCTTTATGTAAAAACGGGTAACAGCTGGATGTACCTGTACAGTAAAGTGTATTATGCCAATACTGTATTAGAGCAATTGAAAAAAATTGAGAGAACGCCTTTAAATGAACGGGATTGGGATCATCTTAAAGGGCATGCGCTGATGGTGAGGGGCAAAGCTTTCCTGCAGGCGGTATGGGTATGGGCAAAAACCTATGATGCTGCAACCGCATCCACGGATATGGGGATACCATTGCGCCTCAATACCAATTTTGAAGAACCTTCTGTAAGGGCATCGGTAGAGCAGACCTATTCACGTATAATAGCTGATTTGCAAGAATCGGTGAAGCTATTGCCTGTAGTGTCTTCATCGCCGGTAAGGGCTAATAAACCTGCGGCTTTTGCTTTTTTGGCAAGAACTTACCTTGGTATGTATAACTATGAAACTGCCGGAAAATATGCAGATTCTTCTTTACAGTTGTACAGTAACCTGCTCGATTACAATAATCTTAATGCAAATGCATCTTTTCCCATTCCACGGTTAAATACAGAAATTCTTTTTTATACCAGCAGCTTCAATTCTGTATTGAATGTTTCAAATGCTAAGATAGATACGCTTTTGTACAATACTTACCAGCCAAATGATCTGCGTAAGAAAGTTTATTTCCGGCAAAATACTGATGGAACATTTGGCTTTAAAGGAACTTATGTATCTGCCACCGGCAACTTTACAGGCATTGCTACAGATGAAGTGTATTTAATGAAGGCAGAAGCTCTGGCAAGAAGCGGACAGAAAGATTCAGCCATTATCACACTAAATAAATTACTTGTGAACAGGTATAGCCGGTTGAGCTTTGTGCCAGTTACTGCCTCAACAGCTGAAGAAGCCTTGCAAATTATTTTATCGGAACGAAGAAAAGAGCTTCTTTTTCGTGGGCTCAGGTGGATGGATCTAAAAAGGCTGAATAAGGAAGGAGCTAATATTGTATTAAAAAGAAAATTCAATAATGCTGAGTATATACTGCTGCCTAACAGCAACAGGTATGCTTTACCCATACCGGAGTATGTGATACAGATAGCACAGATACGACAGAATCCATAATAAAAAAGGGAGGCCACTGGCCTCCCTTTTTTATTTGTGTACTCACTACCTATGGATCTCTTCTGGAATCAGCTGCATTGATCAATGCTGAGGCACTGTTGAAGCTGTTCAGGTATGTAGCAAAATTGCCTGAATAGACAAATGTGCAGGGGATAGAGCCTTCATCTCCGCAACCTTCTTCAGCCTGTACACCCTGCCAGTTCTGGATCTTTTTCATTTCCTGTAAACTGGCATCATCTGAAGTATAATGATACACAGTGAACTTTGGCTGCTCTTTAGTTGGTAAAGCTACAGCTACAGTACCGGCAATGCCAATAGCAATGGCCGCTACGAACAAAGAAAATTTGAATCGTTTCATAGTAGATTTTTTAAATATTCGCCGTTGACCGGCTTGTCGCTTACTCTTTTGCAGGTTTTCAGCTTACTCCCTGTCAATGCGCATTGAATTATAAACCTACCCCTAATGAATGACGTGGATGGTTTTTTAAATACCGCAAATAGTTCTGATAAGATCACAGGCTTTTTCTTAAACGGTAAGGGCTTATAAGAAACCTTTCCGAAAAAGCATGGTTGAAATGGGTGAGATGCCTGAATCCAATAAGCGCAGCAATTTTATCGACCGTATAACGACTATACACCAACAGTTCGTACGCCACGTTCATGCGA
>CAYOLS010000197.1:0-6296 GCA_964404845.1 uncultured Ferruginibacter sp. | reverse complement strand
CGCTGGCAGTGTCACGGTAGCCGAGGGCAACGGCCGCCACATCCGAAGCTTCGGATTGATAGCCCATCGCTGTACTGTAATTGCCCGTGGCCGATGAGTTGTATCCAAAGGCGCTGGAAGCATTGGCTGTGCTGCGGGGCGCATAACCGGCCGCAAAACTATAATTGCCGGAAGCCACCGTATTGAGCCCGAAAGCGGTAGAATAATAACCGGTATTAACATCGTCCCATGCGGCCGTGCCGGCATTAACAGCGCCCGCCCTGAAGGAACTTTTGAAGGGATACCACATCATGCGGGAACCATCGCCGGTAACAGGTATAAAACCATGCCCTAATGCGCCGAAAGCAACAAAGCTGCCGAATTCATCCAGGCGGGCAGTTTCCCATATACCGAATCCGCTTAAATTCCAGTTGTAACCATAAAAACGCATAGAACCATTATTGCCCGGGAGTATACCCAGGTTCTCCCCGCTCGAGGATATATACTTACCGTTGGTACGAAGGTTCAGGGCGAGTGTATGATCGCCAAGGTTATCCGCAAGTGGCGCCCATGCCGTTCCTTTGCGGTAAAGAAACCCGGAATCAGCAGCATCTGTTTGATAAATAAGCAATGAAGGAGCAGGCTGAGCGATCGCATCCCTTTGAACCTGCGTCATTCGTGGAATAAGCAGGCCCTTGCTGCTGCTCTTAATATGCAGCATGGCACTGGGATCGGGTGCAGAACCGTCATTATTGATGGATACATTCTGGGCATTGCTGATCATTGCAACACACAGCACAAAAGATAATACCAGTATCGGTTTCATGTTTCATTGTTTAGGATATAAAAATGTACAATGCAAACAATGTGTGTAAATAAAAAAATACAGGGTGTAGCAAACTTCTTATGAAGTGTGGGTGGCTTGATTTGAAGTAATATTTACTGCAAAGGCAAAAAGGCTGAAAAGAACGCAGATAATTAAATAAGGAATAAGAAACTTGGCTAACAGCTAACGGCTAATAGCTGACAGCTCCTAAATTTCACAATCAAATTAAAACTTAAAATTCCACGTCACAGCCGGTATCACAGGAAAAATGCTCACCTGCTTCGCCTGCACTTTCAGTGTACCATTGTAAGGGCTACCCTCCTGGTCGTAATAAATAAAATAAGGGTTGGCACGGCTGTAGGCATTATACAGGCTGAACACCCACTCCGTTTTCATTTTGCGCTGGTCGTTTCGCTTGCCCTGCAGCACAGCACTCAGGTCGAGGCGATGATAGGATGGCAGGCGGTATTGATTGATGCGGCTGTACTCCTGCGTAAGCACACCGCCCATAATGTAAAAGCGTTGCGGTAAGGTAGCAGCATTGCCTGTGCCATATACAAATGTGGCGCTCACTTTCCAGCGTTTACTCAGCTGGTACATGCCCACTACAGTAAGGTCATTGCGGCGGTCATATTTGGCAGGATATTTTTTGCCTTCGTTCAGGTCGGAGAATTTGCGCCATGTCCAGCTCAGCGTATAGCCTACCCAGCCGGTGAGCTTGCCTTTTACTTTGTTTACAAATAATTCTGATCCATAGCTCCATCCTTTACCGAATACAAAATCATTTTCTGTATCGTCGATGGTATTGGGCGTATAACCTTCCCGGTATTCTATCTGGTTCTGCATTTGTTTGTAATACAGCTCCAGCGAGGTCTCGAACATATTGTTCTTAAAATTTTTGAACAGCCCGGCAGCATAGAGCCAGCTTTTTTGCGGCTTTACCAGGTAAGTGCTCGGCACCCAAAGATCAGTAGGCAAAGTAGTGCCCGCATTACTCACCAGGTGAATGTACTGCAGGTTATGCGTAACGGATGCTTTGATAGAAGTAGCTTCGTTTATGCTGTACCGTACACTCAGCCTCGGTTCCGGGCCTCCATAGGTTTTTACAGGTTGTCCTCTTTTAAAAACAGTGCTGTCTGTACGGTTGCCATTCGCATCTGTTTCATAAATTTTAAATGGCCCTGTTTGTTGAAACATGCTATAACGAAGTCCTGCATTCACCTGCCATTTGGGGCTGATCTCCCAATCGTCCTGCAGGTACACGGCAGCTTCATGTGCAAATTTTACCTGTGCATTCAGCGGGTTAAATTCCACGCTGTCCTGCCGGCCGCTTACAACCGACGGTGAAAAACGATGATAGGTATAAATGCCGCCGAATTTTATTTTATGTTTTCCCTGCGGGTACCAGTCAAAATCCTGCTTCAGGCTTATATCCCTGATGCCGGAGGAAAGCCCCACCTGGAAATCATCCTGCGCAGCTGTGAACTTAAAATTATAATCGTTGTACACGGCCGTGGTATTGGCAAACAGCTTTTGATTAAATACATGGTTCCAGCGCAATGTACCTGTTGCATTACCCCATGGGATGTTCACATCCAGGCTTTGCCTGCCGTTCACAAAATCAAATACATCCCTCCCGAAATAACCACTGAGATACAGCCTGTCTTTTTCACTGAACTTATAATTGAGCTTGGCATTCAGGTCATAGAAATAATAACCTGAGCCATAGAACTGGCTTTCTTTTTTAATAAAGGGTTTGGCAAGCGCATCCACGTAAGTTCTGCGGGCAGAGATGATAAAAGAAGCTTTGTCTTTTTTGATAGGCCCCTGTACAGAAAACCTGGAAGCGATCAACCCGATACCACCTTCCGTTTGAAACTCACGGTTGTTGCCTTCCTTCATCGAAATATCCAGCACGCTACTAAGCCTGCCGCCATACTGTGCGGGCATACCGCCTTTGATGAGCGATACATTTTTAATGGCATCAGAATTAAAGATGGAAAAGAAACCAAAAAGATGACCGGTGTTGTACACCACGGCATCATCGAGCATGATGAGGTTCTGATCGGGCCCGCCGCCTCTCACATAGATACCGGCGCTCCCCTCGCCTGCGTTGCGTATGCCGGGTAAGAGTTGTACCACTTTCAGCAGATCAACTTCCCCGAGAAAGGCAGGTACTTGTTTTATTTGCTCAATGGGCAGGCTGATCTTACCCATCTGTGCCGTTTTTACATTGTTATCTCTTTTGCGGGAAGTAACGATCACTTCCTGTTGTAAGGATGCGCCGGAGATCATGGCAATATTTAAGACAGTATCTTTTGAAAGATCGATGGTAATGGCCTGCGGAAGATAACCGATATGCGTGCAGGTGAAATTATATTTCCCGGAATCTAAAGTGATGGAATAAAAGCCATACTGGTTGCTGCTGATGCCCTTGCTTTTATTATTAACAGATAAGGTAGCGCCGATAAGCGTTTCGCCGCTATAGCCATCTTTAATATAACCGCTGAGGGTGTATTTCTGCTGGGCAGTAAGCTGTTGGCAACAAAAAATAAAAATTAAAACGAGCAGGTTGTTTTTCATGAAAACATACTTAAAGACGAGATAAATTATTGCTATTGTAATACATTCAACAAGCTCAGTGTGACAAATAAAATATTTGCTTAATAAAACGAAATACCTAAACCAAACTCCGCTGTCAGGCTGTCCCGATAGCTATCGGGACGAAGCCGGGTTTAGCAAATAACATTTCGTTTTGTGACACATTCGACAAGCTCAGTGTGACAAATGGAATTTTCGTTTAACACATTCAACAAACTCAGTGTGACAAATAAAATATTCGCTTAATAAAACGAAATACCTAAACCAAACTCTGCTGTCAGACTGTCCCGATAGCTATCGGGAAGAAGCCGGGGTTAGAATGAACATCTCGTTTTGTAACACATTCGACAAGCTCAGTGTGACAAATGGAATTTTCGTTTAACACATTCGACAAGCTCAGTGTGACAAATGGAATTTTCATTTAACACATTCAACAAACTCAGTGTGACAAATAAAATATTCGCTTAATGAAACGAAATACCTAATCCAACCTCAGCCTGACAAGGGGATGAACGTTTCAAGCCCATATTATTTATGCACAATACTATCCTTCACTTCCCCGCAATGCAGCATAGTGCCTTTGTATTTCGGATGATTTTTACCAAGATAAGGATTCACTACTTCATCGCTGTTGCTGATCCAGTTGGCATCTTTATCACCATCAAAAGCCATCGGGCAATTCTGCAGATACAGGTTCGGCCCTTCATAATTGATGGTCTTAAAGAACCCCGGGTACAGCATATCCGACACCGTGCGGAAATCCTGGCGCATAATAGTGATATCTGTTTGCTGCAGCAATGAATTAACATTTGCTTTAATGTCAGCAACGTTCGCCCCTGCCGTTGCTATAATAAGACTGTCATCTTTTTTTAATTCCGTAAACGGAATGCTATCCAGCAACTGGCTGAATTTTTTGGCATATTGTTTTGCCGCCATGGTATCTGCATCTACAAATGCATCCTTCATAGAAAAGTAGGCTGCCATCAGGTTATCGATAGCTATATTAAAAGTATCTGAATGCTGCTTTACCGCCACAGGTGCCATTTTCGGTCCTTTGGGCTTGTGTTCCCCGGTACGGATAAAGAACCAGTACACGCTTACCGCAGCGAGCAAAACAACAATAAATGTGAGTAATTTTTTCATCGACGAAAAGTTTTAGCAAAATTAGGGATTTGGAGGTTCAGGGGTTCAAAAGATCAAGGTTCAAAGTTTAAAATACATGGTTAAAGTGTTGAATGGTTATATTACCTGACATTTGACCTGTTACCTATCTCATAGTTCATATCTCATCACTTCTAATTCGCAACTCGCAAACAATATTTATCTTTGCGGGCATTTTCATATTAAAAATTATCAACAGCCATGTTATTAGGCTTACAGAATGTAACTTTTGAGTTTGGGGCAAGAACGATCGTAGAGGACGCCACCTGGCATATACAACCCAACGAGCGTATCGGGCTGATCGGTTATAACGGTACGGGCAAATCAACTTTATTCAAGGTTTTAACAGGACAATATTCACCCTCCAAAGGCACAGTAGAAAAAGGCAGGGAAACCACTATCGGTTTTCTTCACCAGGACCTCCTGGGTTTTGATACGGAAGATTCTATATTGGAAGTAGCACTGGGCGCTTTTGAAAGAGTAAAGCAACTGGAAAAAGAGCTGGACGAAATTGCAAAGGAACTGGAGAAAACAGGCGATGAAGACCTTGCCATGGAATACTCCGAAAAACTGGCAGAAATGGATGTGCTGGATGGTTACAGCATTCACCACCGCACAGAGGAAATATTACAGGGACTTGGTTTCAGCAATGCGGAATTAAGCAAGCCTTATAAAAACTTTAGCGGTGGCTGGCGCATGCGGGTGCTGCTGGCAAAAATGATACTGCAGGCCCCGGATGTATTATTAATGGATGAACCTACGAACCACCTTGATCTGCCAAGTATTGAGTGGCTGGAAAAATATTTGCAGCATTACCAGGGCGCTGTGGTGATCGTTTCGCATGACCGTTTCTTCTTAGACAGGATGGTTACCAAAATTGTAGAACTGTATCAACAGGAGCTTCATTTTTATACCGGCAATTATTCTTACTACGAGCAGGAAAAAGCGCTGCGCATCGACATGCAGAAAAAAGCATTCGAAAACCAGCAGGATTATATCCGCCAGCAGGAAAGATTCGTGGAGCGCTTTAAAGCCAAAGCCAGCAAGGCTGCACAGGCACAGAGTATTGTGAAACGACTGGATAAATTAGAGCGTATTGAGGATGTGGAAATAGAAAGACCCAACATGAAAATAAATTTTGCCGTGGAAAAACAGCCCGGTAAAATTATCTGCACCCTTAAGCATGTGAGCAAAAGTTTTAAAGATGTAGAGATCGTAAAAGATACTGCTGCTGAAATTGACCGGGGTGATAAGATCGCATTGATCGGTGCCAATGGTAAGGGTAAATCAACCATGCTGCGCATCATTGCCGGTGCCGAAACATTTGAAGGGGAACGTGAATGGGGACATAACGTAGTGGAATCCTTTTATGCACAGCACCAGCTGGAAGCGCTGAATATGAACAATGATGTGCTGGAAGAAATGAAAGATGCCCGGAGCGGAAAAAATGACCTGGAGCTTCGCAGTATCCTTGGTGCATTTTTATTTAGTGGTGAAGCAGTGGAAAAGAAAATCAGGGTATTAAGTGGTGGTGAAAAAGCAAGAGTGGCTTTAGCAAAAACGATGGTGAGCAAAGCCAATTTTTTAATGCTCGATGAACCTACGAACCATTTGGATATTCACTCAGTTGATCTGCTGGTGGAATCATTAAACAAATATGAAGGCAGCCTGATACTGGTAAGCCATGATCGTTTCTTCATCAGCCGTATTGCCAATAAAATCTGGGAGA
>CAYOLS010000196.1:0-6307 GCA_964404845.1 uncultured Ferruginibacter sp. | reverse complement strand
TGGAAAGTTCCGATGCCTTTAGACCATGCCATTTTTTTTGTGAGAGAAAGCCCTGTTCTTGCAATTTGCAGTGCTTCATCAGGCTGCTGGTTTGTTAATTCATTGAATATTCTATTGTATAATTTTGCTTTAATGGTATCGTCTTTTGCAGAAGGAAGTGCCTGCAGCAATGAATCTGCCAGCTGTCTGCCGGTTTTTTGTGCAGCTGCCGGAAGAGAACATAGTAAAGGGATCAACAAAAATATTTTAAACATAATGAATCAGTAACAAATAGTTAGGCTGGTATAGGTAAATCAAACTTATCTCAATTCATTCAATACATCTTTGTAAGCCCTGCCCACCGGCAGGGAAATATCTTTCACAAAAACTTCCTGCGATCTTATTTTATCGATCATATGTTTTTGTACGGCATAACTTTTATGAATTCTTATAAAAGCAGAAAAATTATTTTCCTTTATTAAAGAACCGAGATTATTGAGCACACAATATTTTCTTTTGCCCGTAACGATGTGTGTGAAATCTCCAAATGCCTCCAGGTAAAGTATCTCATGCAATGATAGTTTAACCTGCTCATTTCCTTCTTTAATAAAAATATTGCCGGGCCCAACTTTGTGTTCGTACAGGTCGGAACGTTCTTTTACTTCAAAATAGGATTGAATGCGTTGTACCGTTTTTTCAAAACGTTCGGTTTTTACGGGTTTTACAATGAAATCCAATGCTTCCAGTTCAAAACTTTCTACTGCATAATCCGGAAATGATGTAATGAAAATGCAGGCAGGAATTTGCTGCAATTTTCTTCTTAATTCAAGACCGGAAATACCCGGCATGTCAATATCAAAAAATGCAATGGAGGGAACATCGCCTGCTATCTGTTCCAAAGCTTCTTCTGCTGAAGTATATACCCCACGGATATCAAAAAACGGGTATTTTTTCACAAAAGATAACGTAGTGAGCCGATCTATATCATCATCATCTACAATAATACAGGGATAGGAAGCAGCCATTGTTAACTTTTTAAATAAGTTGTTTTCCAAATATAATACAATCGGTCGTTCAGCGATTGTTTTGGTAGATGGGCGATACACTATATTAATGACCGGGTTGCTTTAATAGGTTTGAGGTATCAAAAACATCTATCATGAAAAGTATAAATTTCCTCCTCTTTTTCGCCATCATTGCATTTAGCTCCTGCAAAAAAGACGATAGTACATCTCCGCCTGTCGGATCCGGCAAATCAATGGGCTTTTTAACTGAGTATGCAATAGGAGCCGGCGGTGTCCCGGTTAAAAACAGGTATATATTACTGGATATAGATCATGAAAGCAATGCTGACAAAAAATTCATGACGGTAGATATTGTTGAAACTGCCGGCAACTATAAATTTCAAATTGTAGAAGGGCCCAAACCTATTACCCAATATGCTACCAATTTTCCTGAAAGCCTGCGAAAAATAGTTTCCGGCCATGGCTTCGGCCATGATTTCCTGGCGAGTGCCTATATGTATGTACGTGCTACCAGCGGAATAACCAGACCTTATACTTTAAATTATGATTCTATTCATAAAATAACACCGATATCCAGTGTGATCATTCCTATCAATGAAATGCACAATGGCATTTATGCCGGTTCAATGATGGGCAAGGAGCCACAGGCAAGGGTTGAATTTTGGGCACCTGGCAGACCAGATCCCGGAACAACAACCCCCCATGTAAATGATACATTGCCGGATTATTTTTTCTTTTCCCAATACTACCGTGTATCCAGGCCGGGCCGTGTTTACTTTTATTTTAATGAAGGTGATGGTGGTATATATACGAGTACCATCAGTCCAACCAGCAGATCTAATATGTTCGAATACAGCGCATTCAGGGTAGTGAAAGAAAATCTTACTGGAAAAGCAGATGCGGCCATCAGTTATACCGGAAGTACATCGGTACTATTCTTTTTTGATTTTGATAAATGGGAATACATGACCATGAAATTTCCCTGCGCTGCAAGTTATGGTGGCGGCTGTGGAACTGCTACCGAAGTATCGGCAGCAAAGAGTATGAATACTTTGATGGAATGGCCTGCCGGCTGGAGAAAATAATTTTTACAATCAAATTTTTTTAAAATGAGAACGATCTTTTTGTTCATCGCCATTTGTTTCCCTGCAATATCCAATGCACAAAGCCCGGTGGGCAAATGGAAAAAAATATCGCATATATCTACGTATGACGGGCAAACTTTTGACAGCCATAAAGCCTTGTTGCAAAGCCGCCCGTGTGCTGCCAAAGTTGTGTGGGAAGTAAATGCAGACGGAACTTTTCGCCAAAACCTGGATGCTTCCGGTTGTGATGAACGTTATAAAAAAGTGCAGGCAAAAATCTACAGCAAATCTGTATGGAAATTAAATGGCAACAAATTGTTTATTGGTGGCAAAGAAGGTATCGGCCAGCATTATACCATCAGCTTTTCCGGTAATAAAATGATCATGACAGGAACCGAAGGTCAGGGAGTGATAACCTATCAAAAATTATAAAAATGCAAAAGGCAATATTTTTTTCATTGATGGCCGCACTTTATTTTGTTCCGGTGCAGGCGCAGCAGAATGTTGGGATCGGCACTACCACCCCTGCGTCCAGCGCACAGCTTGATGTCAGCAGTACCACCAAAGGTTTGCTGATACCAAGATTAACAACCCTGCAAAGAACAGCGATCGCAAACCCGGCAAATGGGTTGCAGGTGTATGATATCACTACCAATAGTTTCTGGTACTATAAGAATACATCCTGGGTGGAAATAGGCAATCCTGCTACAGCAGGTTGGGGACTGAGCGGCAATGCCGGAACATCTGCAGCCAATTTTATCGGAACTATTGATGATGTACCGCTGGATATAAGGCAGGGCAACAGCACCATGGCAAAATTATTTTCAGGCAATGCATTTATAGGAACAGGTGCCGGCAGCAATTTTACAGCAGGCACAGGATACGATAATATTTTTTTAGGGAGGTATGCCGGCAAAGGAATAAAAGTGGGTAGCGATAATATTTTTATCGGCAACCAGTTTTCGGAAACAAATAAGGATACCCTCAACAATTCTATTGGTATTGGTCCGGTAACGGTAAACGAAAGTAATAGCATTAAGATTGGTGCCTATTACCAGAAAGCAGGTTTCGGTTTGGGTTACATAGAAAATCCTACGGATGTATTGACCGTGGGCCAGCGAAGAAATGGTTTTCACCAGTCGGCTTTAAGGGTGATGGGTACCACTTACCATACTGAGTTTAACAAGGGGAATACAGAAGATGTATTAATAACAGGAGGAAAATTACTGGGCAATGTTTATGTGAACCGTGATAATCATGGAGACGTAGTGATAGGTGCCAATATTACCAGTAAGATCGGCATTGGTACACATGTATTGAATCCTAATACACGTTTGTCCATTCAGACAGCAGCTGATTATTCAAATGCTTTTTCATTAGAAAATGCGAGTGGTACAATAAGGTTCAACGCTTTTTTGGGTGGGCCAAATAATAGTAACACAGTTTCACTTGGAACCACGGGCAATATGCCGGTTGTTTTTTACACCAATAATGCCAACAGGCTTTTTATTTCCGGTAATGGCAATATTGGTATTGGTACCGATAATCCCACCTACAAGTTATCAGTCAATGGAAATGTAAGAAGCAAAGAAGTAGTGGTAGAAAGTGGATGGGCCGATTATGTGTTTGATGAAAAATATGAATTGCGATCACTCGATCAAGTGGAGCAATTTATAGAAGTTAACAATCACCTTCCGGGAATACCCTCTGCCAGGGAGATACAGCAGAATGGGTTAAATGTGGGAACAATACAAACAAAGATGATGGAGAAGATCGAGGAACTGACCTTGTACATCATTCAATTAAAAAAAGAAATTGATGCACTAAAAAACAATGCCGCAAATGAAAAATAGTATCCCGCTGCTATTGCTGTTTTTTACTTCTGCGGTTATGGCGCAAAAGCCATGTGGAAACCCCAGGATAGATACGGCAGCTATGGCGAGAGCCGAAGCACAACCTTTTGCCGGCAGGGCGGTAAATTCTCTTATCAGGGTTTACTTTCATATTCTGAAGAATGACGATGGCAGTAATGCAGGCGCTTCGCTGATGCAGGTGCAGCAGGAGTTTCAGCAATTGCAAGCAGATTATGCGGAGCATAATATCTGTTTTGCATTTATGGGTGTTGACTCTATAAATAATACATTTTTAAATACGGCCATGAATTCCGACAATCCATCTCATTATAATATCCTGGGGAGTTTTAACGTAGCCAACTGCATCAATATTTATTACGTTGCATCACTGCCTGGTTATGGGGGCAATGCATTTACCATTCCCAATAATTTTTGTGCGATCGACAGGGGCAATATCAATGCTAACCGAACCATTGCGCATGAAGTGGGGCATTGCCTGGGTTTGCTACACACATTTGAAACAGCTTCCGGTGAAGAAAATATCAATGGTTCCAACTGTAGTACTGCCGGCGACAGAGTATGCGATACGCCGGCAGATCCGCTTTCACACAGAACCGAATCCTGTTTTAGTTTTAGTACCATGTTCTGCCAGTACACCGGCTCCTGTACAGATCCCAATGGCGCTACGAATTTTAATCCGCCTTACACTAATATTATGAGTTATTGGGGAAACAGGAATTGTGTCGTCAGCATTTTTACCGGTGGCCAAAACACGAGGATCAATTCATTTCTCATTTCTTCGGGAATATTGTTTGCAACCGTTTCGGTATATGATAATAATTATGGACCTGTATCTGTCAATGCTGGTACCAGCATGCAATCTGCGGTCAATGCGGTAAACACTATTGGAGCTGTACAACTGGGAGGATCTGTCAGGGCAACCTTACAGGCAAGAACAATAAAAGTGAATCCCGGGTTTGTTGCCAATCCTTCTTCGGGTAAAATTATATTGAGGCCAACAACCTGTAATTATTGAAGTAATCCTTCTTTTTTTGCCGGCAGGCTGAAGCCGATGGTAGTGCCTACATCTATTTTGCTGCGTACATGCATGGTTTCTCCATGCGCTTCCACAATATGTTTGCAGATGGAAAGGCCCAGGCCGCTGCCTCCTTCTTTGCGGCTGCGGGCAAGATCGGTCCTGTAAAAACGCTCAAATATGCGGGGCAGGTGTTCTTCTGCAATGCCATATCCATTATCGCTGATCTCTATCAGCGTTGTTCTTCCGTCCACATTATAAAAGCTGGCCTCAACAGTGCCGTTTTCTTTACCATATTTAATGGCATTGTCCACCAGGTTGATCAATACCTGCCTTATTTTTTCCTTATCCGCATGCACTGACAGGGGAAACTCGCACCCCTTTTTAATGATAAACTGCGTTTTCTTTTCCCTTGCCTTCAGGTCCAGCGATTCCACTACTTCCCTATAAAGATCCTGGATAATAAAATTGCTGAGGTTCAACTTCTGCCGGCCGCTTTCCAGTCTCGATATTTCATCCAGATCATCCAGCAGGTTCACCAGGCGGTCAATATTGCGGGAAGTATTGTTGAGGAATTTGGTATTCACCGATTCATTGTTCAATGCACCTCCCAGGAGTGTATCCACATAACCCTGTATTGCAAAAATGGGTGTCTTCAGTTCATGGCTGAGGTTTTGTAAAAATTCTTTTCGAAATACTTCGTTTTGCTTCAGCACTTCAATTTCGTTCTTCTTTTGCTTGGCCCATGCTTCCACATCTTCCCTTACTTCATCAATACTTTTTTGCGGCAGGATATTTTTATAATAGAACTCTTCTCTCTTATTTGCCTTTGTTTGATAAATGAGCTTGTATATGAGCTTTATTTTACGGTAAATAAAATTCTGCAGTGTATATAATATCAAACCAAAACTACCCAGGAATATCACTACAAAAGAGAGCAATGCGATCCACCATACCGGTTTAAAAACAAAAATCCCCAGCGTTATCGGCACAGATAAAGCCAATGCAGTGAGCGCTGCCAGTTGTTGGGGTGAAAAGTTTTTGGTTGAAAGCATAAAGCTATTGGCTGTTAGCTGTAAGCCACTAGCCAGAGTGTGTTTAAGGTGCAAAGCTATATAAAACAGGAAAATACAGATGTTAGCGGTTTGCTAATGGCTAAAGCTTATAGCTAACGGCATTATAACTCAAACTTGTAGCCTACTCCTTTTACGGTTGTAATGCAGTCAAGGCCCAGCTTTTGCCTTATTTTACGGATATGTACATCAATGGTACGGTCACCTACAATTACTTCGGTGCCCCATATCTGGTTCAGTATCTCGTTGCGCAAAA
>CAYOLS010000195.1:0-6323 GCA_964404845.1 uncultured Ferruginibacter sp. | reverse complement strand
TCGCTGTTGCCGGTATAGCTGCGGCTGAATATTTCGGAAGAGATGAACCTACATTAGTATCACTGGTGTACAGCCCGGACGGGCGCTACCTTGCAGCAGCCAATCCCTCGGGCAAAGTGATGCTCTGGGACCTGGGAACAGGCAAAGAGACCAAAACATTGCAGGTAGCATCGGGCGGTTATATCACAAGGCTGGCATTCAGTGGTGATGGCAAATGGCTGGCAGCTTCCAGCGGCGACATCTGGGAAACAGCTTCGGGTAAAAACGTGGTGAGCGTAACGGATGGCAGCATCTGGGCCGTGAACAGCATAGATTTTTCTGCTGATGGCAAACGCATTATCAGCGGCGGTGCCTGCATCATCAGCTGGGATGCGGCAGATGGCAGCAAATTGCAATTCCAGCAGGAACCACGCCATGAAGATATGGATACCAGCGGCACCTGCTGGAACCGGTATGGCTGTGTTGATCCAAAATTTGCCTTTATGGTACACAGCACGGCTTTTCATCCCAACAGCCGTGATTTTGTAGCGGGCAATGTATCGGGCCTTGTGCAGAAATGGAATACGGAGAACACAACACTGGTTGCATCAAAATATTTATCACAGCTGCCAGGCCAGGAAGATAAGATCTATGATATACGGTACACAAGGGATGGTAATTATGTGATCACCGTACAACAAAAAGCATTGTACAAGCTGGATGGTAACACATTACAGGTGCTGGATTCTCTTTTGCTACCGCAGGACGAAACCGTACTGGCCATCGACATGAGCTACGATGGAAAATATTTCGGCTGCATCAGCACCCGCAACAACCAGCGCATCGTACAGCTGAGAAATATCAGTGACCTGCAGGTGGAAAAAGAATTTTATGCAGAAGGTGCTTCCTTTAATAAGATCTCTTTTTCTCCCAACAAAAAACAGGCAGCTACTGCAAGCGAGGATGGTTTCTGCACCATTTGGGATGTACATACAGGCAAGCCGGTGATGTACCTCAATACCATCGGCGATTTTGGCAATGTGATGGTAACGCCTGATAACTATTACATGGCTTCCAAATCGGCGCTGGATGGCGTAAGTTTTTCAAAGGACAATAGTTTTTATTCATTCGACCAGTTTGATCTTTATTTAAACCGCCCTGATATTGTACTAGGCAGGCTGGGCTATGCATCTCCCGAATTAATAGAATTTTACCGCAGCGCTTATCTTAAGCGTTTGAAAAAAGCAACGGGCAGCACAACAGATACTTCCATCAATAATTATGTTCCTTTATTAAAACTTGGCAACAGGAAAAATATCGCTGCGGTAAATACAGGCGGCAATACTTTAATGCAATTTCATATCACCGATTCCCTGGCAAAAAAAGGAAGGCTGAAAATATTCATCAATGGGAACCTTGTAAAAGAACATTCTTTTGACAGCGTACAGGATATGAATTTCAACTATGCTGATTCCGTGCTTTTATCGCAGGGAGTGAACAATATAGAAGCGGTGTATGTAAACCAGCTGGCAGTAGAAAGCAGGAAGGAAAAAATTACCATCAGTCACTCCCCTGCAAAGCCAGTGGCAGCAAAGCTTTGGTTCATCGGTATTGGTGTTTCAAAATACAGGATGCCGGAAATGAATTTAAAATATCCTGCCAAGGATGTGCGTGACCTTGCAGCAGCATTTAAAAAGAAATACCCGGCGATGGTCATTGATACGCTCATTGATTCCAGGGCAACCAAGGAAAACATCATTGCCCTGCGGGAGAAACTGTTAAAGACCGGCATCAATGATAAAGTGATCATTTCATTTAACGGGCATGGCTTGCTGAGCGATAGCCTGGACTGGTATTTTGCAACATACGATGTAGATATTAAGAACCCAGAAACGAACGGGCTCTCCTATGCGGCTATGGAAAACTTATTACAGGGCATTCCTGCCAGGCAAAAGCTATTGCTGCTGGATGCCTGCCACAGTGGTGAAGTAGACAAAGAAAGGGATATCACTTTCGCCAACAAGGAAACAACCATGGAACAAAATGTAGTGGCAACAACCACTGCACGTGGCAATATTGTGATCGGTAAAAGCAAGGCGGGTCTGCAGACGAGCTTTGAAATGATGCAGGAATTATTTGCCAACCTCAACAATGGCAATGGCACTACGGTTTTATCCGCAGCTGGTGGCCGTGAATATGCTTTGGAAAGCGATGAGTGGAAGAATGGTGTGTTCACCTACAGTGTGCTTAAGGCTTTGAAAGACCCGGCAACCGATGAGAACAATAACAAAAAAATATCAGTAAAGGAATTAAAGAAAGCTGTATTTTATGCTGTAAAAAACTTAACAGGCGGAAGGCAGAAGCCAACCAGCCGTGTAGAAGTTTTAGACGATTGGAATATCTGGTAGCCAACCAATGCTTATGTATAAATTTATTATCGCATGGTTTATATTAACGCCTGCAATAGTAAGGGCGCAGGACCAGGATATCTATGCTATCTACGAGCAGCAATACCAGCAGTTGCTGAATGCAAGGGGTGTTTCTGAAACTGAAATATCAAAAATATTACAGTCCTATGCTGGCAGTAATGTTAAAGATGACAAAAGCCTTGCTGAACTATTGGGTAAAATGTATTCAGGAAAAAAAGGGATCGCCCTCCTCTTCTATTTTTTCCACAACGATACACTGCGCAGGGCTTTTTATTATCCCGGCCAGGTAGTAGAGGTAAAGCGTATTGCAATAACAAAAGACCGGCTTATCGGCCTGAAAGAAGACATCAACAGCGGGCTTAATTTGTATAACCTGGCCAGGGATCGTTCCCCGCTGCAAAGGGGAAGTATTGTTATCGGTAATCCTTCGTCTTCTCATACCAGTTATAAAAAAGCGGTAAGCAATGCAGCCAATATATTGTTACCGGGTAACATGAGCAGTTCTGTAAAGCACCTGCTTATTGTTCCGGCATTGAATATCGGCACTATACCTTTTCACCTGCTGCCATTAAACGGTAAAGATCTTATAGAGCAATGCAGCTTTACCATTGTTCCCAGCCTTATAGACATGGTAGCTTTGCGAACCAAAATATTAAAGCAGGATATTGACTCCTGGGATGGCAGGAAATTGCCAGCCAGCTTTGATGCAGATGAACAATTCAGCAGCCTTAACAAGAAAGCATTCCTTATTAAAAAAGCATTGCTGGTAAGCAATCCTGCTTATCCAAAAGACAGTGTTTTTAGTTTTCCCGATCTTCCCGGCGCTGATAAGGAAGTTTTAGCCGCCATTCCTTATGCAGAAAAACATTACCTGTTAAAAGGTGCCGATGCCAAAAAAGAAAAAGTAAAAGAATACCTGCGGGATTGTAACCTGGCATGGTTTGCCACGCACGGTATTGCAGACCAGCAGGAACCAATGACCAAAAGCTTTCTTGTATTGGGAGAACCCGAACCCTACCTTACTGCAAAAGAAATTATGCAGCTGCATAATTATTCAGGGCAAATGCCGGAAATGGTGATCCTTTCTGCCTGCCAGACAGGCTTGGGCAAATTTATGGAAGCAGGCACTGCAGGACTGGCAAGGAGCTTCCTGCTGGGCGGCAGCTCTCATGTGATCATGAGCCTGTGGAATGTAGATGATGAAGCTACCGCATACTTTATGTCGAGATTTGTATTTTATCTTCAAAAAAGAATATTCTTTCATGCCTTCGGAACAATTGAGATTGGCCACGCTTGATACCCGGAAAAAATTCAGCCACCCTTCCAAGTGGGCAAGTTTTTCCCTGTTTGGAATTGATCACTGATCTTTCTACATAAAAAATGCTGCAGAAAATTCCGCAGCATTTTTTTATTAAACGAAATAGTTCCAGTTCTAACTCTGGCTGTTTTCGTAAACATTATTGGCAGCACCTGCAAACTTTTGTTTGATATTGCGTGGATTCAGCTGATCCATCAATTGGCGCCCTTTATCTTTAATATTGTCTGCCAGTCTCGTTTTATCTTCGGCACTCATTTTTGATATCCTGTACAAGGCAAAAGCTGCCAACCCTGCTAAAATTAACGCACCTGTTTTTTGTCCTCTTGTCATAATAGTAAGTTTAAAAAAGATAATTAATTAGGTTACGCTATTAATTAATAAAAAACCGTACCAGTTTTACGCAACAGTTGAAGGATAAGGTTAATATTGGGTTTTTATTAATAAAAAAGGGCGCTTTTTGCGCCCTTTAAAATATCAATGTTGTTGAAATTAGTTTCTTGATACAGTGTATCTCCAGTTGCCGCCATTCAACAGGCTTATACCTACAGTATAATTTCCTGCTGTTGATACAGCAATATTAGCGCCGTTGAATTCCAGCATTCCATCAGGACCATCATCGCCGAGGTTAATATCCCAGCCATTGTTGATCCTGAATTTTATAGCACCAGGGTTCAGGTTCAGCGTAATGCTCCATTTTTTTTTCTGCTGCATTATAGGTCATGTTTTGTTCGGTGTCCCAACTTCCGGTTGCATCACCGATGATACCTACACTGTTTACCTTGGTGGCTGACCAGCTCATGGCAGAAGTGTTTACTTTCATCAGGTAAATGCCGCCGGTAGGCAGGTTGAAATTAGAACCGCCATTTCCAATAGTAGTTGTATTTACCATACCATAATCACCTGCGCCCCAGTTGTCGCCTTTTACAACTTTAAATTCCGGTGCACTGGCACCAAAATCGAAGAAGCCGCTGTATTCACTGTACGGGCCACCTACCGGGGTAAGTGCCACCAATTGGGGAGCTGTAGGCGGATCCCATCCCTGGAAGCTGCCTGCAACATTGAGTGCCTGCGGGTAAACATATTTGATCAGCCTGCTAATAGCAACTGTATTCACATATTCGGATACCTGGTTCCAGGTACCTGAAGTAGCTATAACTGCCCATTTCAAATTCACCTGCTGGCCATAATCTGTGTAACCATATCTTACCAGTGAATCATTAAAGGCTTTGTGAGAAATGGTCATCAGGCTGTCTGCGCCATTGTTGTTTGCTGCTATTGAAAACAGCGTACCTGTTGACCAGTCTACAGGTACTTCATTTCCGTCGCCGCCTACTACTCTTTTAGCAAACACTACTTTGTAGGTGATAGCTGCACCACCAGCCGCAGGCTTTGATCTTGTCCAGTTGAATTTCAGCATGTCTGTAGCAGAAGTAGGACTTGTTTCGATAGCAGCCAGTGAAGAAGCAGGACCCAGTAAATAAAATGGGGTTGCACCATTCTGCATACGTGTGATGCTGATATTGAAGAGCGTCTGGCTCAGGATGTTTGTAGACCCGTTATCTGCTTTTACACTCCATATAAGGTCGGTCTTTGCACCGGTAGCAATGCCTTTGGCTTTTAATGCGTCATCCAGTTGCTGGTGAGTGATGTCTGCAGATGGGTTGCTTCCCGTTACAGGTAAGGATATCAAAGGTTGAGCGATATCACCGCCGGTCTTTAATGCCATTACGATCGTGTAAACAGGGGCAGCGTATAAGCCTGGTTTTGCAGCATTCCAGCTGAAGTTAACTTTTGCATCAGGTGTGGCTGCATTGAGTACAAGGTTGGTTCCGGATACGGGTAATTTTAACCCGAATTCCACCAGCCCTTCACCGGTTTGATCATTGCCTGCAAAATCTATTTTTTTACAGCCTGCCATTACCGCTAAAAGCAAAACCGCAATAGATAATATTTTTTTCATTTTGTTTGGTTTAAATTTTCAGCAAGAGATTATTGCATTTTAGTAAATATCATTTCCCACTCCTGCGTGGTAACCGGCGCAGGGGTGCCGTTTATATTCAGCACAGTTCCGTTAAATTTATACCTGAATTTTGCAAGCGTTCTGCCCGCTGCCGGTGTAAACGAAGCATCAGGAATAAAAGAACCACTCCAGATAGTAGGCTCTGCTTTTGACAAAGGCAAAGTAAGCGGACTGCCTACTGTATTACCCAGGTCGTCTATCATGGTTACGGTAAAAGTAGCCGGTGTCATGCGCTGGTCATTTACGATCGTTGCATAAGACTGGTCAAAGTTTACGGTAACCACATCGTCTTTATCCACTTTTGCAGGAAATATCCTGGCAACGGTTGGAACAAAGATCAGCGGGTCAAATGCAAATGGTTTGTAATCGGGCGTTTGTGCGCTGCCGTCTTTTTTCTTTAAAAGAAAACCAAATGTTTTCAGTTGTGCCGGTGTTTGGCCGAACATAATGGTACCGGTAAATGTGTAGGTAAATTTATTCGGTCCAATGTTCGTGAGCTTGGCTGCATCAGAAGAATTACCCCAGGTACCTGGACGGTAGACAACCTGAACAATCCAAAATGGATCTACCTGGCCAA
>CAYOLS010000194.1:0-6323 GCA_964404845.1 uncultured Ferruginibacter sp. | reverse complement strand
GAGTATTGAAACCAGGCCTTTCTTAACAGGGTAGAATAGGGGTTGTAAAAAATAAGAGTTTAATGTTGTTGTCTGAAAGCAGCATTTTTGGTACCTTTAAGTCGCACGCCAGCTCTTTCTTAGTTTTGTTGAAAGCTACTATTCACAGGCATTCCGGTGTATTAATCACAGGAATTCTTGGAGCCGAATTGGAGCCGAATAGCTTGAAATATTCTGATATGCTTTGACTGTCTAAAACGACAAAAGGCGCTCAGAACCTGCATTCTTAACGCCTTTTGTTTTTAATCACCTCACTTTTGTGATCCGGATTGGATTCGAACCAATGACCCTCAGCTTAGAAGGCTGATGCTCTATCCAGCTGAGCTACCGGACCTTTATTTTGGGTTGCAAATATAGGGTATCTTAAATGCTTGATAAAATGTGCAAAGGAAAAAATCTTAAAAATGGAGCAGAAAACAGAAATAATACTATTTTTAAATCAAAATAGGAAATATATAAATCTATATATTTGTTAAAAATTAATTGATTAGTACAGTTTTAGATGTTACATTTGCTATAACTGAACTCATTAATATTCTCCAAACCAAGTAAGAGAAAAACTTAAAATTAAAATTAGCGTTTATGAAACAAAAACTTAAGTTGGTATTAGCCGCCTTGGTTCTCACTACGGGCGCATTTGCACAGAATGATAAAAAACCAACTCTAATTGGTATTCACTTCAATGCACTGGATTTTAAAACTCCCGAGACTTTTAAAAATTCTAACACACCAAGAACCTTAGCGGGTATCAGGGATATGGACTTTGGTTTATCTATCTCATATTGGAGAGGATTGACCTCAAAGATCGACCTGTCTCTGAAAGCCAGCGCAATGTTTCATGACTATGCAGCAGAAGATCGCCACGAAGCTACCACCAAATCCGAAATGGGTGCGGAACTGGAACCAGCTTTGAACTTCCGCTTATTTGATGATAAATCATTGCTTTCTCCATTCTTAACAGGTGGTGTTGGTGCAGGATATTATACAGGCGAATTTGGTGCTTATGCTCCGGCCGGTGTTGGTTTGCAGTTCAATTTCAACAACTCAACCTACATGATGATCCAGGCGCAATACCGTTTTACCTTAACTAAAGATGTACTGAAAGATCATTTATTATACTCATGGGGTTTTGCCCACAACTTTGGTCCTGAAAAACCAACTGTTGTAGCTCCTCCACCGCCACCACCAGTATTGGACAGGGACGGCGATGGTGTTCCTGATGCTGATGACAAATGTCCTGATACTCCAGGTTTAGCTTCTTTGCAAGGTTGCCCAGACAGGGATGGTGATGGTATCGCTGATGCTGATGACAAATGCCCTGATGTTAAAGGTATCGCTAAATACCAGGGTTGTCCAATTCCTGATACTGATAAAGATGGTATCAACGACGAAGAAGATAAATGTCCAACTGTTCCGGGTGTAGCTCGTTACCAAGGTTGCCCAATCCCTGATGGCGATGGCGATGGTGTAAACGATGAGAAGATAAATGCCCAACCCGTCCTGGTCCTGCCAGCAATCAAGGTTGCCCTGAAATAGCTAAAGAAGTAGTTGAAAAAGTAAACTATGCTGCTAAGAACGTATTCTTTGCAACTGGTAGCTACAAATTACTTGCTAAATCAAACAAATCATTGAACGATGTTGCTACGCTGATGAAAGCTGATGAAAGCCTGATGCTGGATATCGATGGCCACACAGATGATGTTGGTAGCGAAGAAAGCAACCAGACATTGTCTGAAAACCGTGCAAAAGCAGTGAAAGATTACCTGGTTAAACAAGGTGTTGCTGAAAGCCGTTTATTCTCTACAGGTTATGGTGAAACCAAACCAGTAGCTGACAACAAAACTGCTGCAGGCCGTGCTAAAAACCGCAGAACAGAAATGACAGCTAGGAACTTCTAAGAAGTAATTGCTTATAATACTAAAAGCCCTCCGTTTTCGGAGGGCTTTTTATTTGGATTTAACCGCAAAGAACGCAGAGGAAGGAAAACGCAAAGGGCGCCGAGAAAACTCAGCGCCCTTTGCGTAAAACTTTGCGTCCCTTGCGGTTAAAATCTATGCTTCTGCCAGCGCCTCGCCGGAATAATCTTTCACCACATTGTATAAAGTATCCCTTTCCACCGGTTGGCGTTTTACCTGCTTGATCAATGTTACCAGCTCTTCTGTTGTCATGGTAGGCGTTTGCTCCTCGCTGCCCGCCATAGAATAGATCTTTGTAGAATCATCAATGGTACCATCAATATCATTCACACCAAAGGCAAGGCTTAATTGTGCATTGTGCCTGCCCAGCATCGGCCAGTAAGCCTTTAAATGCGGGAAATTGTCTAGATAGATGCGGGCAATGGCATACAGCCTCATATCTTCTGTAATAGTGCTTTCCGGCACATTGCTCATATCGTTGTTGCTGTTGCGGAATTTTAAAGGAATAAAAGTGTTGAAGCCATGTGTCTTGTCCTGCAGGTCCCTCAGCTTGCGCATATGGTCTATCCGGTGCTCATATTTTTCAATGTGACCGTAGAGCATGGTAGCATTGCTGTGCATGCCCATGTTGTGTGCTGTTTCATGGATCTTAAGCCAGCCTTCGCCACTTACCTTATCGCCGGCAATGATCTCCCTTATTTCAGGATGGAATATTTCGGCACCGCCGCCGGGTAATGATTGCAATCCTGCGTCCTTTAACTGCTGCATACCTTCTTCCACGCTCAGCTTTGCCTTGCGGAACATATAATCCAGTTCTACGGCTGTAAATGCTTTTATGTGCAGGTCGGGCCTGTGCTCCCTTATCTTTTGCAGCAGTTCTTTAAAGTAGGCCATGTTCATTTTTGGATGAACGCCGCCTACAATATGTACTTCGGTTATCGGTTTGTTGTCGTAGGTCTTTACAATGTCCAGCATCTGGTCAATGCTCAGTTCCCAGCCCTCTTCCTTATGGGCATACAGGCGGGAGTAGGAGCAGAACTTACAGCTGAAGACGCATACATTGGTCGGCTCTATATGAAAATTTCGGTTGAAATATGTTTTGTTGCCATGCAGCCTTTCACGAATGAAATTGGCCAGGGCGCCAACAAATGCAAGAGGACCTTTTTCAAACAACAACAGGCATTCTTCATCTGTAATGCGTTCGTTGTTCTTTACTTTTTGAGCGATCGTTTTTAATCCGTTATCCGTGGTTGATCCTATCAGGGTTTCTATAGCACTGCTCATCACTGGTATTTTTTGCAAATTTACGTTGATAAATGCTGTTGCAACACTATTTTTTGGCGTTTGTAGCAACACATTGTTAAAGATCGTTTTGCGCAATTTGTATTGAATAAATCAATATCTTTCACTGGTTATTTGAGGAAAAATTTATTTATCAATTCAAACTGTTTATGAATATCAAGTTCAGGCTTACACTGATGAGTTTCCTGCAATTTTTTTGTATGGGGAGCATGGTTGATCACTATTGGGACTTATTGTCTGAATGCAAAGGGTTGGACATTTCCGCAATTCGGTGCAATTTTTTCTACTCTTGCCCTTGCTTCCTTATTTATGCCTGCTGTTACAGGCATTATTGCTGATAAATGGATTAATGCGGAAAAGCTTTACGGTTTTCTGCATATCTGTTATGGATTGATCTTATTCTGTGTTCCAATGGTAGATGACCCTGGCACATTATATTATGTAATTTTTGGAGCGATGATATGCTATATGCCTACCATTTCTCTCTCAAATTCCATAGCCTATACAATTTTAAAAGGTAATGGCTTTGATGTTGTAAAAGTGTTTCCTCCTATTCGTGTTTGGGGTACAATTGGATTTATTGTAGCCATGTGGATTACCAATCTAACAGGTAGTAAGGCTAATGCTAACCAATTTATAATAGGTGGAATAGCTGCTGTGATACTCGGCATATATTCCTTTAGTTTACCTAAATGTCCGCCTCCACGATCTATTAAAAAAGACGCCAGTATAGTTGAGCAATTAGGGCTTAATGCCTTTAAACTTTTTGGGAACTATAAAATGACCTTGTTTTTTGTGTTTTCTATGTTCCTTGGAGCTGCTTTACAATTAACGAATATGTATGGTGACTCATTCCTGACTGGCTTTGAAAAAGTTGCAGCATACAAAGATTCTTTTGTTGTAAAATATTCAACCATCATACTTTCTATCTCGCAAATGTCAGAGACATTATTTATCCTGACAATCCCGTTCTTCCTAAGAAGATTTGGTATAAAAAAGGTTATGCTGTTTGCTATGATTGCATGGGTACTGCGGTTTGGATTATTTGCCTACGGGGACCCCTCCCTGTTTGGAACTATCTTAATTATAATTTCCTGTATTGTATATGGAATGGCATTTGATTTTTTTAATATTTCAGGCTCATTATTCGTAGAAACCAATACAGATGCTTCCATAAGGTCGAGTGCGCAGGGCTTATTCATGATGATGACAAATGGAATAGGGGCCTGGCTTGGAAGCAAGATCAGCGGATATGTGATCAATAAATATTTTTTATTTGATGATGGAACAACTAATTGGCATGATACATGGCTGGCGTTTGCTCTTTACTCATTGATCATTGCTATATTATTCTTTATCATGTTCAAACACAAGCATGATATAAAAGAATTGGAAAAGATCACGCATTGATCTGAAAATATTTAAAATAGCAACAGCCTTCTTTTGGAAGGCTGTTGCTATTTTAATCAAACTTACATTCAATAAATATTACCGGTAATAAGTATAATTATTCTTTACAAATAGGCTGGCATTACCGAGATAATCTGTGATCGTAGTATTTTTTATTGTTCCATCTTCGTTATATTCAGTCGATACCAATTTGGAGATTCTTAGTTCCCAGTAATTTGCGCTAAGCGGTGCATTCGACCCGGTATCAATGGTTCCGTTGTTCCATGCATCTGCAGTTCTTGCCCTGTTATTGTTATCAGCTACCTGTTTGGCGGCAAGCTGTGAATTGTCTGACACTACCAGCGTATTCGTATTGTTTATTGTTCCGGGCGAATTGGCGGCCAGTATAGCAACATAGGCAGCATTAGACTGGGTGTACACAACCGGGGCAGCTATCGGAGCAGGAGCAGGCCCGCTAAGAACTTTGGCGGCTGTTGTGGATACGGTAGCAGTTGCAGAAGAAGATTCACTGGAGATTGTACCAGGCGTTAATGATGGAGACAGGTATCTTTTGGGATAAATATCCTGGTAAACCTCCCGGGTGCATTGCCCTTTGTCATTATAATCGTAAAAGGCCTTTTTTTCATCATTGATGTAAACTGTTTCCTTTTTATTATCAGCAGAACTTTTCACTTTAATACTTTCACTTCCTTTTTCCATCGGGAAAAATTCATTCGGATACCGTATTACTTTTTTCAAAGAGTTATCTGAAAAATAATGGAATTCGGCCGCCAGTGAAAAATTATTGTTATTAGGAGAAGTGGCCCAGAAACGATAAGGCAATTGGTACTTGTTGTATTCTTTTTTATAGACCAGCGGGGTATCAAGGCCATTGATGAACTGGTAGATCATTTCTTCCTGGCCATTATCATTATACAGCACTTTAAAAGCAGCTTCCTGTACATTTTTGAACAGGATGGTATAATTTTTTTCAACCAGCTTGCCATTGTTATACCTGTATGAATACCGGGTAACAGTTGAATCTTCATTATCGTAGTCAACCGAGGATGTTATCATCCCGTTTGTATCATAAAAATTAGAGGAGACGAGGATGCTGTCAACAGGCAACGAAGCATCATTCATCAGCATGAGATAAATGTGTTCTTCTTTAACATAAGCAGCCTTCATATCGGATGCCGCAATTCTTCCTGTGTTGGCAAAATTGAACCGGGCATTCCTGCTGACAAGTGGGTTGAATTGTGCATTGGATGCTCCGGCATAGAAGAAGCCAAGTAGCGTAAATATTTTTTTCATATTGATATTTTGGCTGATTAAAAATATATGTAAAAGCTACCGGCCCAAAAAACAGGATGTTAATTTAAACCTATAAAACAAAGCCCCGCAAACAGCGGGGCCTGGTAATTCATTGTAAAATGAAATTTATTTATGCGCTTCAATTTTCTTTACAAAATTCGCTTTAGGCTGCGCACCTACTAATTTGTCTACTACTTCACCATTCTTTACAAACAAAATTGCAGGAATGCTGGTGATGCCATAGTTCATAGACACTTGTGGATTATGGTCCACGTTTACTTTACCTATCTTAACAGAACCGTCGTATTCTTTGCTCAGCTCTTCGATCACTGGTCCAATCGCACGGCAAGGTCCGCACCATTC
>CAYOLS010000193.1:0-6361 GCA_964404845.1 uncultured Ferruginibacter sp. | reverse complement strand
TCCTGACAGCTCCGCTGTTTTCGGTTGGGCCGTAACAGCCGTGAACCGTACCATTGCCAATTCAAAAGATAAAAAGGAAGTGAAGCTGTACGAAATGATGCGGGACTACCCGAATATTCCTTACGAAAAATTAGGGACCATCAAAGCGCCCTGCCTTATTATGGGTGGCGACAGGGATGTGATAAGACCGGAGCATCTTGTAAAAATGTTCCAGAGCATTCCTAATTCGCAGCTCTGTATTTTGCCCGGCGCTACACATGGAGGCGCATGGGAACAACAGGAGCGCTTTTTATCCATTATGAACGACTTCTTCCTGAAGCCTTTTAAAATGCCGACCACGGAAGACTGGTTCAAAGAATAATTAAAACGAGAGAAATGTATGCGGCCCGCTGACAAGCGGGCCTTTTTTTTATTAAAAATATTCCGGGCACTTATGTAAAAGGCAGCAGGCAGGCATCCATGGTACAAATACAGGCTATCATTTAAAATACTGCTTATGTCTTCACTACTATCATCCAAACCAAAATATCTTTTGTTACAGGCTGTTACGGCTATTTTTTTACTTATCCTTTTTTCTTCTGCAGGTCGCAGGGAACTGATACTGAACGGTACGGTGACCGACAGTAAAGGCAGTCCTATTCCTTTTGTGTCCATCGTTATAAAAGCAACCACTGCCGGCGTGCAGTCAGATGCAAAGGGAGCGTTCAGCTTAAAGATCGGCAAACTGCCTGCTATCATCGTTGTTGGAGCTGCAGGCTATGTAAATAAGGAAATAATGCTGACCGAAGCAAATTTTAAAGATTCAACGGCCAGTATGATCATTGAGCTGGAGGAAAGGTTGAGCCACCTGGAAGAAGTAGTGGTTACGAGTGCTTTTAGTACTAAAAAAACTGCGAGAAGTGAGGCGCATTATTCAACAAGTACTGCCCTTGAAGGAAAAGTTCCGGGCGTTAGGGGTAGCAGTGACGGTGATGCCAAAAGTTATAAATTGGCTGTAACAGCAGAGAGGATATCAAAAGATGAAACTTCCTCTACGCCCGCTATTGCTGCCATAGCAGATTCAATGACAGTAAAGAATACCGCTTCAAGAACAAAGTTGCTTACAGCGGGAGAAGTGAACGACTTTAAAAAATGGACCATGTGGGAAGACTACCAGGAGAAAGAATTTGAAGTGCACAGTAAAAAATGGGAACTCTTTGCCACGCAGCGTTATGCTGTTCAATTACAGAATAAAAATTTAAGCGCTCTTACCGGGCAAAGAATATTCCTGGTCGGCAAACAAAAAGGAGATACGCTCTGGACAGCAGTTACCGACAATACAGGCAAGGCGGAATTGTGGAAAGGATTCAGCGGCGATCAAAAAGAAAACGATATGGAGATCAGGGTAGAAGGAGAGTTGCTTCCTCACCCGGCCATTCCCTTTTCGCAGGGAATGAACAGGATTCTTATCCAGAAGGATTGCAATAATTCGAACAAGGTAGAGATCGCTTTTGTAGTAGATGCCACCGGCAGCATGCAGGATGAAATTGATTACCTGAAAGAAGAGCTGGAAGATATACTCATTAATGTTACCAAAAAAGATCCTTCGCTGGATATGCATACGGCTGCTGTATTTTACAGGGACAAGAGCGATGCATACCTCACCATACAATCAGGCATGAAGAAAGGTATCAATGATGCAATAGCTTTTATCAAAAAACAAAATGCCGATGGCGGTGGTGATTATCCCGAAGCATTGAATAACGGGCTGGATGATGCCATCAACAAAATAAAATGGAGCAAAGATGCCCGTGCAAGAATCATCTTCCTGCTTATGGATGCGCCGCCGCATGACGAAGCCAAAAAAGAAATGGCGCTGCTCATCCGCCAGGCTGCTGCCATGGGTATCCGCATTGTTCCTGTGGCATGCAGCGGAACTGATAAAGCCACGGAGTTCATTATGCGCTCCATAGCGCTGGCTACCAATGGCACTTATTTATTCCTTACGGATGACAGTGGTATTGGTAACCCTCACATCAAACCTACCACCGATGAATTTAAAGTGGAACTGCTCAACAACCTGATGCAGCGCATTATTGAACAAATGTGCTTCGTGAACAATTGCGCAGCAGATACAAAGGGGGCAGAACCTTTAAGTCCTTTCAGCAACCCTGAAACGGTGGAAGTATTTCCTAATCCCACCAAAGGATTTGTTACGCTGAAAACAAATAAAAAGATCAAAGAGATATACCTGGCAGATTTTGCCGGTAAAATATTAATGCGCAAAGTGATCAATGCAGAAAGGAAAGAGTACAATTTGGACCTTTCGGGCTTTCCTTCCGCTACTTATTTTATAAAATATGTTACTGCCGATAAAAAGACAGGGGCAGAAAAAGTATTGCTGGTAAGATGATCAGGCTGTATCGCCGGAGTTGATCTTCGCTTCTTCGGGCAAGGGTTTGCCGCAGTTCCTGCAATAGTTGGCATTGGGATCATAAATGTCCAGCCCGCAGTTGGGGCATTCGCCCACACGTTTCTGGTGATGGAAAACATCAGAGTCCTTTTGCTTGGCCAGCTCGGCGGCTACCACACCGGTTGGAACTGCTATGAGTGCATAACCGAGCATCATGATGATGGAAGAAACGATCTTGCCTGCATAAGTAATAGGTGTAACATCGCCATACCCAACCGTAGTAATGGTAACAATGGCCCAGTAAATAGATTGCGGAATGCTCCCGAAACCCTTGTTGTGCCCATGTTCCAGCACGTACATGATAGTACCCAGGATAACCACCGCAACAATGAGCACAGATAAAAACACGGTGATCCTTTTTAAACTTTTAATGAGTGCCTTGCCCATGATGGCGCTTTCATCGAGGTAATGCGTGAGCTGGAATATGCATACGGCTGCTGTATTTTACAGGGACAAGAGCGATGCATACCTCACCATACAATCAGGCATGAAGAAAGGTATCAATGATGCAATAGCTTTTATCAAAAAACAAAATGCCGATGGCGGTGGTGATTATCCCGAAGCATTGAATAACGGGCTGGATGATGCCATCAACAAAATAAAATGGAGCAAAGATGCCCGTGCAAGAATCATCTTCCTGCTTATGGATGCGCCGCCGCATGACGAAGCCAAAAAAGAAATGGCGCTGCTCATCCGCCAGGCTGCTGCCATGGGTATCCGCATTGTTCCTGTGGCATGCAGCGGAACTGATAAAGCCACGGAGTTCATTATGCGCTCCATAGCGCTGGCTACCAATGGCACTTATTTATTCCTTACGGATGACAGTGGTATTGGTAACCCTCACATCAAACCTACCACCGATGAATTTAAAGTGGAACTGCTCAACAACCTGATGCAGCGCATTATTGAACAAATGTGCTTCGTGAACAATTGCGCAGCAGATACAAAGGGGGCAGAACCTTTAAGTCCTTTCAGCAACCCTGAAACGGTGGAAGTATTTCCTAATCCCACCAAAGGATTTGTTACGCTGAAAACAAATAAAAAGATCAAAGAGATATACCTGGCAGATTTTGCCGGTAAAATATTAATGCGCAAAGTGATCAATGCAGAAAGGAAAGAGTACAATTTGGACCTTTCGGGCTTTCCTTCCGCTACTTATTTTATAAAATATGTTACTGCCGATAAAAAGACAGGGGCAGAAAAAGTATTGCTGGTAAGATGATCAGGCTGTATCGCCGGAGTTGATCTTCGCTTCTTCGGGCAAGGGTTTGCCGCAGTTCCTGCAATAGTTGGCATTGGGATCATAAATGTCCAGCCCGCAGTTGGGGCATTCGCCCACACGTTTCTGGTGATGGAAAACATCAGAGTCCTTTTGCTTGGCCAGCTCGGCGGCTACCACACCGGTTGGAACTGCTATGAGTGCATAACCGAGCATCATGATGATGGAAGAAACGATCTTGCCTGCATAAGTAATAGGTGTAACATCGCCATACCCAACCGTAGTAATGGTAACAATGGCCCAGTAAATAGATTGCGGAATGCTCCCGAAACCCTTGTTGTGCCCATGTTCCAGCACGTACATGATAGTACCCAGGATAACCACCGCAACAATGAGCACAGATAAAAACACGGTGATCCTTTTTAAACTTTTAATGAGTGCCTTGCCCATGATGGCGCTTTCATCGAGGTAATGCGTGAGCTGGAATATGCGGAATATCCGCAGCAGGCGAATGGCCCGCAACAACACCAATGGTTTTGATCCCGGGAAAATAAGGCTCAGGTAAAAAGAAGCGATCGATAAAAAATCAACGATACCGAAAAAGCTAAAGATATACCCGCTTTTCTTTTTCACTACCCAGATGCGAACGATGTATTCCAGCGTGAATAAAATAGTGATGATCCATTCCGCCGCTTTCAGGTACGCACCATAACGTTCATTTACAGAAGGCACACTTTCTACAATGATGATGAGAATGCTGATGAGGATGGCCCAGAGCAGGCCGATATCAAATGCCCTTCCCATACGGGTGGTGGTGCCAAATACAACGATTCCCAGCCATTGCTTGAGTCTTTGTGCTGCCGATCTTTCCCGCTTTTTATTTTGCTTTGCTTCCAATGCCATGGTAAGTTGTTGTGTACAAATATAATACCTCGTTCGTTTCTTGTTTCCTGGTAGTGTATCAATTTAGAAATACTGTCAGGCTGAGCTTGTCGAAGCCGGCATTAGATCATAAACAGCACCGCCTTCGACAAGCTTAGCCTGACACTTAATTACAATTTAAAAAATCAAGCTCAGATACTACCTTCTTCTTCACCCCATTTCGGTATTGCCCTGCTGCTGTATGCCATCTAATTTCATGTTTCAAAAAAATGAAGTGATGAAGAAGCTATACAGTATTATTTTCCTGGTAGGGTGCAGCTCCCTGTTGCATGCGCAGAATGTGGGTATCGGAACTACCACACCCAACAGCAAAGCAGCTCTTGAGATCAGGAGTAATGATAAAGGTGTGCTCATGCCAAGGCTTAGCAGCACCGCAAGAGACGCCATCACCAATGTTCCAAAAGGAATGATGGTTTACGATAGTACTTATTCGGCTTTTTATTATCATGATGGAAATAAGTGGAGACCTTTTTCGGAGCAAAATACAGACAGCATGGTGAAGGATTACAGTGGTACAACTGAAGAGATACAGAATATGCCTGCTTATGCTTCCAATACAACAACTACGGCCAACAGTGGCCTGTTGTATGATAATGGCGGGCCATCGGCCAACTACAGTCATAATGCACTGGATGCTTATGGCCTACAGGTGAATGACAGTACGGTAGGTTTCAGGATCATTGTTGAACAACTGAACCTTGATAACCAGGATACGCTTATACTGGCTATTGGAAACGATGATCACCCGATCAATATTACTGCTACCGGCACTTATAACATACCGGCTACAAACCTTGTTGCTTTTATATTTAAATCAAATGCTACGGTGAGCCAGGCAGGATTCAGGATAAGATGGACAAGAATTGTTGCAACAAAAGATCCTTCAGCGATACCATCCTTCGGCTGGTATTACGACCTCACAAAACAAGCGGTACGGGGCGGCATTTCTTCCAATAATAACTGGGCTTCGGATAGTTTGGGTAAATTCTCAATGGCTTTTGGGAACAATGTGTATGCAAAAGGTATGAATGCTTTTTCTTTCGGGGAGAATGCATTTGCCCTTGGTAAATATTCCCTGGCAGTTGGCTTTAAAACAAAAGCCACAGAAGAGAATGCGGTGGCAATTGGCCAGGAAACAGAGGCTTCCGGAGGGTTCAGTTTTGCCCAGGGTTGGAAAACAAAAGCCACCGGTTTTGGAGCTATAGCGATGGGGCTATTTACAACAGCGTCGGGCGAAAGGTCCTTTGCAACCGGTAACAGCAGTGTAGCCACAGGGGATTATGCTGTTGCGATCGGCGGGAATGCACAGGCAACTGCAAGAGCTGCTGTGGCTATTGGTTCAGATGCTGTAGGTAGCGGTAACTATACCCTTGCTATAGGAAACAATGCAAAAGCCACAGCAGAAAACGGGTCATCTTCTTTTGGCAACGAAACCCTTGCTTCTTCTTTAGGTTCTACTGCTGTTGGCGATAGTGCAACAGCATCCGGCCTGTATTCATCTGCGTTCGGCCATAAAGTAAGGGCTACCGGCAGTCGTTCTGTTGCTTTTGGTACAGAAATAACTGCGAGATCTTTTGCTTCCACAGCGCTGGGTTATTACAATAATCCTGTTAATACAAGCTCACAGTCGGCATGGAACCTTACAGATCCTTTATTGATAGTGGGCAATGGTACCAGTGCCTCCGCTACCAGTAATGCGCTGATGATCTTAAAGAATGGCAATGCCGGTATTGGTACAAATGCGCCTT
>CAYOLS010000192.1:0-6379 GCA_964404845.1 uncultured Ferruginibacter sp. | reverse complement strand
TCGGCTGCAAAGGTAAGGGTTGGATGCTTCTTTTCCGATTAATAATGTAACTTCCCTTTTTCGCTAAAAGTTCAATGCAATAACATCTTAAACGTTGAACCTTAAACTTTTGAACTCCTAACTATGGCTTTAAGCAGGATCTGGTCGGCATTTATTATCATAGCAATATTGGTGGCTTCCATCAAAGCAGTTACTTCTCCTGAAGGAAAGACGGTTTTTATGCAGATGGTGACTGGCAAGTCCGGCGATACCATTAAGCTGAAAACGGCCGATACGGCTACGGTTGACAAGGCATTTCTTGCACAACTGGACAGCAGCAAGATAATAACCGGTGCGGATAGCAAAATCATTCGTTACCAGGACAATCAACTGCTTACTTTCCGTAACCAGTCGGCCGATGGAATTGTAGAGACCTGCCAGACAGCTGTAACGCTTTGTCTCCGGCTGATCGGTTTTATGGCCTTGTTCATGGGATTGATGAACATTGCAGAAAGGGCAGGAGGTATCCGTTTTTTATCAAGGATCATCGGGCCTTTTTTCTCCCGCATATTTCCTGAGATACCAAAGGGGCACCCATCAATGGGGCATATGACCATGAATTTCTCCGCTAATCTTTTGGGGCTTGACAATGCGGCCACACCTTTCGGCATCAAAGCCATGGAAAGTTTACAGGAACTGAACCCGAATAAGTCTGTGGCTTCCAACCCGCAGATCATGTTCCTTTGCCTGCATGCTTCGGGTTTAACATTGATACCGGTGAGTATTATTGCGTTGCGTTCTGCAGCCAAAGCTGCCAACCCGATGGATATTTTTATACCCTGCATGATCGCCACTTTTGTGGCTACCATTGCTGCAATGCTTATTGTAAGCTTTAAACAAAAGATCAATGTATTCCAGCCGGTGATACTGGCATGGATCGGCGGTATTTCCGCCATCATTGCTGCGCTGGTAGTTTACATAAAAAGCCTGGATACGGATGCCGTACAGCTGTTTTCAGGTAATTTAAGCAGCGGTCTTATTTTGCTGATATTCATAGCAATTGTGCTGGGTGGCTTATATAAAAAAATAGATGTGTTCGATGCTTTTGTGGAAGGCGCCAGGGGCGGATTTGAAACGGCTGTACGCATTATCCCATACCTGGTAGGTATGCTGGTGGCCATAAGCCTGCTACGGACCAGTGGCAGTTTTGATATGCTGATCAACGGGGTAAAATCTTTGTTTGCGATGATGGGAACAGACACCCGTTTTGTAGACGGTTTACCAACCGCATTGGTAAAACCATTCAGCGGCGGCGCTGCCAGGGGCATGATGGTGGATACTATGAAAACCTACGGGGCTGATTCTTTTGCCGGCCGTTTGTCCTGCGTATTGCAGGGCAGCAGCGATACTACTTTTTATGTGATCGCTGTTTACTTTGGTGCGGTATCTGTAAAAAATACAAGGTATGCTGTAGGGGCGATGCTGCTGGCAGACCTGGTGGGGATCATTACTTCCATATTACTCTGCTATTTCTTTTTTGGGTGATGCGCAGTATTTTTTAGATCTGCGTTTTACATTGATCCCAACCGCCTTATTCCCTGTGCGGAAACGCTGTCCTGTACAATTAGCAGCGACTTCGCAGGGTACTATCAGCCCTGGTCTTAGTGATGTAAGTGTTGTTTCTTCCTGTATAAAATATAGCCGGTAAAAGAACTGCCACCTTAATGGGTGGCAGTTCTTTATTAGTTTCAGAAATTAATTTCCGTATTAATTATAGATCAACGAGATCACCGGGATACGTGGCGCTGCGGCACCGGTATAACCTTTACAGAATACCGTCATTACCCTTCTTTTAGGAATGGTTTGATTGGTAGTACCTGTAGGATAAGTAACGATAGCTGCAGACGCAGGAGCTGCACCTGCGATCCTGATGGCCCACTGGCCGGTACTGTCAGAAGGTAAGCTGAATTCCGGGCTATAAGCTCCGTAAGCGATATTACCTGATACCAGCACATTTTTAAAGTACAGGTCAATTGCAGGCTGGTTAGGGATCAGGTTCACAAATTTGAAAACAGAAGTGGTACTGTCAGCCGGGGTAACGCCGCTTTCAGGCACCAATACTATTTTTGCATTAGCAGCCGTATCTGCAATAAAAGCAGAATATTTTTTGCCTGCATCCAGTGTTACATTGCCACTGAACTTTACAATAGAATCCACGTTTTTAAGCAGCTTTGGAATAGCCACGGATATTTTAGTATCACCTGGTGTCAATAAAAAATAATCAGGAACACTACCACCACCCGTATTAAGGCCTCCGCCCGGGAATGGGGTAGGCGTGTTGGTAGTGGTAGGCGATAAAAAGGTATTAGTAACCCTTGCATCATTGATCTTTATCTGCACACTGTCTCTCTTGAAATAAGGGCTTGTATAGATCACTTTCAGAGAGGCCATACTACTACCGCTGTAAGTAACATCGAAGGGAGACTTCTCTGCTTCTTTTTTGCACCCGGTAACTACTGCCAGCGCCGCAATTGCCGTAACTGTTATAAAAGAATATATTTTCATTGTATTATTATTTGAGATGAATAGATTGGTTTATGGCTGTGAAAACCATTGTTCCTTTGTATGATAATCCAGGCCTAATGCACCTATTTGCCCTAATGCATCAATATTGTACAGGTACTCAGAATTAAACCTTGGCCTTGTACGATAAATGTATTTTTGATTGTTGTCAACATACAATTCATTTAAGGCAGGTGGTTCAAATGCAGTGTATACCTGCCTTGTAGTACCTGTTTCTACATCTGTATAATGATACCTTCTAAGATCCACCCATGTTTCCAGTGAGCCATAACCGTACATGGCAATGAATTTTTGCAGCATGATATGCGATAAATTAAAATCAACAAGTGCAGGAACTATAACAGTATTTGCCAGGAAAGTTGTTTTGGCTGCAGGTGTTATCTGCAGTGGCGCAGGTACGTTTGTGGCATAATCTGTTGTCAGCATATCAATGTTCAGCTCAATACCTTTTTTGTAAGCATCAAGCGCCTGCGATTTTTGGTTCTTCCTGTACAATGCTTCCGCTTTTATAAATTGAATCTCTGCAGCAGTCATAACAGGGTAGGGTGAGTTGTTCCTGAAGATGTACCTGGAAGTAGCATCAGATCCACCTGTTGTAGTAGCGAAAGAAGTGCCATAAAAATTCTTTGGCTGATCTGCGGTAACCAGACCATCAGATCCTTTACCCGGCCTGATACCTTTATAAGTACCATTGGTATTGTCCCTTATCAAATAAGGCGCTCTGATATCCGGTACACCCGGGAATGCCGGATTCAACCCAGACTCCAGGTCTGCGATAAACTTGGTTTGCCTTAATGTACCAACGTTGTTCCTGAAAGGGCTATAATAGTTGGTGTTATCATTTTTGGTTGCTTCAAACAATACATACACATTATCTGAATTGGTAGCTAAGGCGAGGTCGCAATACTTGATAACTGAATCAGCAGAATAGCTTGCTTTATTGGTTGTTCTGTGATACATACGTGCCAACACACCATAGGTGAACCTTTTCCATTTTTCACGGTCTCCTTTTAATGAAATCCAGTTACAACCTATTGCAAGGTTTGCTTCGTTTACAGAACCATCATTCCTGCTCAGGTTTTCAATGGCAAGCATTGCTTCTTTCTTCACCTCTTCATATACTCTTTGCTGTGTATTGTATTCAAATACATACCTGTCTGTCTGGAATGCCTGGTCAACAATTATTTCGCCATGCACATCGGTAGTGGCCAGCCATGCCCATGAGCGAATAGCATTGGCTACACCTACATAATCCCATTTTCCTTCTTCAGCACCCCATTGTTTTACCCTGTTGAGGTTCTGCCCCTGTCCATAATACAGCATGGCCCAATGTGAACCACCGATATCAGAAGTAGCGGCAGTGGTACGGGTAGTTGCCTGGCTCATTATATCGTATTGATTAAGGGTGGTATTGGTTGCCCAAAACTGTACGTACCTGCCAAAATACAATCCATCATTCTGAGTGCCATAGCCGGCACCTTGTGCTGTTGCACTTGCACCGAAATTAGCAATGATGTTGGGCATTAATTCTTCTATAGGTTTTCTGATATCCGCATTGGGATTCACATAGGCATCGTCTATTTTCTTTGTACAGGACAAGAAAACAAATGATGCTAAAATGGTTACACAATATTTTTTCATTGTATGATATTTAAAAATTAATTAAAAGTTGGCTCTCAAGCCAAAGTTTATACTTGGTTGATTGGCCATTGTGCCATAGTCGAAACCAAATGCACCAACACCACGGGTACCTGCTGTACCAGCATTAACACTTGGATCTACACCATTGTAATTTGTGATCAGTATTAAATCTGTTGCAGTAACAAATGCTCCCAGGCTTTTGATTGCCCTGATCTTGTTAATTGCTGCTTTAGGGAATGTGTAAGAAACAGTAAGATCCCTCAGGCGCAGGTAATTGATATCTCTTTCGATAAACAATTCTTCCGGCATTAAACGATAATACTGGTCATTGTAATAAGGAGTGATAGCAATATTATTCACTGTTGGATTGTCGGTATTTTCAAAACCATCTTTCAATACACCGGTAACAACTCTTGCAGTTTCCCTGTCAGATGTCAGTTTGCTTCTGCCGATCGTTGTCAGGTATTGTGCAGTACCATTGTAGATATCGCCACCTACTTTCAGATCCCAAAGGAAGGTCAGCCTCCAGTTTTTATAACCAAAAGTATTGTTCCAGCCAAGGGTGAAATCAGGCATCCTGTCGCCCCTTACTTTCTGGTTTGGATCTACCACCGGTAAACCGCTTGAAGGATTGATCAGTATTTGTCCGTTCTTGTTTCTTTCGTAACCTAAGCCGGAAATGGTAGTAGTAGAACCGCCGATACCTACACCTGCTGCTGCAGAACCATATACGTTTGTATCAGACAGGTAGAAGAATGACAGGTTTTTAGGAAGCTCTATAATTTTACTTCTCATCTTATTAAAGTTCAACCTGGTGTTCCACATAAGGTTTTTGTTGTTCACCAATGTTGCATCAATGCTTATTTCAACGCCCTGGTTCCTTGTACTACCTGCATTTTGTGTATTGAGCACAAATCCTGTTCCATAGCTCAGGCGAAGGTTCTCAATGATCTGGTCTTTGTTGAGCGTATTGTAGTACGCAATTTCAAAGTTGATCTTGTTGTTCAGGAACCTCATTTCAGAACCTATTTCATAAGTAGTTTGTCTTTCTGGGCCTAAATCTGGGTTGTTGTTAAAGAACCCGTAGGAATAGCCCGAGCCGCTTGAATTGCTATTGGCGAAAACAGATTGCGTAGAATAAGGGCTGTTCAGCCTGGCTGTACCTGCGGCAGAACCCCTGAGTTTGAAGTAATTGAAGGCCTTGCTTTTCAATCCCGGGATCAGGTCACTAACAATCACACTGATACCACCACCAGGGTAGTTGTAATTACGATTCCTTTCAGGCAGCGTAGAAGCCTGCTCAAAACGGTGTGAATAAGTAAGGTACACCAGGTTTTTCCAGTTAACACCAAACTCTCCAAAATAAGCCAGCTGGCGTAACTGCTGGTAATTGTATTCATTGAAATAATTCCTCAGCAACCTGATACGGGTAGCAGGTTTGGTTACACTGCTATCTGTATAAGCGCCTAACAATTGCTCGTAGTTAGCGTTGGTAACAACCTGTCCTCCTTTATACATTACACCATTTATAATGGAATCGACCAGGCCTGAACCGGTAATGGCAAACATGCTTGTTTTATAATCCTGCCACATGGTTCCCACCATCAACCTTAAGTTGAAATCCTTGCCCAGGGTTTTCTTTGCAGTTGCTGTAATAGTATGGTTGTAACCATTGTATTTTCTCCAGTAATTATCCTGCACGCCACCGGTTGCAAGAGTAATATAATAGGAGAGCGGGTGATACCTTAAATAAGCCTCGGTCTTATAAGTCTCATACCCGAACCTGCCGGCAACAGAAAGCCAGTCGGTAGGGCGAATGTTCACGCCCAATGAAGTATTAACACGATCAGTCATCTCCCTGCTCTTGTTATTGTTTACATTGAACAGCGGATTGTCGAACTCTGAATTAGGTAATCCGGCTGCCGCAAAAATCGGGTCCTTCGTAGCATTGTCTCCTCTTGAAGTTCCACTGATATTGTCGGTTGTAGGCCACGAAAGCAGGCCTAACAGGAACCCGCCTGCGCCCCTCATTACTTTGTTATTTTTAGTATTGAGGTATTGAACAGTAGGGGTGAAATCCAGCCATTTGCCTACACGGGTAGTATTGGATACCCTTACAGTATATTTTTTATAATCATTGGTAGGTATGATACCTTCCTGGTCGAAGAACGAACCT
>CAYOLS010000191.1:0-6472 GCA_964404845.1 uncultured Ferruginibacter sp. | reverse complement strand
GCATTCTTTTTCCCCTTATTCTTTCTCTCCCATTCCAGCATTTCAGGTGTTTTTTCTATTTCTTTCTTTTTTTCTGTAGTGGTAGTAGCTACAGGAGCGTTTGTTTTGGGCTTAACGATATTGTTACGCTCCCACTCTTCTTCTTTTATCATAACACCTGAGCCAGGCTGGTAGTATCTCCACTTGCCATGCTTTACGCTGTATTGTTCTGCTTTTACAATTTTGTATTCTAAAATTTCATTGCTCCCTGTTCCATAAATTGGAATAGTATCATAGGGATGTTCAGGGTCGTAGCCTCTCCAGCTTTCTTCCCTTACCAGGTCGCCGAGATAAGTGTAATATTGCTGTAGTCCGTCTTTACCTCCGTTCTTATAATTCTCTATTCCCAGCAGGTCTCCTTCCAAAGTATACAATCTCCAGGAACCGTTTTTTGCACCGTCTTTGTAAACACCTTCTTCTTCGTAGCCTGGTTCACCACGCAGTTCTTCAATACGATTCACCCACCTGCCTTCCTTCTGGCCTTTGGCATTTACAATATTGATGGTATCACCTTTCGGACTTATTTTGTATGACTTATATTGTGCAGATACATCAACAGCCGTTAAAAAGCCGGCAGCAAATAAAAAGAAGGAGAAGAAAATTTTCTTTTTCATTGGTAGAATATTGGATTCAAATGTACAACATTTGTATTTTGAGAAATGTTAATGTCTTTATAGAAGATATGAGGGATGTGCCCATTAACTATTAACCACTAACCATCAATAAAATGAAAGATTACAAACAATACTACATTATACCTGCAACACCTGAAGAGGTTTATATTGCGCTGACCAACCCTGCTACAATACAGCTATGGACAGGTGAGCCTGCTGTTATGAGCACAGAACCGGGTTCGGAATTTTCTTTATGGGAAGGAAGTATCGAGGGCAGGAATATTGCTTTTGAGGAAGGCAAAAAAATTACACAGGAATGGTATTTCGGCGAACAGGAAGAAGCTTCCATAGTGATCATTATCCTTCACCCGCACAAGCAAGGCACTTCTGCTGAGCTGCGACACAGCAATATACCGGATGAAGCTTTTGAAGACATTGTAGAAGGCTGGAATGATGTGTATTTCAGCAGCTTAATTGATTTCTACGAAGAATAAAGACAATGAATAATGAATAATTTTTGAGAGTGGTAGCATTGTTAGATCTCCGGTACTGGCAATAAAAAATGGATAACTAACTGCCGAAACAATTATTCGTTATCCATTAAAAATTATTGATTAATTATTTTACCTCGAACTTCAGCAGCACTTTATCTTCCAGCAGTGCTTCCAGCTCATCTCCTACCACGCACTCGCCTACGCCGGCAGGTGTGCCTGTAAAGATGATATCGCCTATGTTCAGTGAAAAGTAGTTGGAAATATTGGCAACAATAGCGTCGAAATTAAAGATCATCTGGGAGGAATTGCCTTTCTGAACCTGCTCTCCATTTTTCAGCAGGCTGAAATTGATGTTCTTTTTATTGATCTCCGGGGTAATATCGATGAACTTTCCTACAGCTGCAGAATTATCGAACGCTTTTGCTTTTTCCCAGGGAAGGCCTTTCTTTTTGGCTTCCTCCTGTATATCCCGGGCTGTGAAATCTATCCCAACGGTAATACCATTATAGTAGTTGGAAGCATGGCGCTCCTGGATGTATTTTCCATTTTTACAAACACGCAGCACCAGCTCACACTCATAGTGTAACTCATTCGTAAACTCAGGGTAGTAGAATGGAGTATGCACCTGCAATAAAGCACTTTTGGGCTTCATAAATATAACCGGCTCATCTGGTATATCATTACCCAATTCCTTCGCATGTTCCGCATAATTCCTTCCGATACAAATAATCTTCATTTCAAGGTAGTTTTATTTTGGGTGTGGTTCAGGGAGCGAAAATAAGAAAAACACATTAAAAAAAGGCGGCAACTCTATATTTCTATGGCTTAATGCTCAGTTGATTTACCATACTCATCGTTCTTTCGAGGCCTATAGCAGCAAAATCTTCTATTATTTCTACAGATTTCTGCACTTTTAGCTGAACTACAGGCAATTCATCGGGGCGCCATTTACCTAATACAAAATCAGCCTGCATACCTTTTGGGAAATTATTGCCGATACCGAACCTGAGCTTAGGATAAGCCACTGTATTCAGCGTAGCCTGTATGTCCCTGAGACCATTGTGCCCTGCATCACTACCACTGGCCCTTAAACGAAGTTTGTCCAGCGGAAGGGCAAGATCATCCACCACGGTAAGCGTATTCTCCAGAGCAACTTTCTCCTTATCCATCCAGTATTTAAAGGCTTTCCCGCTAAGATTCATAAAAGTGGTGGGGCAAATGCATACAAACTGCTTTCCCTTCCATTTCACGTCTGCCACATAGGCCAGCCTGTCTACCCTGAACGCTCCGCCATGCTTGCTGGCAAATGCATGCACCACATCGAACCCAATATTGTGACGGGTGTTGGCATATTCATTGCCGATATTGCCGAGGCCTACTATTAGAAACTTGCTCATTATTATTACACGAATTGAACGTGGTAGTTTTATTAAATGAAAGGCTTAAGGTCGAATTGCAGGAATTGAACAACTTTTACAGGTCACATAATTCGTATAATTCGTGCCTGAAATTCGTGTTATATTTTTATTACGGGTCTGACCTTCGGTGCCGACCCTGCGAAAATCCGTGTAATCCACTATATCATATTATTCAAAAAGTCCTGCAGATCCGCATCCGTCTTTATCAGCACATCCCTTGTTTTACTTCCCTGGTTTGGCCCTACGATACCCGCAGCTTCCAGTTGATCCATCAACCGCCCTGCCCTGTTGTAACCCAGCTTCATCCTGCGTTGCAGTAAAGAAGTACTTCCGCTCTGGCTTGCAACGATCAGCCTTGCTGCATCTTCAAACAAGGCATCTTTATCATTCACATCAAAATCCCTCGCTTCCATGTCTTTTTCATCAATGTATTCAGGCAGCAGGAAAGCATCAGTATAACCTCGTTGATCGCCGATAAAGTCTACGATCTTATCCACTTCGGGTGTATCCACGAAAGCACATTGCAGGCGCACCACTTCACCATTATAGCTAATAAGCATATCACCCTTACCGATCAGTTGTTCTGCACCACCCGTATCTAAAATAGTACGGCTGTCTATCTTACTGCTCACTTTAAAAGCAATACGTGCCGGGAAGTTCGCCTTGATGGTACCCGTAATAATATTCACTGACGGCCTTTGTGTAGCAATGATCAGGTGAATACCGATGGCCCTTGCCAGCTGCGCCAGCCTGGTGATCGGCATTTCCACTTCTTTACCCGCTGTCATGATCAAGTCAGCAAACTCATCCACCACCAATACAATGAATGGTAGGTACTGGTGTCCCTTTTCAGGATTCAGTTTGCGGGCAACAAATTTTTCGTTGTACTCTTTTATGTTACGGCAACCCGCTTCCTTTAACAGGTCGTAGCGGTTGTCCATTTCGATACAAAGTGCATTCAGTGTATTCACCACTTTTTTGGTATCAGTGATGATAGCATCTTCTTCTCCCGGTAGCTTTGCCAGGAAATGCCTTTCAATTCTTTTATAAATGCTCAGCTCCACTTTTTTCGGATCGACCAGCACAAACTTTAATTGCGACGGATGTTTCTTATACAACAATGAAACAAGGATCGCATTCAGTCCCACAGATTTACCCTGGCCTGTAGCACCAGCCATCAGCATATGCGGCATGCTTGCCAGGTCAACAATAAAATTCTCGTTATCTATTCGCTTACCGATAGCAATTGGCAGAGAGAAAGCATTCTTCTGGAATTTTTCAGAGCTCAGCAGCGTCTTCATGCTCACCACTGTTTTACGGGTATTCGGTACTTCAATACCGATCGTACCCTTACCCGGAATAGGTGCAATGATACGAATGCCCAGCGCAGCAAGGCTCAGCGCAATATCATCCTCCAGGTTCTTAATCCTGCTGATACGTACACCGGCTGCAGGAATGATCTCATACAAAGTAACTGTAGGACCAACCGTTGCCGATATCTTTTGAATATTGATATCATAATTCTTCAGTGTGCTGATGATCTGGTTCTTGTTATTCTCCAGTTCATTGGCATCCTGTACTATTTTTTCACTGCCATGACTTTCCAGCAGGTCAAGCGAAGGATATTTATAATCTCTCAGGTCAAGAATAGGATCATAAGGTTTCAGTTGCTGCACTTTCTCCGGCGTTTTTACTTCCGGCTCTTCTTGTTCTTTTTCCGCCGTTTTTATTTCGAGCTCCAATCCCGAAGGTTCAGCAACATCCTGCTTCGGCATAGGCGGCAATACAGAAACCAGTGAAACAGGTTTTACTGCTTCTATTACTTCTTCCTCATCTTCCGGGAAAACAGGCATTGGCGCTGCTTCTTTTACAACAGGCTTTTGTTTTTCTTCTTCTTTTTCTACAATATTCAGGTCATGATTAAATACAGGCGATTGGTCTGGTATGTTCAGCATGCCTGCATTGCCTTTCATGGCATTGGAAGAAGTAGAATTTTCTGATGATTCCACCTCCTCCTCTTCTTCTTCGTTCTCAAATTTTTTATTGGTAGCAACCGGGGCTATTGTTGTTTCATTTTCGGGTGCTGTTTCAACCGGGGTTACAGGTTGTTTCTTTTCCGGCAAATTGAAACTTGGATTGAAACGCCATATCACATAAGCGAGGAAAGCTACAGACAGCACAGCAATGCTGCCGATCTTGCCGATAGTACCGTACAAATAATTCTTACACATATCGCCCACAGCGCCACCCCATGCAAACTCCTGTTTACCTAATAGCACAGAAGCGGTAATGCTTATCAATGGTAGCCCAACGATGAGGTATTTGATATTTTTTGAAACAGAGAATATTTTTTTCCCGAAGAAAAGATTCACTCCTATTACAAAAAAGAAACTGCAGATGAGATAAGAAGCGATCCCGAATCCTTTGTAAATAAAAAGATGAGAAATGAAAGCACCGAAAGTTCCCATAAGGTTGGCAACTTTGGTATCTGTACCCAGTAACAATTTATAGCCATCCTTAAATACCTTGTCCTGGTCTTCATCCCAGGTAAACAGGTACGACGTAAATGCTATGAAAAAAAGAATAGCCAGTAGCAGGAATATGCTGCCGGCAATTTTATGGGTACGCTCATCTTTCAGCAACTGCTTTACTTCTACGGTCTCTTCTTTTTCCTGCTGAAGCGTTTCAGCTGCCTTAGTGTTAGCTTTTATTGTTTTTACTTTATTGGCCATCCTATAGCAAAGATATAATAAATACTGCCTGACAGAAATGTGGTGAAGAATATTAGGAATACCCTGGCATAAATTAAAAGTACTGCCAGCCTGGGCTTGTCGAAAGCGGGTTTAACGTTTATTATTTCGACTTCGACAGGCTCAGCCTGGCAATAGTTCTAAAATAAAAGACTCACCCTATATTACTCATTTTAGTCATGCAATTTCAACGAATTTATGTAGGTTTGACAGTAAAGCTGCTTTTTTGAAAAAAATAATTTTCATAGCCTTCCTGCTGGTTTTGTCGGTAACGGGTTTTGGTCAATCTCCACAGGCCGAAAAGTTTGTGAACATGGACACTGCCAAAAACTTTTCAACCATCAGTTCCAGCTGTTATGTTTTTGTTGACAGCAATGAAACTCAAACACCGGAAGCGGTACTGTCAAGGCAGTTTTTACCCCTTTCAGATATCATCTCTAAAAAGTATTTACCCGCCAGCCTGCTGGCACATACTTTCTATTTAAAATTCACGCTTCGAAATGATTCTGCAACCACCGAAAAATATTTTCTATATCCCGGAAAAGTATACAAAAGTTTCCAGCTATACAGCGCGGGGAAAGACGGTGTGCTGAAAAAAATAGAAACAACGGGTATAAGGAGCGGCTTCATCCCGTTTACGGTCGAACCATCCTCTGTTACTACGTACGTACTGCAGGGAAAGTTTTTCAAATCGCAGTTCAATGATATACAGGCTACCATTGTAGCACCACACCTGCTGAAATCTTACCAGGGAAGGATGTACAATACCATGACGGAAAAAAAGGTGGTCGGCATTATCCTGAGCGGCATGTTGCTGATGATGATATTGATGACCTTTCTTAATTTTTTCATTACGCATAAAGTAGAGTTCCTATACAATTCCCTGTATTCACTCTGCATGTTCCTGCTTATATTTTTTACCACTTATCTTGGCTTGCACCCGGGATGGATCAAAGGATTTTTCTTCAGCTATATCGACCTGGTATTGCTCATGGTCGGTACCATTTTCTATATATTATTCACCAGGCATTTTTTAGAATCAGCTACCAGGTATCCAAAAATCGATCGTCTTTTCAAATACGAGACCATTGCATTGTTCCTGCTGCTGGCCGGTTTTACTGTACTACATTTTGGCTTCGACCAGTTCAAGCTTGAAA
>CAYOLS010000190.1:0-6505 GCA_964404845.1 uncultured Ferruginibacter sp. | reverse complement strand
TGTTCTATCCTCAATAGTAGTACCCTCTTCTCTAATGACATCTTTCCAAATTGTTACCTGGAAGGCATCTTTAAAGTACTCAATAATTTTAGCTTTTAAGGAATCAGCTAATTCCTTATAATCACCATCATCATCAATATAAATTTTCAATTTATTCATAGGCAAATTTAAACGCTAGTATTTAACATTTGGTCCTTGAACCAAGGATTTTTACATAACGAGGGTTGAATTGTAATCATTTTTACTAACAAATATTTTATAGAAAAGCCGCTTCATCACTGAAGCGGCTTTTCCTATTTAGGTTAGATGATTCTATCTCTGTATCACCACCTTTCCTGTTGCTATTTTATTTCCGCTTGCATCCAGCAGGTAAATAATATAAGTACCATTGGAAGCTCTTGGCATATCCACCTGCATCAGATCGTATGGAGTTGATACCGTATAAGGAGCAGAGTAAACCCTCGCACCTTTGGAATCATATACTGCCAGTGTTCTTGCCACAGGACTTGTTGATGCGCTGTAATACCTTACCTGGAACTGGCCCTGGTTCGGGTTAGGCGACACAAACAATTGATTACTTACAGAATCTCTAATAGTTACCGAATTGGTAACAATGCTACATCCGTTCACATCCGTTACTTCTACTGAGTAAGTACCCAGCCTGTCTGGATTGATAGGATAGCTGCTGCCGGTTACATTTGGCAACACATTGCTGTTTCTTGTCCACTGGTAAGTGTAAGTACCCGCAGGACTCACCGTTACATATAATCCGGAAGGAGTGCTTGGTAGGATGTTAGCATACTCAGCTGCTACCAGTACAGCACCCGGTAAACGGTTTACTGTAAATGATGCAGTACCTGATGTTACCTGTCCGCAAGGCGGACCGTCAACGATCGCACGGAATACATAACCATTCATATCGGTTGTGGCTCCGGTAATGTTCAATGTATTGGTAGTAGCGCCGCTGTATACTCCGCCATTGCTGATATTGGCAAACGGACCACCGTTGATGCTCACCTGCCATTGGTAAGTAATGGTGCCGCCGGCAGCGGTTACAGTGAAGCTTGCATTATCACCCACACACGCACTCGTATTCAAAGGATTTGCGGTGATGTTCACCGGTTGGTTAATGTGCAGTGTTGCTGCTGTAGATGTAAGATCAACAGTACATGTGCCATTTACCACTACCCTGTACATATTGTTGTTTTGACTCAATGCAACATTGGAGATGGTATAAGTAGCAGCATTGGCACCACCGATATTAGTATAAGATGTTCCGCCATTACTGCTTACCTGCCATTGGTAGGTAAGGCTTGTACCATTTACTGAAACAGTAAAGCTGGCGCTGTTACCCGGGCAAACAGTAACACTCGCAGGTTGCGTGGTAATATTTGCAGGATTGGTGATGCTGAGCGTAGCTGCAGCAGAGTTGGTACCTGTAGGTCCGCAGTTGAATACAACGGCCCTGTAGCGGTTGTTATTCATCGCTGCTGTAACGTTTGTAAGGTTCAGTGTTGCAGCAGTGGCAGAAGGAATATCTGTCCAGTTGGTACCGCCATCGGTACTTACCTGCCATTTGTAGGTTAAGGTAGAACCGGAAGCAACAACTGTGAAAGAAGTATTGCCATTGAGACAAGCAGATGTATTTGATGGATTGGTTGTGATGCTTGCTGCATCTGTCACCGTTAAGATAGCATCTGCAGATGCAACGTTCGAAGGACATGCATTCGTTAACTGAACCCTGTACCTGTTGTTATTCATAGCAAGAGTAACGTTGCTAACAGTTAGTGTAGAAGTGTTGGCACCAGGGATAATGCTCCAGTTGGCACCACCATTGGTACTTACTTCCCATTGGTAAGACGGGGTTGTACCGCCTGCCACTACAGTAAATACAGCATTGGTACCTACACATGCATTGGTATTGGCCGGAGGTGTTGTTACAGACACCGGCGTACAGCCTACATTTTCCAAAATAATAGTGATGGTATCTTTTACCTGCACCCTTACGCCGCTTGCATTGAAGAGACTGCTTCTCATATTTACCAATGCTCTTGACTGGATAAGGATATCATCGATATACCAGCCTGCTACAGCCGTATTATCATCAGATCCTACCCTGAAACGGAATAAGGCGCTTTGGTTGGCAAATGGCAACAAACTGATGGTAGTTTTCTTCCAGCCGTTGCTGTTACCTGTAAAGGCCGCTCTTCCGCCCAATGGGTTGTTACTGCCGGTTCCTAAAGTACCGTTGTAACCATTTTCAGTCATGTTGGCCCCAAGATCCGTCCAGTTGGCACCGCCATTGGTGCTTATTTCCACCATACCGCCGTCCCAGCCATCTTCGGTATTGTAATTACCCCAGAAGGTGAATGTTGGAGGTGTAGCACCCATTGGTATAGGGTTGGCTGTTGCCACCCTGTAATCAGAAGCCGCTGAAGGATTTACACCAAATAACGAGTTTGGTGCACTATGACTCTGCGCAGAAGATACTACGAAATTGCTGGCAGTACCTGCAGCAGCCGAAGTAACCATTGTTGCAGGAATACCTGCGCCGGTCACTTGTTCATCCAGCAGGTTGGTTGTTGGGAAATAACTGCCGTTATTGATCTGTACAGTAAATGAATAGTTCTGTGTCTGACCTGCAGCCAATGTCACAGGGAAGCTTACTACCCTTGTAGCAGCATTGTAAGTACCGCCTGAAACATAGGTTACGTTGGTAGGCAATGTATCTGTAACCAGGTAATTGGTAATGCCGATACATGGGCTGGCAGTTACTTTATTGGTATAAATAACATTTTGCCCTTCCAGTTGCTGTACCACGTTTTGTGTCAATACCAGCTGAGGATTTAACTCCGGACCGGTTACGTTCACCGCATCAAATGCAGCCAAAACAGTCAGCGCTTCTACCGAACATGTACCGTATAAAGTAACAGCCGCATTATGGAATACATTGCGTGCCGCTGCGTAAGTAGAAGTAGAAGTGAGGTTTTGTTCAGCGAGATAGGTGATCGCTTCGGTTTTGGCCCAGCCGATACCGGTAATATTGTAGCTGAAGCCCACATCGTTGGTGCCGGTTTTACCCATTACCATTATATAGAACCAGTGATTTAATACACCACTGTTATAGTGTACACCACACTGGTCATTTGCATTAGAAGGAGTAGGGCAACCAGAAACCGTAGTTGGTCTCCAGAAGGTGCCCAGGTAAGTATCGGGCTGACCCTGTGATTTTGGATTGCTCATACTTCTCAACGGGCTGTTGGGATAAGGCAGACCGATCTCTTCACCGATCAGGAAATAACTTTTTGGAACAGCATCTGTTTCGTGCGGATCTGCAAAGCGCTCAATAGCTGCACCCCAGATATCGCTGAATGCTTCATTCATGGCGCCGCTTTCCCTGTTATATACCAATGCAGAAGTGTAAGTACAAATAGCATGACCTATTTCATGACCGCAAACATCGAGGCCGGTCAGCGGGCTGAATCCGCCGTTGGTGTTGCTGCCATCACCATAGTACATGGCAGTACCGTTCCAGGCGGCATTGTTGAAGTTGTTGGCATAGTGAACATAACTATTGATAACAGCATTGTTGTTATCGTAACTATTCCTGTTGTGTGTTGTTCTCCAGTAGTCTATCACTCTTCCTGCGCCCCAGTGTGCATCCAGTGCTGCATTGTCCCTGTTGGCATTATTAAATTCAGCATCTGACCAGTTGTTGTCTGCATCGGTAAAATCTGTAGCAGCGCCAAAGTTGGTCCCCCTGTTCATATTACGGGTGCGTAAAGGGGCCTGGTCTGTTGCCTGTGTTGACATTAGAATATAATTGGCGCCACTTAAAGTAGTAGTGATATTCACTGTACCACTGTAACGGGTAGCTGCCGTACCTACTACTGTGGGCGAATTTTCGGCAACAGTAACTTTCTTACTGTCTTTACTTTTAGCGGTGTGTGTACCATTCTCATCATCAAGATGCTTAATGATAGGATCTTTCAATAAGACTTTACCAGTTTTTGCATCAATAAAAATATTATCCCTGCTGGTAGGCTGATCGGCATATATATCGAATTTCCAGGCAAGGAAAAGACGGCCGTTCAGTGCATCGCCACCGGTGAAATCTTCCACCAGCACCAATTCTCCTTTTGGAAAATAGGTAGCGGAAGGGTCATTAGTTTCCCTTTTAATGAAAGCTTCTTCTACCGGGTTCTGCCATTTGTATTTTTGCGCCCCGATAGCAGCCATAGCACTTTGCAGTGCTGCTGCTTCCGAAAGCTGCGGTGCTGTTTCAAATGAAGCTTTGATGCTGTAGAAATCACCCGTCATGAACGATGCTTTACCATTTTTAGAGGTTATGGTATAGCCGCCGTGCTCTACTTTGATATTCTTAAAGAACTGCTGGTAGCGATCTACCAGGATGTTGTTCTTACCTGCATCCGAACGTTTCAGGCGCAGTTCATCGGTGCCCTTCTTTAAAGAAAGATACTTGCTGAAAAGTGCCTGGGCATTCGAGGCAGATACCTGTGCATTGTCTTTAAACCTTACGGAATAGGGAGCGGTGCTTTTACGGTTGGCCTCCATACTGGCCACCAGCGGATCGCTGCTTTGCATTAGTTTTCCCTGCGAAAAGGCCGGGAAAATGGCAATAACAAATAAAAGAAGCAGGTAAATTTTCCTCATAATTGTTTTGGTTTCGTTTTCATTTTAAGGCGAAAACATGTAATTAAATGTTTAAATGTTTGGCAATGGTAAACTCATCACGTAGATACTACGCAGAAATTTGAAATTTCGGTGCCGAAGATACAGGATTCTGCAAAGTATTTTTATACTCAAAATTGAGTAAACGATTGCGCTGGGCTTTTTTACTGATTTTTTACAAATCCCTGCCGTTTTGTTAACCGGCGCCATATTTTGATTGGAAAATGCATAATAATAAGCCCAAAATTTTTGCCGTTACAGTTCCCAACGCTTACCTTTGCGGCCTTAAAACAGATGCCCAAAGCTGAAAATGTGTAAGTGAGCCCCGATAGCTATCGGGGCAACGCAGTACCACAAAGCGTTTCAGCCGGCTTACTAAATAAATAAATTTTTATGGTAGAGATCAAACCAGATGAAATTTCGGCGATACTTCGCCAGCAGCTGAGCAACTTTAACGCTTCGGCCGATTTGGAAGAAATTGGAACCGTATTACAGGTGGGTGATGGTATTGCCCGTGTATACGGCCTCAACAATGTTCGCTCGGGTGAGCTGGTAGAATTCGACAATGGCGTACAGGCTATTGCGCTTAACCTGGAAGAAGATAACGTGGGTGTGGTACTGATGGGCGACAGCAGCGAAATTAAAGAAGGTGACAAAGTGAAACGTACCAACAAAATTGCCTCCATTAAAGTGGGTGATGGTATGAGTGGCCGTGTTATCAACACTTTGGGTCAGCCTATCGATGGTAAAGGTCCTTTAAAAGGTGAATTATATGAAATGCCACTGGAGCGTAAAGCGCCGGGTGTAATTTTCCGTGAGCCGGTAAAAGAACCGCTGCAAACTGGTATCAAAGCAATCGATGCGATGATCCCGGTAGGTCGTGGTCAGCGTGAGCTGGTAATTGGTGACCGCCAGACGGGTAAAACCGCTATCTGTATCGATACCATTATCAATCAAAAAGAATTTTACGAAGCAGGCAAGCCTGTTTATTGTATATATGTAGCAATTGGTCAGAAAGCTTCTACCATTGCTGGTATCATGAAAACGTTGGAAGAGAACGGCGCAATGGCTTACACTACCATTGTAGCAGCTTCTGCTTCTGATCCTGCTCCTTTGCAGTTCTACGCTCCGTTTGCGGGTGCTGCTATTGGTGAGTTCTTCCGTGATACCGGTCGTCCTGCTTTGATCATTTATGATGACCTGAGTAAACAAGCGGTAGCTTACCGTGAGGTATCCCTGCTGCTTCGTCGCCCACCGGGCCGTGAAGCATATCCTGGTGACGTATTCTACCTGCACAGCCGTTTGCTGGAAAGGGCTGCAAAAGTGGTTTCTAAAGATGAAATTGCTAAGCAGATGAATGATCTTCCTGAATCAATCAAACACCTGGTGAAAGGTGGTGGTTCTTTAACTGCATTGCCGATCATTGAAACACAGGCGGGTGACGTATCTGCCTATATCCCAACCAACGTAATTTCTATCACCGACGGGCAGATATTCCTTGAGAGTAACCTGTTCAACGCCGGTATCCGTCCTGCGATCAACGTAGGTATCTCGGTAAGTCGTGTGGGTGGTAATGCGCAGATCAAATCAATGAAAAAAGTTGCCGGTACACTGAAACTTGACCAGGCGCTTTATCGTGAACTGGAAGCCTTCTCTAAATTTGGTGGTGATCTGGATGCTGCAACCAAGAACGTAATTGACAAAGGTGCCCGTAACGTGGAGATCCTGAAACAAGCACAATACACGCCGTTCTCAGTAGAAAAACAAGTTGCGATCATTTACCTGGGTACACAAGGTTTGCTGAAAGATGTGC